>NZ_CP151949.1:5495515-5831031 GCF_038592965.1 Paenibacillus sp. FSL L8-0158 | reverse complement strand
AGACGTCACTCCTTTTAAATCCTGACATTTTACCGAATTAAGCTGCAGAGAGCTGCTCTCGGTGCTTCGGCAAAACGCCTAAAATCCCAAAAATGTTGTTGAAGGCCATAAAAAGACATACCGCCGCCTAAATCATGCGGCAGTGTGGTGAGAGAACGCAGCACAAAATGACCCTGAAAAATGGCT
This sequence comes from Paenibacillus sp. FSL L8-0158, assembly GCF_038592965.1. Lineage (GTDB taxonomy): Bacteria > Bacillota > Bacilli > Paenibacillales > Paenibacillaceae > Paenibacillus > Paenibacillus polymyxa_D. Next base: position 5,830,845 of record NZ_CP151949.1, on the reverse strand, counting down.
AATGGAAATTCCGCTGCTGATCAGCAGAAGAAAGGCGATATTTCTCAGGAGGGAATGTGCGGCACGATCCGTTCTCTTGATCCCGCAGGCCAAAACGGGACTGCAATATGTCGAAATCAAATGAAAAATGTAGAATATATCCCCAGAATCCCGAATCCGCACAAAAATAAAAAGATGGATAAATTGAACTTGTTCACAACTTTATCCACAGGGTGTTGATAATATGGAGGGTAAAACAACATATTCACATTCAAAAGTAATATCATCATAGCAAAAGAAGCCTTGTATTTCAATGACTGGTGGTTATTTATCCACAAATTCAATCTGTTGTGTACAATTTTTATTCACAACACAAGATATTGTTTATAATTTGTTCAGTTTTCGACAATAACTCTTTTTTACTCTAAAATGTTATGCACAGGTTATGACCATTTAAATCACAATTCAGTTCTTTTTGTGGATCTGTGTATAACAACTGTTGCCTTTTGGTCACAGAGGCTTATTTTTCTGTTGAAAATTTCCGGTAACGTTTCCGACATTATTTTTGAACGAACCCGATAACGTCGATCTGAAAATAGGATGGATTCAAGTCACAGAATGAAGGAATGTAAAAAGAGCAGTTTTTGGAGGAGTGAAAACTACAAATAGAATGCTGATGATGGAGGAGAGGCGTAAGAATTTTTATGAAATAAGGGAATAAAAGAATGAAGTGAGTGAGCGGGGTGAAGGGGAGGAGGCTTCCTGAATGCGAAAAAGAGGGAGAGGATTTACAAGTACATTGACTTTAGCCGCTATTTGTGGTTAAATGTACAAAGGTGTTTTTTGTGGAGATTGCTACGTTAGGTATATTCCATATAAAACGTATTCCTTGTAAGGAGGTGCAGCACAATGAGACCGACTTTCAGACCGAATGTCAGCAAACGTAAAAAAGTTCACGGCTTCCGTAAAAGAATGAGCACGAAGAATGGCCGTAAAGTTTTGGCAGCTCGTCGCCAAAAAGGTAGAAAAGTATTGAGTGCGTAATGCGTGCATAAAGACCACTACGGTGGTCTTTTTTTTCATAATTGAGGTATTCAGGGATCGGATCCCTTCTTCTATTGTTGTAAAAATGTAGTGAAAGAAGGGGAGAAGTCCAGCATCCTGTCCTATATTAGATGAAGCTTTTGAAAACGGATATAAAATAAGCGAGATTACCATGTTGGAATGTTGTCCATACTTCTTACTATATAAAAGGTATAGGTTAGCTTACCGACATGTGTAAAAGAGATGAGCAAGGAGAAGCGCCGTGCAAAAAAAATTGCGTCTACGAAACCGGGCGGACTTTGGGCGCGTATACCGCCATGGCAAATCTTTTGCCAACCATCAGTTTGTGGTGTACTGGTTCCGCCGCAGAGAGGTAGAGCAGTTCCGCGTCGGAATTTCGGCCAGCAAGAAGATCGGCAATGCAGTAGTTCGCAACCGGATGCGTAGAATCGTTAAGGAAATTGTGCGCCATCATGAGCATGAATTGGTGGAGCAGATTGACCTGATTTTTATTGTTCGTAAGGGTGCGGTTACAATGTCGTATCAAGAGCTGGAGAAAAGCGTGCTGCACGTTCTACGCAAAGCCTCGCTGCTCAAGTCTTCACGCCGATAGTCAGTATCTTTGTCCTACAGGATATGGTATGATTTACGTTGGAATGGATTGGTTAAGAAAGGGGTTATGAAGTGTCGCGTTTGAAGACTCAACGGGGAAAATGGTTCCTCCTGATTGCCTTATTGGCACTTGTTGCTGTGCTGTCCGGATGTGCTCAGACGGCCCACAATTCTTACACGACGGCAGACTTGGCCAATGGATCGTTTTGGCAAAGATATGTCGTTTACTGGTTTTCGTATGCGTTAGATACATTTGCCCAATGGTTTTCTGGAGAGTATGGCCTGGCCGTACTGATTCTGGTGATTATCGTGCGAACCATTATTTTGCCGCTTACACTCAAGCAAGTACGTAGTTCCAAAGCTATGCAGGCCATTCAGCCGCAATTAAAAGAAATTCAAGCGAAGTACAAGGATACGCCTGAAAAAGTCCAGCAAGAGACGATGAAGTTGTTCCAGGAAAATAAGGTCAACCCGATGGCTGGCTGTCTTCCTTTGGTAGTACAGATGCCCATTTTCATCGCGCTTTATAATGCCATTTATTATAACTCGGCATTGCGGGATCATGACTTCTTGTGGCTCCAGTTAGGTAAACCGGATCACTTGTTTATCCTGCCGATTTTGGCAGCGATTACGACATTTGTCCAAACCTGGATGATGATGAAAATGAATCCGACGCCGCAGCAGGGACCGATGCAATTTTTGCTATACGTCTATCCGGTGCTGATTCTGTTCATGTCGTACAACTTCCCATCCGCTTTGCCGTTATACTGGTTCTACAGTAATATTTACACGATCATTCAAAACTATTTCCTTTATCGGAATAAGGATAAAGAAGCAGCACTGGCGAATGTGAAAACAGCCAGTCTCGCGAAAACAGGTTCCTCCAATAGTAAGAAAAAAGGTGGTAAAAACACGAAGGGGGCTAAAAAGTCGAGATGACCAAAGTCGTGACATCAGGAAAAACCGTTGAAGATGCTGTAAGACAAGGACTCTCCCAGCTGGGAGTAAGCCGTGAACGGGTAACCGTAAGCGTGTTGGAACAGCCGTCAAAAGGATTCCTGGGGTGGCTTGGGGTCAAGAAGGCGAAGGTGGAGCTTACGCTGCTCTCTGAGCCGTCTCCTGAAACCACACACGCGGCTGAACCTCATGTATCGGCTCAAGCACCTTCTAGCGTGGGACAGGCTTTATCAGAAGAAACTGGGCTTGTTGCACAGGAAGCACAGATGAACATGGAAGCACCTTCGGGACATATAGATCCTTATGAAGAGGCGGTGCGTTTCATCCGTGAAACAGCAGCAGGAATGGGATTAGACGTTAAAGTTGATGTCCGCCACCGCAAGGATGAAAGTACACTGGATATCTCCGGTCCGTCGCTCGGTATGTTGATCGGCCGCAGAGGACAGACATTGGATGCATTACAGTACCTGACGAATATCGTTGCCAACCGTCATTCTGACAAATTCATCCGAATTGTGCTGGATGCCGAGCAATTTCGTGCACGTCGGCAAAAAACGCTGGAGGATTTGGCAGATCGGTTGGCGAACCAGGCTATTCGTTATGGCAAGGAAGTGGTACTGGAGCCAATGCCGTCACAGGAGCGGAAGCTGATTCACGCCAAGCTTCAACAGCATGCGCAGGTTAGAACATACAGCAAGGGGGACGAGCCCAATCGGCGCGTCGTCATTGCTAAAAAATAATCCGACGCAATGGCTCTCTGCAAGATGCAGAAGCCATTGCTTTTTTTCTTATATTTCTCGCTGAAACGGCTGCCGTTCTTGATGAAGGACGGTAATGCCGTTTCTACTTGATAGGAGGTAGAAACTTTATGCTGAGCGATACTATAGCTGCCATTGCAACGGCGGTCGGCGAGGGTGGCATTGCGGTTGTACGGGTCAGTGGGCCAGAAGCGGTCACGGAAGTGGAGGCTTTGTTCCGGAGTAAAACACCTCTAAGCAAGGCTCCAACTCACACAGTACATTATGGACATATTATAGATCCTCAAAGCCAGGAAAAGGTGGAGGAAGTTTTAGTTACAGTGATGCGGGCGCCACGCTCTTTTACGACAGAAGATGTCGTAGAAATCAGCACTCATGGCGGGGTCGTAGCTGTCAAACGGGTGATGGATTTACTTTTGCTGCAAAATATACGTCTGGCTGAGCCAGGTGAATTTACGAAACGTGCTTTTCTGAATGGTCGTATTGACCTGAGTCAGGCGGAGGGCGTCATTGACTTAATTCGCTCCAAATCAGATAAAGCTTTTTCGGTAGCTTTGAAGCAGGTGGATGGACAACTGTCCCAGAATATTCGGCGCTTGCGCCATGTTTTGGTGGAGACACTTGCTCATATTGAAGTGAACATTGATTATCCTGAACATGACGTTGAATCTTTTACGTCTGACTTAATCAAGGATAAAAGCAGTCAGGTTATGACGGAAATTGATCGGCTGCTGCATACGGCGGAGCAGGGAAAGATTTTGCGTGAAGGGCTGACTACAGCGATTGTTGGAAGGCCAAATGTAGGCAAATCGTCACTGCTGAACACATTGGCTCGGGGCGAGCGGGCCATTGTGACCGATATTCCGGGCACAACCCGTGACGTTATTGAGGAATATGTGACGATTAATAGTATTCCGCTCAAGCTGCTGGATACAGCTGGGATTCGTGAAACGATGGACGTAGTGGAACGGATCGGAGTAGAACGTTCGAGAACGGCGGTTAGTGAAGCAGATCTGCTACTCATCGTCATTAACGCCAACGAACCACTGCATGAGGATGAAATGGCATTAATGGAACAAATCCGCGGTAGACAAGCGATTGTCATTATGAATAAAATGGACTTACCGGCCCAAGTAGACCGGGATTTGTTGCTGCGTTATGTTCCCGAAGAGCTTATCGTACCGATGTCTGTGAAGGAAAATGAGGGAGCGGACCGACTGGAGCAGGCTATATCAAAGTTATTCTTTAGCGGCAAGCTGGAATCAGCGGATATGACATATGTCAGCAACGTACGGCATATTGCTTTGTTGAAGAAGGCGCGCCAATCGCTGGTAGATGCCTATGAAGCTGCTGATCAATTTGTTCCGATCGACATGATCCAGATTGATGTAAGGCTGGCATGGGAGCATTTGGGTGAGATTGTAGGCGATACTGCGCATGATGCGCTAATAGACCAAATATTTTCACAATTTTGTCTAGGCAAATAGAACATTCAAGCATGGCTGGTATAAGCCTGCTATCGTTATAGATATACAAGAGCATATTCGGCGTGAAGACCGGAATGTATAAGGAGGTAAGAAAGGTATGGGTTACCAAGGAGGCGACTATGACGTGATTGTCGTAGGCGCGGGCCATGCAGGTGTAGAATCAGCCTTGGCAGCAGCACGGATGGGCTGTCGCACGTTGATGATCACAATTAACCTGGATATGGTCGCGTTCATGCCCTGCAACCCGTCTATTGGCGGTCCTGCAAAAGGGCATGTGGTGCGGGAAATTGATGCACTGGGCGGCGAAATGGGTCGGAATATTGACAAGACATTTATCCAAATGAGAATGTTAAATACTGGTAAAGGTCCGGCGGTTCATGCATTGCGTGCACAAGCAGACAAGTTCTCTTATCAGCATGCGATGAAGGAAACGATGGAAAAGGAACCGAATCTGACCTTACGCCAAGGTATGGTTGAAGAACTGATTATGGAAGATGGTCATTGCGTAGGTGTAATTACGAAGACGGGCACAGAGTATCGAAGTAAAGCAGTTGTCCTGACCACAGGCACTTATCTGCGCGGGAAAATCATTATGGGCGAGCTGATGTATGAGAGTGGTCCAAACAATCAACAGCCTTCGTTGAGATTGTCTGAGCATTTGAGAGAGCTGGGTTTTGATCTGGTTCGATTTAAAACGGGAACGCCGCCACGTGTGCATAAGGACACGATTGACTTTAGCAAAACGGAAATACAACCGGGTGATGATCAACCGAAGTTCTTTTCCTATGAAACGAAGTCTTCGGATAATGAACAGCTTCCTTGCTGGCTGACATATACTTCAGTAGAAACACATCAGATTATTAATGATAATTTGCACCGTGCGCCTATGTTCTCTGGTCTGATTGAAGGAACGGGACCACGTTATTGCCCATCTATTGAAGATAAAGTGGTACGTTTTAGTGATAAGCCTAAACACCAAATCTTTTTGGAGCCTGAAGGTAAAAACACATCTGAATACTATGTTCAGGGCTTGTCGACCAGCTTGCCAGAGGATGTACAATTAGCTGTGCTGCGTTCGATTCCGGGGATGGAAAAGGTAGAGATGATGCGTAACGGCTATGCTATTGAATATGATGCAATGGTACCTACGCAGTTATGGCCTACTTTGGAAACGAAGAAAGTCCCGGGCTTGTTCACAGCAGGTCAGATTAACGGTACTTCCGGTTACGAAGAAGCTGCGGGTCAAGGGATTATGGCAGGGATTAACGCAGCTCGCAAGGTGCAGGGTAAAGAGCCTGTCGTATTGGACCGTTCGCAAGGCTACATCGGGGTCCTGATTGACGATCTGGTGACGAAGGGGACGAATGAGCCATATCGCTTGCTGACGTCACGTGCAGAATACCGTCTGTTGTTGCGTCATGATAACGCTGATCTGCGATTGACTCCGATCGGGCATGATATTGGCCTAATTACGGATGAACGATACGAGCGCTTTTTGGATAAAAAGCAAAAGGTAGAGCAAGAGATTGAACGTTTGCGCTTGGCGAAGGTTCGTCCGGTTGACATAAATGAGATGCTGGAGCAAGGCGGATCTGCACCGATACAGGATGGTAGTAATTTGTTAACGGTGCTGCGTCGACCAGAGATCAGTTATGCGCAAGTAGCACAAATCTCACCTTCACCTATAGCTCTTACTGAGGAAGAACAGGAGCAGGTGGAAATCCAAATTAAGTATGCGGGCTACATTGAAAAGCAATTGATGCATGTGGAGCGTCTGCAAAAGATGGAGAAGAAGAAGCTCCCAGAGGATATTGCATACAATGAAGTTCAAGGACTTGCCATTGAAGCCAAGCAGAAACTTGAAAAGATCCGTCCGATGTCGATTGGTCAGGCATCCCGTATTTCGGGTGTAACCCCTGCGGATATTTCCATTTTGCTGGTTTATCTGGAGCATTATAACCGCGTAACGGCAGCAAGGGGATCATAATGGACGCGATACAACAGCAATTTAAACAGCGGCTGGCAGAGCATAGTATTGTGATTAATGACAGTCAGTTAGAGCAGTTTGAAGCATATTACCGTGTGCTGGTTGAGTGGAATGAAAAAATGAACCTAACGGGTATTACTGAGCGCGATGCAGTGTACACCAAGCATTTTTATGATTCTCTTTCCCTGGCTTTTTATGTTCCGTTAAAAGATGTGGGAAGCCTGGCTGATATTGGGTCAGGGGCAGGTTTTCCAGGTATTCCTTTGAAAATATGCTTTCCGCAGATTCAGTTGACTATTGTAGATTCGTTGAACAAACGTATACAGTTCTTGGCCCATGTAGTAGAGCAGTTGGGTTTGGAAAATGTTGAACTGGTTCACAGCAGAGCAGAGGAATTGGGACGTAAACCAGGATACCGAGATAGCTATGATCTAGTGACAGCCAGAGCGGTTGCTCGCCTCGCCGTATTGAATGAATTTTGTTTGCCGTTTGTCCGTGAAGGAGGACACTTTGCCGCGATGAAGGGCAATGATCCTACCGAGGAAATCAAGGAAGCTTCTTACAGTTTGAAAGAGCTAAAGGGAAAAATCAAACATGTTCAGGCCTTCCAGTTACCTGTTGAAGATGCAGCCAGACATATGATTATTATTGAGAAAAGAGCGGCGACACCACGGAAATATCCACGTAAGCCGGGTACTCCTTTGAAGGCGCCGTTAGTGTAAATGTTTGAAAGAAAGTGAATGTTTCACGTGAAACATTCACTTTTTTTATGGCTAATAGACTCTTTACATAAAAGCCTCTTTGCTAACATGCGTTCTTGTTTACATTTGGGGAGGAAGATGGATGGATGGATAGATAGATAGTTATCATAGAGGATGCATAATTTATTCTCTGATCCTTCCGAAAAGCTGGTAGAGACGATAGGATTATGGCTGGAAAAGTGATAGAATAGAGATAATCGTTTTAATGTAAGTTGACTGCTCCTGTACCCATGAATTCAGATATACATATAGGGGAGTGGGACAACAAATGTCAGGTGAGTACGTGGAGTGTACCCGCTTACGGCGCTGTTTCATATAGAAGGGTCTACGATCCGCGTAAGGAACTGTTTTTCACGAAGCGCTGTTAGTATGGTGCTATTATGAAATTAGGTGGTATTATACGGAATGAAAGAACAATTTTCCAAGCTATTTGGTTTGACGGAGCGGTCTACTGGGGACGAAATAAAACAAATTCCAGTTCGGGATATTGTCAGCAGTCCTTATCAGCCCCGTACCATATTTGACGACGAGAAGATTGATGAGCTATGCCAGACCATTAAGACGCATGGTGTAATTCAACCGATTGTCGTTCGTTTCCGTAATGGGCAATATGAGATTATAGCAGGGGAACGTCGTTGGAGAGCTGTCACCAAGCTGGGTATGGAATCTATTCCAGCCATTGTACGTGAGTTTAATGATTCACAAGCTGCATCCATCGCGTTGATTGAGAATCTTCAACGGGAAGGGTTAACTGCGATTGAAGAGGCTGTAGCTTACCAGAAGCTGATTGATCTACATCAGCTCACCCAGGAAAGCCTTGCTCAACGACTTGGTAAAAGCCAATCCACTATTGCTAACAAGATACGGCTGCTTCATCTGCCGGAGAGAGTGAAAGAGGCTCTAATGGAACGGAAGGTGTCCGAGCGTCATGCTCGTGCATTATTGTCATTGGAGACTGAAGAACTACAGTACAAGGTTTTAGATGAAGTCATTGCCAAGGAACTCAATGTGAAGCAGACAGAGGCACGAGTTGCCTTTTATAAACAAGTATCCACAAATAAGAAATCGAAGCGGATTTCCTTTACCAAGGATGTCCGGCTTGCGCTGAATACGATTCGTCAATCCATTGATATGGTGTCTGGCTCAGGCCTGGATATCAAAACCAAGGAATCCGATCATGAGGATCACTATGAGATTGTCATTCAAATTCCCAAACGTAAGTAAGGGATGAAGCGTACAGGCGGCAGCAATTGCCGCTTTTTCTGTCTAACGCCGAATAAACCGCAGCATACTCAATTCTATTCTGAAATTGCCGTTATCCGTAAGTTAAGGACTAAGTAACGTCTTCATAGAGCGTTTTGCAGTTATGGAGTGTAGCAGGATTCCGATTAAATTATGAGGTGAATGAAGTGTCAAAAATAATAGCCGTAGCCAATCAAAAGGGCGGAGTAGGCAAAACAACTACTTCCGTTAATTTGGGCGCCGGACTTGCTTCCCTCGGCAAAAGGGTATTGCTCGTGGATATCGACCCGCAAGGTAATACAACCAGCGGTGTGGGTATCAATAAGGCGGATGTGGCAAATTGTATTTATGATGTACTCATTAACGAGGTTGATCCTAGCGAAGCTATTGTCAGTACACAGGTTGAGGGATTAGATATTATTCCGGCAACCATTCAGTTAGCAGGCGCGGAAATTGAACTGGTGCCGACCATTTCTCGTGAGTTGAGATTAAAAAGATCACTTCAACTTGTTAAGCATAATTATGATTATATACTAATTGATTGTCCACCATCGCTGGGTATTTTGACGCTCAATTCATTGACGGCTTCCGATTCAGTCATTATTCCAATCCAGTGTGAATATTACGCATTGGAAGGATTAAGTCAGTTGCTGAATACCGTGCGATTAGTGCAAAAACATCTGAACACCTCATTGCAAATCGAAGGTGTGTTGTTAACCATGTTTGATGCTCGCACGAACTTGGGTATTCAGGTGATTGAAGAAGTGAAAAAATATTTTCAAAGCAAGGTTTATCAGACGATTATTCCACGCAATGTGAGACTCAGCGAAGCACCTTCACACGGCCAGTCCATTATTACGTATGATCCCCGTTCCCGTGGGGCAGAGGTATATATTGAGTTGGCAAAGGAAGTGGTATCTTATGAGTAAACGGTTGGGAAAAGGACTTGATGCACTCATTCCCTCCCTTACGGTCAATGAAGAGGATAAGGTTGTTGACATTCCGCTGAGCCAGTTGCGTGCGAACCCGTACCAGCCTCGCAAAACGTTTGATGAGGAGTCCATTAAGGAATTAGCCGAGTCCATTCGTCAGCACGGTGTTATCCAACCTATTATTGCACGTAGTGTATTGCGAGGATATGAAATCATAGCCGGGGAAAGACGGTTTCGGGCATCTCAATTTTGTGGGAATCCGACCATACCTGTAGTTGTTCGTAATTTTACGGATCAGCAGGTGATGGAGATTGCTCTGATTGAGAATTTGCAGCGTGAGAATTTGAATGCTATGGAAGTAGCAGTAGCTTATCAGGGATTAATGGATCAGTTTTCTTTAACTCAGGAAGAGTTGTCCATGAAAGTGGGGAAATCACGCTCTCATATTGCCAATTTCCTTCGCTTGCTCGCATTACCTGAAGAAGTTAAAGATCATGTTTCACGTGGAACATTGTCTATGGGACATGCTAGAGCTATTGTTGGCCTCAAAGATCCAGACATGGTGAAACAGTTAGCACAGCAATGTATTGAACAGCAGTGGAGTGTTCGCGAGCTGGAGGAAGCTGTACAGCAGTTGGATCATAAGCCTGGTGAGGCGAAAGCAAAAACAAAGGTGCGAAAAAAGGACCCCTATATTGACCATATGGAAGAGTCCCTGCGTGAACGCTTTAAAACAACTGTGAAGATCAAGCACAATAAGGATAAAGGCAAAATTGAATTGAATTATTACAGCCAGCAGGATTTGGAAAGATTACTGGAGCTATTACAGTAGTTTGTTGAAATATGGACATGTCTCCTTGAGCAAAATGGAAAGTGAGATATGTCTTTGCTTTGTCTGGAATTGCAGGAATTAGAATGGTTTTGGTGGATAAACTAATAGCCTTGTGTTATTTGTTTCGCTGTTCTCAAACGTATAAAATATAAGTATGCAGTAACATGATTTTTGAGGTAGAGGAGTAGAAGCGAGCATATGGCTGAATTGAATGGACTAATCATGGAACAGCTTGCCGGAATCGTTGCAGGGATCGTGCTTATTTTGCTCATCCTGTTGATTGTCATTGTCGTACAGGGTGCAAAGCTGAAGAAGATGCGGCGAAAGTATGAAACCATGATGTCAGGTAGCGGTGTCGAGAATTTGGAAACGCTGCTGATTGATTTGAAGGTACAGATGGATACGATTGAGGATGAGCAGGAAACCCATCGTGCAAGTATGAAATCACTACGTAGTAAACTGACAGGCTTGAAGGGACATATAGGTATCAAACGCTATAATGCCTTTGGTGAGAGAGGAAGCGATTTAAGCTTCTCTCTGGCTATTGTAGACGACAATCAGGATGGTATGGTATTAACCGGCATTTATAACCGAGATGGTTCATATGTGTATGCCAAGCCTCTAGAAGCGGGACAATCCACCTATTCCTTATCACCTGAAGAAAAAGAAGCCGTTACTCTTGCGCAGCAAGCAGGACAGAACGGTAATGCCACTCCTTAATCGCGGAGTAAAGGCTGCCAGCAATGATATCTGATAATTTCATTACCAAATTTAGTCTCGTATTTTGCAGCACGAAGTATTCCATGAAGCCGCCGACGTTAACGATACCAGTCAAATGGATATCGCCGACCGGCGGTAATTCTTTATTTACACCTGCTCCAGGCTTGAGAGGTCCCTCTGAAACCTGAATGCATCCAACACTGGAGGTTTGTCCAAGACATGCATCTATGCCAATGATATAAGGCTGTTCATATCGGGCTTGTATGCCATTTAGCGTCGTTTGCAGGTTCATGGCATGTACAGGCTCTTCTAATGTACCGTACAGGTTAAACAGAGGGCTTTTGTAGCGTGATAAATGCGTACCTACGAGCGGACCCAGGCAATCTCCAGTAGAACGGTCGGTGCCGATGCAAATAATGACGATATTTTGCAGACTCGGTGCCTGATGCAGATGGAACAGTAGACGATGGATGATGGCTGATTGGATCCCGGGATCTGTGTGTGATATTTTTAAACTTAGGGGTTCTTGCCCCGGAATGAAGTCAGATGGATGAGTCATGGAATCTTCCTTTCGCTCTGTAATGGAGTGTGGAGGTTGCGCTCGCTGTACCTTGAGAATAACAATTAGCCTGCGTGTAACATTTATGCTCAAGATAGTAGCTAGTATATGGATAAACTTATGCTTTTATACTCACAGGAAGTAGATTATTCATAGCCATATGTTTGAAGTCGGTATAGTGAGGATTTTGCAAAATCCTGATAGTAGGAAATAGAATTCGGGAAGCAGGAAGAGTAGTTCCCTTGTTTAAGGAGGAGTACAGCATGACCTTTATACATTGGTTGACCGATAATTTAGGCACGGATGACGTAGTGAAAGGTGCGATTCACTGGAAGGATGCTGTATGGAATTGGCTTACCGATAGTGCGATGTGGTCGACCTTTTTGTTTGTAATTTTGAAAATCGCAATTATTTTTATCATCACACGTATCTTTATTCGAGTTATTAATAAAATTATAGATAAGTCGATGCAACAAAAAGGAGACAACGGCAGGTTTCGATTGAATACAAGGCGCTTAACGACTGTTGGGGAACTATTGAAAAATGTAACCAATATTGTATTTAATTTCATTTTGATCATGCTGGTGCTATCGCAAATGGGCATTAATCTCGGCCCTCTGATTGCTGGAGCTGGTGTGCTTGGATTGGCCGTTGGTTTTGGGGCACAGAGTTTGGTTAAGGATGTAATTACCGGATTTTTTATTATTTTTGAAGATCAATTTGCCGTAGGAGACGTCATTCAGACAGGCACTTTCAAGGGTACAGTGGAAATGATCGGGCTGCGTACAACCAGACTGGTGAGCTGGAAAGGTGAGGTGTACATTTTACCAAACGGTTCAATTACAACGGTAACGAACTTCTCCATGTCCAACGCGTTGGCGGTAGTGGATGTGCCAATGAAGGCCGAGCGTAGCCTGGAGGAAGCAGTTGGTTTGGTAAAACAGGCAATCCAAGGCATTGAAGAGTCCAATGTACAGATACTTAATATACCGGATGTGTTAGGGGTTCAGTCCATGACCACCTCAGAGTATATTGTGCGTGTTGTGGCAGAATGTATGCCGAATACAGGGGCCGTGGTAGAGCGTGATATTCAGAATAACATCAAGAAGGCTCTGGAGGATGAGGAACATCGTCAGGCGGCATTGGAGACGGCGATAACTCTAGAAAAAGAAGATGAACAAGGAAGAAAAGGGGGAGAGAAGGGTGGAGCGTAAGTCATTTGAACTAGGGGACATTGTACAGATGAAGAAGCCCCATCCGTGTGGAACGAATGAAATGGAAATTATCCGCATGGGGATGGATATTCGAATCAAATGTGTCGGTTGCCAGCATAGTGTGCTGATTCCGCGTGCCAAGTTCGAAAAAAATATGAAGAAAGTGCTGCGATCAAAGGCCAACGCCAACGAGCAAAGCACGGAGGAAAATTGAGCCAAGAAAGATGAATGGCGATGAACCAGAATCAGCTTGCGTCACAGTTGCAATGATGATATAATTATCCTTGCTGCGGAAAGGTACCCAAGAGGTCTAAGGGGGCTGACTCGAAATCAGTTAGGCGTCGCAAGGCGTGCGTGGGTTCGACTCCCACTCTTTCCGCCACTAACTTATAAAATAAACCAATCTCTTACGTCTGTGACGTAGGGGATTTTTTGTTTGTGGAAATAAAAGGTCGTCAGACTGTGACAAAATGAAAAGTACTAAGATAAATCATGAAGGTAAGATGGAAGAAATGATTAAGAATCTATTGGGGGATAATAGGGCATATAGCAAAAAAAATGCTCCTGACAGCAAAGAAACATTGCCGTTAGGAGCACTCTTTTGTTATAGCTGGTTAGGTGGGTAATGATAGCGTTTTGTTTTTTTTGAGCCAGAGATCATCAGAAGGATCGCTGCAATCAAATGGAGAGCCCAGCCTACAAAGGGTATCCAGGCCAGCAAAGAAGTGAGTACTCCCCATACGGAGCCGTAGATCGCCTCCTGATTGCGTAACGACAGGATAAGTGTTACTGCATGCAGGATAAGCATAAATCCCAGAGCCGAGTAGCCGGTCCCCATGACAATAGCTCCCCCCACAATCGGTACAGCAAGCACCAATTCGAATATACCTGATATCCACTTTAATATTCGAGAATAGCTCATCTTTAAACCTCCGTAGATAGTAGGTCTTTGTACTTGGATATATTCTAGCAGAAGGAGCTGAATTAATCTGCATTTTACCAGGATATGCAAAAAGTCCGATAATGCAACAAAGGAGGACCACAAAGGTCCTCCATCGTAGGCGATACATTTTTAACAGGATACGATCTGTCCAATCACATCATGAAACTCGGTGTACTGACCAGCAATACCGTGTTGAAAAGACAGTGTCCTTTTACACAAACCTAACGCTTCTAATGCCCGGAATGGATCTCCTAACAGTTTGTCCGGCTACGTCGTCCAACGGAACCACACCTCTCTGTTGTATCGCCTAATCATAATATGGACAGAACTCCTAAGAAATATACATTAGTGGACACGAGCTTTCGTTTTTTTCTTCCATTTGCGATTATGGTTGGTGGTCTCCGGAAAAGAGTCGCCTCTTTCCAGCGTTACTTGTTGCGGGTTTTGAATTTCAGTATGGAAGCTTTTTTCTCCGACCTCCATATATACGCCGTCGTTTGGGACGTTATCCCCTGGTTCGAACTCAGTCTTTTCACCCATACGGTACTGCCTCCTTAGATAAATGAATTTGGACTGCAACGGTTATTGTGCGCTGTCTTGAACAGAAACATGCGAGACCGGGGATACAGATAGTGAGTGAATCAAATTATTTCCTTATATATATGCGAAGTTTTTGATGTTATATAAAATTGTTTAAAGCTAATGATATGCAGTGTATTTAGCTGTTTTAGACGTATGTATCGAATTTGTAGGTTGCATTCAGTTGTTGGATTTGGTAAACTGTTTTAGTGCGAGCTTAGGCTCGTTCCTTGCTCTCAACTGAGATTGAGGGCCTTATGTCCATAAGGAGGTGTAAAGAATGCGCAAATATGAAGCGATGTATATTATTCGTCCTGACATTGAACAAGAAGCTGTTCAAGCGACAGTCGATAAATTCCAAGGTATCATCTCTAACGGCGGTGGCGAAATTACGAGTCACGATGTAACTAAACGCCGTCTTGCGTATGAGATCAAGAAATTCCGTGATGGTTCTTTCGTTCTGGTAAACTTCACAGCAGAACCTGCTGTTGTTACTGAACTTGAGCGTATCATGAAAATTTCTGACGAAGTAATTCGTTATCTCATTACGAACGACGTAGCTTAATTATTGTACGTGATTATGTAATGAACAACGCTCAAAGGAGGGGATTGGATTGTTGAACCGTGTCATTCTGATCGGTCGTTTGACCAAAGATCCAGAGCTGCGCTATACACCGTCTGGTGTAGCAGTAACCCAGTTCACCCTGGCTGTAGACCGTCCGTTTACGAGTCAAGGCGGCGAACGGGAAGCGGATTTCTTGCCGATCGTAACCTGGCGTCAGCTTGCTGAAACATGCGCTAACTATCTTCGCAAAGGTCGTTTAACGGCTGTTGAAGGCCGTGTTCAGGTGCGTAATTATGAGAACAATGAAGGAAAACGTGTATACGTGACTGAAATTGTAGCTGATAATGTGCGTTTCTTGGAATCTAACCGCGATGGCGGCAATAGCGGTGGAGCTGCGCGTGAGGAGTCTCCTTTCGGAGGCGGTAACAGCAATAGTGGACGCGGGAATAATAACTCGCGAAACAATCAGGATCCTTTTTCCGATGACGGAAAACCGATCGATATTTCGGATGATGATTTACCATTTTAATTGGGAAAGGACTGACAAAGAATGGGCTTCAGACAAAGAGAAGGCGGAGACGATAACAAAAGACCAGCTCGTCGTGGTGGTCGCAACAAACGTCGTAAAGTATGTTTCTTCACTGTGAACAAAATTACTCACATTGACTATAAAGATACAGACCTGCTTAAAAAATTCATCAGCGAACGTGGAAAAATTCTTCCTCGTCGTGTGACTGGAACAAGTGCGAAATATCAACGTATGTTGACAATCGCTGTTAAACGTTCCCGTCAAATCGCATTGCTTCCTTACACTACTGAATAGTAGTGGTGGAAAGAAGAGACGTTCCCGATCCCGGGAGCGTCTTTTTTTGTGACTTTTTATATTGACAACAAGTCCCATCTATTGTAACTTACTAATAATACAATCCATGTTTACCCATAAACGATAGTATACCTTTTAATGGCTTGTGAAATTGCAAGCTCCCCAACTCGCCAGAGTAAATATTTCGGCATTCTGAAATGTTATTTTATATTACATGAAATCCTGGTTTTTGTCATTTTCCACAAGTAAAATTCATAAACTTTACATAAATAGATGTTTTGCATTTTTATATTACATAAAAAAAGATATTGACGTGATATTATTTTACACTTAAGATAAACCTTAATAAAAATGTAATGGTTGTTAGTACGCAAAATTGACCAGAGGTCTAAAACACGTGTTTACGCTATTAGGACAGTAAGGAGGATGTGCAAACTTCATTTTCAAACCTCAAGCTTTAACGAATTACCGCAGGAATGAGACAGGCTGTTAAATAAAGAACCGACTAAGGGGGATTAACAGGATGATGCAGACGAAGAAATGGGCTTCTTTGCTTATGATGCTTACGATCGTTGGTGTTCTGTTTGCAGGATGTAGCGGAGGTGCTAATGAGGCACAGCCACAGCAAGGCAATGCGGACAATAAGACAGAGGGAAATGAAGGCAGTGCACCCGTTACAGAGGGCGTTATTAAAGCGACTGATCTGTCGCAAAATCCTCCGGGAGCGACTAATCGGAAAGATAACATCGTAGTAGGTATGACATCACCTAAAGGGGTATTTAACCCGCTCTTCTGGCAAACGACTTATGATTTATATGTGGTCAGAACGGTATTTGATTCCTTCTTACAGGTGAAGGCAGATGGTACATATGAAAATAGTTTGGCTGAAAAGGTTGATGTATCGCCGGATGGTCTAAAATACACATTCCATCTGAAACCAGGCGTGAAGTATAGTGACGGCACTCCAGTAACAGTGAAGGATTATGCTTTCGTCCTCAAGGTACTACATGATCCGAACTATGATGGAGAAACGGATGTTTTATCTTTTAAGATTAAAGGCGGTAAAGAATATCACGATGGCAAGGCGAATGATATCTCTGGCATCAAAGTCATTGATGATAACACAGTAGAGGTAACCGTTACAGAAGCAACAGCGTATACAAAGGATTTTCTGGGTGAGCAATACTTCATGCCAGAAGCTTATTATGGAAAAGGGTTCAAAAAGGGGAACCTGGACAGCATCAAGGCACTTAATAATAAGCCAATCGGTTCTGGTCAGTATGTACTGAAGAGCTTCTCCCCGGGTCAACAAGTCGTTCTTGATGCGAATCCAAACTACTTCAAAGGCGCACCAAAGGTGAAGTCAGTTATTTTCAAAACGACAACAGAAGAAACAAACCTGTCTATGCTGCAAACAGGCGAAACGGACATGGACAACATCACAGTTACGGAAGACAATGTAGAGGAATTAAAGGCTCTAGGCTTCTTGGACGTGAATATTATGCCGACCAATGGCTATGGATATATTGCGTTTAATCACAAGGAAAAGAAATTCCAGGATCCTAAAGTACGTCAGGCTTTAACTATTGGCTTAAACCGTAAAGAGATTGTGCAGGGCGTGTATGGCCCATATGCGAATGTCATTAACATTCCACAATCTACAGAATCCTGGTCTTATACGGATGAAGGCATCAACAAATATGAATTTGATATAGCGAAGGCGAAGGCTTTGCTGGATGAGGCAGGCTGGAAGGTTGGTGCTGACGGGATTCGCGAAAAGGATGGCGAAAAGCTGACCATTAATTTCTCTGCGACTGCTGATAATCCAGTAGTAGAGGCCTTGCTGCCAATCATGTCCAATAACTATAAGGAGCTAGGCATCAAACTGACTTCCGAAACTCTAGATTTTAACGCTATTATGGATAAAAAGGATACAGGCAAGTTTGATATGTTCTTCGCGGCTTGGGGCTTAACTCCAGACCCGGATACAACGACTTTTATTACGAATGGTGCACAAAATGATATCGGCTACTCCAATAAGAAGGTCGATGAATTAACGCTTGCTGGTAAGCATGAACTGGATCAAGAGAAACGTAAACAGATTTACAAACAGCTCTATCAAGAGCTGAACAAAGATCTGCCAACTATCTTTATGTACCAACGTAGAGATATGTGGCCAGTGAATGGACGTGTATCCGGCCTAGAAATTACGCCATACAAAGATTTTGAGTTCACTCTGCATAACGCTCAGATCGCTCAATAAGGGTTGCCAAACGTATGCTCAGCTCTCACGAGCTGGGCATATCACTTTATTCGTCTGGAGGAATGAATATGAAGCAGTATATTATTCGAAGACTGCTGCAACTCATCCCCACACTTATTGGCATATCCATTATCGTATTTGCGATTTCAGCCATGGTGCCGGGTGATTATATTACAGCCAAGCAGAACCCGAATATGACGGCCGAAAAGGCGCAGCAGCTACGACATATCTACGGGCTGGATAAACCGGAGTACCAACGCTATTTTATATGGGCCGGTAATATGTTAAAGGGGAATATGGGGGATTCATTACAGCATAAGCAGCCGGTAACAAAGGTCATTGGCAATTATGTATGGAACTCATTTATTATCGCTTTTTTTAGTCTTATTTTCAGTTGGCTGATTGCAGTTATTGCGGGGGTATTTTCAGCCAAGTTTCAATATTCTTTATTCGATAAGTTTGTCACATTATTCATTTTCTTATGTATGTCGCTGCCTTCATTTTTTATTGGTCTATTGGTCATCAAAATATTTGCCCTGGAGTGGGGAATTCTCCCAGTTGGAGGCATGACCACGGCAGGGATGGAGCCAGGCTCGTGGGCTTATATGGTGGATGTTCTCAAGCATATGTTCCTGCCGACACTCGTACTTACGATGCTGAGCACAGGAAGTCTGACCCGGTATTTCCGTACAGGCATGTTGGAGGTCATTCGTCAGGATTATATTCGTACCGCACGCGCCAAAGGCTTGAAGGAACGTACGGTTATTTTCAAGCACGCACTGCGCAACGCACTGATTCCAGCCATCACACTACTCGGCTTCGAGCTTCCAGCCTTATTTGGCGGGGCGATGATTCTGGAGAAGGTATTTGTGTGGCCAGGTGTGGGTCAGGTCTATCTGGAGTCGATCAGTATGCGGGATTATCCGTTTATGTTGGGCTTCACGATTTTCTTAGCGTTACTTACGCTTATCGGTAATTTGCTCTCTGATGTATTGTATGGCATGGCAGATCCAAGAATTCGCTTGAAGTAGGAGGGATACTATTGTCCGCAGAAACAGTCACGATTGAAACGAATCAAAAGGCGGCGATCCGTCCTGAAGCGTCTCCATGGAGAATCGCCGTTCGCCGTTTTAACCAAAACCGTCTGGCTTTGGCTGGTCTCGTTATATTAATTCTGATGGTTATCATATGTATATTTGGACCGATGATTTCACCTTATCATTTAGATGATTACAAGCTAGCTGACAAAAATTTATCGCCTAATGCTAAGTACTGGCTCGGTACGGATAAGTTTGGTAGGGATATTTTGCTGCGTACGATGCTGGCTGGCCGTATTTCCTTGACGGTGGGGCTGGTCGCCACGTTTATTTCGGTCATGATCGGCGCGACGTTGGGTGCGCTGGCAGGGTTTTATCGTAAAGGCGTGGACACGGTTATTATGCGGATTGCCGATATTTTCATGGCACTCCCTACATTACCACTGCTTATTATTTTAGGTGCTGTTCTGTCGGATTTGAAGGTCGATCCGTCGAATCGCATTTATTTTCTGATGCTCATTATCGGGGTCCTGAGCTGGACTAGCTTGTCCCGTCTGGTCAGGGGACAGATTCTTACGCTGCGTGAACAGGAGTTTATGCAAGCGACGGAAGCGCTGGGCTTGAGAGACCGCCGTAAAATATTCCGACACTTGCTGCCGAACACCATTCCTACAATTATAGTTACGGCTACGCTTGGAGTAGCGGGTGCGATTATTACAGAATCTGCGCTCAGTTACTTGGGAATCGGCGTTGTGCCGCCTACACCTTCGTGGGGGAACATGATATCGGCTGCGAATAACCTAATTGACTTCCGCAAACGGCCTTGGATATGGGTCCCACCGGGTATGTGTATTCTAATTACAGTTGTAGCGATTAATCTGATTGGCGACGGTTTGCGTGATGCGCTGGACCCTAAAATGAAGAAGTAGGAGACGAACGTTTATGGAAAATGCTTTGATTGAATTTCGTAACCTGAAAACCCACTTTCATACCTCTAACGGAACTGTCAAAGCGGTCAATGACGTCAGTTTTAAAATTCGTGAGGGTGAAACGCTCTGTGTGGTAGGGGAATCAGGCTGCGGTAAGAGTGTAACCGCGATGACGATGATGCGGTTGATTGATTCTCCCCACACCTCAGACGGACAAATCTGGTTCGAGGGCAAGGACCTCCTAAAACTCAATAAAGGTCAAATGCAGCAAATTCGCGGCAATGACATCTCGATTATTTTTCAGGAGCCCATGTCTTCTCTGAATCCCGTGCTTACGATTGGGGAACAGATCACGGAGCCATTGCTGATGCATACATTAATGAGTAAAAAAGAAGCACATGCTCGGGCAATTGAACTGATTAATTTGGTGGGGATTTCGCGGTCGGAAGAAATATTTCATTCCTATCCTCATGAATTGAGTGGCGGTATGCGCCAGCGGATCATGATTGCCATCGCATTAAGCTGTAATCCGAAGTTATTGATTGCGGATGAACCAACAACGGCACTGGATGTTACGATTCAGGCACAGATTTTGGATTTAATGCGGGATTTGAAAGATAAGCTTAAAACGTCCATTATGCTCATCACGCACGACTTGGGCGTCGTGGCAGAAATGGCTGACTATGTGGTCGTTATGTATGCTGGAAACGTTATTGAAGAGGCGCCTGTCATTGAGCTGTTTAAAAATCCGCAGCATCCATATACTCAAGGCTTATTAAAGGCAAAGCCTGTCATTAATCAGAAAATGGATCGACTGTATTCCATCCCAGGACAGGTTCCAAACCCGATTGAGTTGGAAGAAAATTGTCATTTCCATGATAGGTGCTCCCACTGTATGCAAATTTGCAAGGATCAGGCTCCTCCTTTGAATGAAAAGGAGAATGGTCATAAGGTTGCCTGCTGGCTATATGAGAAAGAAGGAGGGCAACGGATATGAGCGAGCCTTTGATTCAAGTGGAAGGGCTGAAAAAGTATTTCCCGATCACAGGCGGGATTTTTCAGCGTACTGTCGGACATGTGAAAGCAGTCGATGATGTATCCTTTAACATTCATAAGGGTGAATCCTTCGGTCTGGTAGGAGAATCGGGTTGCGGCAAAAGTACGATTGGACGAACAATTCTCAGATTGATGGATAAGACAGAAGGATCGGTACGATATAAAGGCGAAGACCTGCACTCGTTAAACAAGGAGCAGATTCGTGCACTTCGTCCGAAGCTGCAAATCGTCTTTCAGGACCCTTTTAGCTCATTGAATCCGAGAATTAAGGTCGGTGAAGCCATTGGAGAGGCGTTGCTGGATCACGGGTTGATTGATCGTAGTGAGCTGCGGAAGAAGGTCAATGAAACGCTGAATATATGCGGGCTGTCCTCGTATCATTATGATCGGTATCCGCATGAGTTCTCTGGCGGCCAGCGTCAGCGGATCGGGATTGCAAGGGCGTTGATTTTGAATCCTGATTTTATTGTGGCTGATGAGCCGGTATCTGCTCTAGATGTGTCTATTCAGGCCCAGATTATTAACTTGTTAAGTGATTTGCAGCAGGAACGCCAATTGACCTATCTGTTCATTTCGCATGATCTAAGTGTAGTCGAGCATCTGTGTAGCCGGATTGGTGTGATGTATCTGGGTTCAATGGTAGAGCTTTCCTCCAAGGAGGAACTGTTCAGTAATCCGCTTCATCCGTACACGAAGGCACTGCTATCGGCAGTACCGATTCCCGATCCCAC
This sequence comes from Paenibacillus sp. FSL L8-0158, assembly GCF_038592965.1. GTDB lineage: Bacteria > Bacillota > Bacilli > Paenibacillales > Paenibacillaceae > Paenibacillus > Paenibacillus polymyxa_D. The sequence continues at coordinate 5,808,835 of NZ_CP151949.1, read as the reverse complement.
GATCAAGAGACAACGGATTGTGTTAAAAGGAGACATCCCATCTCCGGCCAATCCGCCTTCAGGATGCAAGTTTCATACACGTTGTCCTATGGCAGAAGCGCGTTGTAAAACAGAGACTCCAGTATATCGCGATGCGGGCGATCAGCATTTTGTAGCCTGTCACTTTGCCTAAAACATATAACTAGGAAGCAAAATATCCGTCATCCTGAAAGCAGGATTGACGGATATTTTGGCGTGGAATAAAAAAGGTAAAAAAATTGTATCTTTTTTTCGAAAAATTGCAGACAAAATGGATTTTTCATCGTCTAATAGAGTATGGAGGTTATTACGATGATGAAAAAACACTGGATACGTTGGGCTATTGTCGTCCCGTTACTTATTATATTGATTTTTATTACACTTGGACCCCGCCTGTTGATCGGAAAGCCGAATGTGGATGCAGAGGCAGCGGTGCTGATGGACATGCATACTGGGGAATTGCTGATGGATGTGAACGGTGATACGCCTATGCCTTCCGCAAATATGTCCAAGCTCATGACCGAGCTATTGGTGCTGGAGGATATTCGGGCCGGACGGTTAGGTTGGAATGATGAAGTGCGAATTAGCCGTTACGCGAGTACGGTGGGTGGTGTAAATCTGTCTCTTCGGTATGGTGAAAGGATGACCGTATCCGAATTGTTCCAGAGTATGGTTGTGTATTCAGCGAATGATGCCGCTGTCGCGTTAGCGGAGCGTTCAGCAGGGAATGAATCAGCTTTTGTGAAGCGTATGAATGGAAAAGCTGCCCAAATAGGGTTGTCATCCGATAGTCGCTTCAGCAATGCCTCTGGGGCAGGTCAGAATGAATTGGGGCCCAATCACCCTGAGGATATTCGGGGAGAAACGAAAATGACAGCAAGCGACACGGCGAAGTTGGCCTCCTATTTAATTACGTCACACCCGGAGATTTTGAGAACGTCCAGCCGTACGCAGATGGAGTTGAAGGATAAAGGCATCTACATTAGTAATACGAACTGGATGCTGCCTTCCTTGGCTGGACCTTACTCTTACGCAGGAACGGACGGACTGAAAGCAGGCTACACAAGCGATGCTGGATACTGCTTCACGGGTACAGCTGAGCAGCATGGAAGAAGGCTAGTTGCTGTGGTGCTGGGTGCTCCGAGCAAGGAAGAGCGTTTTGAGCAGACCCGGAGGTTGTTCGATTATGGTTTTGCCCTGTCGACTTCTTTTCCGGTACGACTGCAAAATTTGGTGAAACTGGCTCCACATTAAGGCAAAAAAATGACTCTGAAAGCTACATAGGATACGAATATAAATATGAATTGGGGCTTTGACCGTGAGGTCGAAGCCTCTTTTAGTATGAATTCAAGGAGCTGACCACGCCATGACACTTTTGACAACAAGGTAGCAGACCTTTTATGCTTTGAGGGGAAGTTTTCGCTTCATGAGGGATCAATTCGGTTTAATGAAGAGATGGGATTTGTGACGGAAAGAAGGAAGGTACCGGTTATGGAGAGAAGACATAGGAGAAGGACCAGTGGAAAGACCAAAAAGAAAAAGAGGTTTACCGCTCTATATATTTCATGTATTGTTTTATTTTTGATTGCATTGGGAGGCTACCTGTTCCGCAAACAGCTGACACTGGTGGCTTTTGACTGGTTTGTATCACCGACGTTGGAAAGCAAGCTGGAGAAATCCTATCAGCCCCGACAATCCGGGGAACAGCAGCAGCAAGAGACAGTAGCTTACCGTAAGGAACCTTTTTCGGTGCTGTTATTGGGTACGGATCAAAGGCCCAATGAAAAGGCGCGTGGTCGCTCGGATACGGTTATGTATGCGGTAGTACGGCCCGCGGAATCGCGTGTGCTTCTGGTTTCCATTCCAAGGGATACGTACGTACAGATTGCCGGACATGATCCTAATCGCGATGGCGAGGATGATTTTGATAAGTTGGGGCATGCTTATGCGTTCGGAGGCGAAGATATGTCCATGGCTACAGTAGAGAAGTTGATGGAGCATAAGGCCGATTATTATGCTACGATTAATTTCCAGGGTATTCAGGATGCGGTGAATGCAGTGGGTGGAGTTGTGCTTCCAATCGACAAGCCCATTGAGAATAAGAATCCGCTGCATATCAAGTTCCGTATTGAGGCGGGCAAGCCGCTTTATAATGGTGAGGAAGCCATGTATTATGTTAGGTATCGGGAAGATAGCGACTTCAACCGTACCAAACGGCAGCAAATTTTCTTGAACGCTATGGCGGATAAGCTGCTGAATATCAACGGAATTACCAAGATTCCGGAGTTGCTCGATATTATGGGAGCCAATTTCAAAACCGACATGGAACCTACTTTTATCACTGGGCTTGGCAAGCAGGCTATTTCACAGGGGAATCCGCAAATTTCAAGTTTTACGATTACGGGGGAAGGGTTCAAGAAGAAGGGCCTGTATTATGACCGGGCTAATGAACAGGAACTTGAATATGCCAGACTCATCATTGCCAACTGGCTAGATTCCGATACAACCCCGCAGACGCTGAGGCTTCCCGACAAGCAGGACATTCAGTGAATAATCAATGGATTTATATTTGATTTTGAGGGGGATTCGTTTCTCATGAATATCGCTTTTTTCTTGCTTCCCAAACAGGAAGTTGCTTGTGTAACGGCGGATGCTACTTTACGGCAAACGTTGGAACGGATGGAATATCACCGTTTTACAGCGGTTCCTATTTTAGATAAGGAAGGTAGATATACAGGTACGGTTACAGAAGGTGATCTGTTGTGGCATATGAAAGAGTCCGAGGGGAAAATTACCTTTGAAAACGCTTCTAAGTTTATGCTTAAGGACGTTCCGTTGCGGGTTACGATGAAGCCCGTGTCCATTGATGCTAACATGGAGGATTTAATCAATTTGGCTAAGGTACAGAACTTTGTGCCCGTTGTAGATGATATGGAACGGTTTATTGGCATTGTACGTCGCAGCCAGATTATTGAGTATTGTGAAAAATTTGTATCCAGGGAATCGCTTAATACTTCAAGCTAAAATAAGCAACAAAGCTGCTCCGAAAATAACAATTTACCCTATGGGGTAACAGTTATTTTCAGAATAGGATATGCTATAATGGAGAATAAAGCTTTTTCAGAGGGGTGTGACTCTTCATCATATGCCTAAAGAAATGGATGTAGTTAAACGAGCCAAGGTTATTGAATGGCTTAAAACAGAGGTGCTGGACCAAGTCTCCCGTCTGTTTAAGGCAATGTGGGAAGGCAGTACGGCCCGCATTGGTGATTGCTTGGCGAGCTTAGTGATGAGCAGTTATATTTTGGGGAGGCGCCTTGGAGTGTCTTACCGTGAATTGGATGATCTACTCATCGACAAGCTAAGAAAGCACAGAAAAGAAGGACACCAGCTGGAGGATTGGTATCAGGACATTTCCGCACTGGAAGAACATATGCGTAAGAGGTGAAAACGTTGAAATTCCGCTTGGCAACTGTAGCATGGAGCGTCATTTATTTGCTTCTGCTGCTGACTCTATTGACACCATTAAGAATCATTACCGTATTTTTGCTGATTGTGCCTGGCGCTGTATTGTTTTCATCGCTGCCTTTCAAAGGATTTCTGGTTCACGTCATACCGGTGCTGTTAATTATAGCGCTACTCGATGTGTATTCGCTGCTCCCTGCGATTTATTTTCTGATTCCTTCAATCATGATGGGACGGATATATAAAAAGGGAGGACCTGCTTTTCAGGCGTTGATGACCGGAATGGGCATTATTTTAGCCGAGTTGTTGGTTGTTCTGTTTATCGCCACGTATTCCTTTGGGTTTGATCTTGCGCAGTATCTTCGTGATCAGGCTGCGATATCGGCAAGTATTGTACAGCAGGCTTTGAGTGCTAGTCCGATGTTTTCAAACATGAATTGGACGGCAGAGGATACGCAGAAACTCGGCACAATGCTGATTGGAAAAATTCCGTATGTGCTGATCGTGACCTCGTTCATATTGGCAGTGATTACGCATGCTTTGGCACGTCCGGCATTGAGCAGTCTCGATGTACCAGTACGCAAAATGAAGCCTGCCCGCGAGTGGAGGCTACCGCGCGCGCTGATATGGTATTATCTGCTGGCAATTGTAATTGAATGGATAGCAGGGTCTTCCGATAGCGGCTGGATTCAAATGGTCTCCATTAGTATGCTGCCGCTGATTCATGCATGTTTTATTATCCAGACAATTGGTTTTGTATACTTCTGGACGCATAGCCGTAAAATGAGCCCGGTGATTGCGTTGCTGCTGTCACTCGTCGTTCTGGTGTTCCAGCCGCTCCGCATTATAGGTATTATTGATTTGGCCTTTCCGCTGCGTGAAGCTATTACAAGATCAAAGAAATAGGGTGAACAGTCATGCCTAAATTTCTACAAAAACGCTGGCACGGCTATCAGACGGTCTGGGCGTTTTTGCTGCTGCTAGTGCTTGTCATATGTATTTCCATGTACAACTGGGAACTGGGTGTGATAGGACTGCTGCTGTCATTCTTGCTCGGCGGGCTGATGCTGAAGACGGAATTGGATTTTCGTCGGGAACTGAATCAATATATCAGCGGTCTTTCCTTCCGGATCAAGCGGGTGGAAGGGGAAGCGATTAGCACATTGCCGTTCGGCATCATTTTATACAGTGAAAATCGAACGGTAGAATGGCACAATCGGTTTGCCGGGGAGATGTTTGAGGAGCAATCGCTGATTGGTGAGTCTCTTCATGATTTGTTTCCTCAACTCGCAGGTGCTCTAAGCACCAAAAAGGAAACAAAGGAGCCTGCTCGTGAGCTGAAGGTGGAGCTACAGCATGATGAGCGTCATTATCAGTTTCTGATCGTGCCCGATGAGCGTCTGATATATTTGTATGAAGTAACGGATTTGGCGGTGCTACGCAAGCAGTATGAAAACGAGCGATTGGCGCTCGGTATCGTCATGCTCGATAATATGGACGAGGCTGCTCAGGGGATGGACGATCAGCAACGCACCGCGCTTATTGCGAAGGTGTCAAGCGAGATTACATCTTGGGCTAATCAGTACAATATTTATTTGCGCCGATTATCTTCTGAGCGTTATCTCATTATGCTGAATCATAAAGCGCTCCAGGAGCTGGAGCAAAGTCGATTCGTCATTCTAGATACCGTAAGGGAAATGACGGCGGATTTGAAAGTACCGATGACACTGAGTATTGGCTTGTCCTTCGGTGCAGAGAGCATCAAGGAGCTAGGCGAGCTGGCCCAATCCAGTCTGGATATGGCGCTTGGACGTGGGGGCGATCAGGCAGCAGTGAAGGCGGGACAACGCCTGTCCTTCTACGGAGGCAAGTCCAATGCTGTCGAGAAGCGTACCAGAGTACGTGCCCGAGTCATTGCACATGCGTTGCGTGATCTGATGCAGGAGAGTGACCGCGTGCTGATCATGGGACACAAAATACCGGACATGGATGCGGTGGGAGCCGCCATCGGTGTGTGGAAGGCTGCGGCACTTTACAATGTAGAGGCACATATCGTACTCGATAAATCCAATCCGTCTATCGACCGAATGATGGAGCAGGTAAACAAGGATGAGAATTTATCGCAAGCGCTCTTGACGCCAGAGCAGTCGCTCCAGCTGATGACTGAGCACAGTCTGCTGGTCGTGGTGGACACGCACAAGGCCTCCATGACGATTGAGCCGCGTCTGGTGCAAACGGCCAGTCGGGTGGTGGTTGTCGACCATCATCGTCGGGGCGAGGAATTTATTAATGATTCGGTTCTGATCTACTTGGAGCCCTATGCGTCATCGGCCTGTGAGCTGGTGACCGAGCTGCTGCAATATATTCATGAGAAGGTCCAACTGACACCGCTGGAGGCAACATCACTGCTGGCAGGGATTACGGTGGATACCAAGCATTTTTCCCTGCATACAGGCTCGCGTACATTCGAGGCAGCCGGCTTTTTACGCCGTAGCGGAGCAGATACTGTTATGATCCAGCGCATGTTAAAAGAGGACCTGGATGAATATATTGCTAAGGCGGAAATTATTAAGCATGCTAAAATGATATATGGGCATATCGCAATTGCGGTAACTGAGCCCGGACAGAAAATACCGCAGCTCCTGATTGCTCAGGTGGCGGATTCATTACTCAATATGACGGATGTACTGGCCTCCTTTGTGGTCAGTGAACGTCCTGACGGCCTGGTGGGGATCAGCGCCCGTTCACTCGGACGCATGAACGTACAGGTCGTCATGGAACGGCTAGGCGGCGGAGGACATCTGACGAATGCGGCGGTTCAGCTGGATTGCCCGCTGGAGGAAGCTAAGCGCAGAGTGGTCGACGTGCTGGCCGAAATTGATGGGGAAGAGGGGTTATTTGAATGAAAGTGATATTCATTAAAGATATGAAGGGCCAAGGCAAGAAGGGGCAAATTAAGGAAGTGTCGGACGGTTATGCAGCGAATTTCCTGTTGCCGCGTGGTGTTGCCCGTCCAGCGACAGAGGGAAATATGAAGACGCTGGAAAACCAGAATGCTGCTGAGGAAAAGCGCAAGCAAGAGGAAAAAGAAGAGGCGCAAGCGCTCGGCAAAAAGCTGGAAGAGACAACGGTTCAGCTCAAGGCGAAGGCTGGTGAAGGTGGACGGCTGTTCGGCGCGATTACAAGCAAGCAAATCGCGGAGGCAGTAGCTAAAACTGGTATCAAGCTGGACAAACGCAAAATTGAGCTGGAAGAACCGATTCGTACGTTGGGCGTGACTCAAATGACCGTTAAGCTTCATCCTGAGGTCAAAGCTACGCTGAAAGTACAGGTGACTGAAGAATAATTATGGGCGGCGAATTTTTTGATCGGATTCCTCCGCAAAATCTGGAGGCTGAACAGGCGGTTATCGGGTCTATTTTGCTCCAGTCTGAAGCACTGATTACCGCAATGGAGCGGGTGCAGACCGAGGACTTTTATGATAAGGCTCATCAGATGATTTACGAAGCAATGATTGAGCTGGGTGAATCCGGACAGCCGATTGACTTGGTTACGCTGACCTCGAAAATTCAGGACAAGGGACAGCTAGAGGATATCGGTGGTGTCAGTTATCTGGCGAAGCTGGCTCACGGAGTGCCTACAGCGGCTAACGTAGATTACTATGCCCAGATCATTGAAGAAAAAGCGATGCTTCGTCGCTTGATCCGTGCAGCTACGCAGATTGTGAGCGAAGGCTATAGCAGTGGCGAGGATGTCGCTGGTATGCTGAGCGATGCTGAGCGCAAGATTATGGAGATATCCAACGGGCGCTCGGGTAGTGGCTTTATTGCCATCCGCGATGTCGTGATGGAAGTATTTGACCGCGTTGAATTGCTGCATCAGAACAAGGGCAACACGACCGGGATTCCGTCCGGGTTTGTTGATTTGGACAAGATGACGGCGGGGTTCCAGCGCAATGACTTGATCATTGTGGCCGCCCGTCCATCCGTAGGTAAAACAGCGTTTGCTCTGAATATTGCGCAAAACGTTGCGGTTCGGGCAAAAGAGACAGTAGCCATCTTCAGTCTGGAGATGTCGGCCGCTCAGCTTGTGCAGCGGATGATTTGCGCCGAGGCCAATCTGGACGCGAACGTCATGCGGACAGGTGAATTTAAAGGCGACGATGATTGGGCGAAGCTGACGATGGGCATTGCAGCCTTGTCAGAGGCGGAAATCTATATCGATGATACGCCCGGCATCACTGTGGCTGATATCCGTGCCAAATGCCGCCGTCTCAAGACGGAAAAGGGACTGGGCATGATCGTAATCGACTACTTGCAGCTTATTCACGGACGAGGCAAAGCAGGCGAGAACCGGCAGCAGGAGGTATCTGAAATCTCACGGACATTGAAGCAAATCGCTCGTGAACTTGAAGTGCCTGTAATTGCCCTCTCCCAGCTGAGCCGGGGTGTGGAGCAGCGTCAAGACAAGCGGCCGATGATGAGTGACTTGCGGGAATCGGGTTCTATCGAGCAGGATGCTGATATCGTGGCGTTTCTGTACCGGGATGATTACTATAATCAGGAAACAGAAAAGAAGAATATTATTGAGATTATTATTGCCAAGCAGCGTAACGGCCCGGTCGGTACGGTAGAGTTAGTCTTTCTCAAAAATTATAATAAATTCGCTAATTACGAGCGTGCCCATTCGGATGCGTTCGCCGGATAACATATTAGTATCATTAGAAAAGGCTCTTTCGACGCGGATTTCGCGATCTCGAAAGGGTCTTTTTTTATAGAATTCACTATTTTCATATAAGGAATGAAACTCTCAATTACGAACAATACTATTTTCATGTAATATAATGTTCGCTTTTTATTTGACTTTAAAAAATGGTGCTGTTACACTTATAGTGCTGCTTCAACGCAGTGGGGAGAACATTACGCCCGGGGCTTTCCGAACCTACGGAATGTCTGCGACGGACGTTTTTTCCTGCTGTCCGCGAACGCTCCATATCTGCTCGCTCAGGCGGTTGAAGTCGGATATGCGTAGTGTGTCAGCTCAAAATCAGAGTGTCTGTGGGCACTCCACGGAGGAATGAAACATGTCAACTGTAGTCGTTGTGGGAACACAATGGGGAGACGAAGGCAAAGGTAAAATCACGGACTATCTGGCGGAAAGCGCTGAAGTGGTGGCCCGTTACCAAGGCGGAAACAATGCTGGTCATACGATTCTCATTGACGGTAAAAAGTACAAGCTGAGCCTGATTCCATCCGGCGTTTTTTATGAAGATAAAAAGTGTGTTATTGGCAACGGCATGGTAGTAAATCCAGCCGCTCTTATTGAAGAAATTACTTACATTCATGATAATGGCTTCTCCACAAAAAATCTGGTCATTAGTGACCGCGCACATGTGATTATGCCGTACCATATGACGCTGGATGTGCTGGAAGAAGACCGCAAAGGTCCTAACAAAATTGGTACTACCCGTAAAGGGATCGGCCCTGCTTATATGGATAAAGCTGCACGTAACGGTATTCGTATTGCTGATTTGCTGGATGCAGAGGAATTCGAAAAGAAGCTGCGCCATCAAACGAAAGAAAAAAACCAAGTGATTGAACAAGTATATGGCGGCGAGCCATTGGATGTAGAAGCAATACTGAAACAGTATCTGGAGTATGCTGAATTTATCCGTCCTTATGTAGGAGATACGTCTGTCGTGTTGAATGATGCGATTGACGCAAATCAAAAGGTACTGTTTGAGGGTGCGCAAGGCGTTATGCTCGATATCGACCAAGGTACGTATCCATACGTTACGTCCTCCAACCCGTCGGCAGGCGGCGTATGTATTGGTTCCGGTGTGGGACCGTCCAAGATTCAACAAGTCATCGGTGTAGCTAAATCGTACACAACTCGTGTAGGTGATGGACCCTTCCCAACTGAGCTGAACGATGAAGTCGGCGATTATATTCGTGAAACTGGTCATGAGTACGGTACGGTTACAGGTCGTGCTCGTCGTGTTGGCTGGTTTGACAGCGTCGTTGTGCGCCATGCCCGTCGTGTCAGTGGATTAACAGGTCTTTCCCTGAACTCGCTGGACGTATTGACTGGCCTGAAAACGGTGAAAATTTGCACAGGTTACAAGTACCGCGGTGAGGTGATTACGCATTATCCGGCTAGCCTGAAAATGCTGGCGGAGTGCGAAGCGGTATATGAAGAAATGCCAGGTTGGAGCGAAGACATCACTGGCGTGAAAACGCTGGAGGAACTGCCTGAGACTACACGCAACTACGTACAACGTGTGTCTGATCTGACAGGTATCCCAATTGCTATTTTCTCGGTTGGGCGTAATCGTGATCAAACGAATCAGGTGCTTCCGATTTATTTGTAGGACAAGAATGATATAGCTATTAATACATGATCAAAGAGAGAGGCTGTTAGCAGCCTCTCTCTTTTTTTATTCTGTGAAGTGTTAAATGGTATCTTCCCCTTTACATAATCTTATCTTCCTTGTCGATTTGTGATAACAAACCCTCTCTATAATCCAAATAGAAAAGAGATTTGGACGTCTAGACGTCTTGAGAGGGATGAATTATGAACTGGTATCTTCGCTCACTCGGCACACGAAAAATTGTGGAATTTATCGTACTTGTCATTTTCGTCATTTTTTTCCTGGGGCCTCTGACCAATCTCCTCCTTTTGGCGGTTTCGGGAAAATGGCAGTATCCTGCACCGCTCCCGCAGAGCTTGTCACTGGAATGGTGGAAGTTCGTACTTACCCAGGACGATGTAGTCAGCTCGATTTCCCTATCCTTCCTGATTGCGATCACCGTTACGGTCTGCTCCATTATCGTATGTATTCCTGCTGCTTATGCCTTTGCACGAATTTCTTTCCCGCTCAGTAAGTGGTTTCTTTTCTCATTTCTGCTTACGCATGCTTTTCCGAAAATGGGTTTGTATGTGTCCATTGCCGTACTATTCTACCAATTCGGGTTGATGAACACATTTGCAGGCATTGTGCTTATCCATATGGTAAACACGCTCATGTATATGACCTGGATTCCTTCCTCTGCCTTCCGCAGCGTACATCGTGCACAGGAGGAGTCAGCGCGGGATGCTGGAGCCGGACCCTTTCGGGTGTTTTGGAAAATCACCTTTCCTATGGCGCTGCCCGGCATTGTGGTCGCCTCCATCTTTACCTTTCTTGCTTCACTAGATGAAGCACAGGGGACACTTCTTGTCGGAACGCCGGACTATAAAACAATGCCAGTCATCATGTATTCCATCATTGCTGATTATCCGAGCACAACGGGCGCTGTTTTCTCTGTCATTCTTACCCTGCCAACGATCATTCTGCTATTGGCAGCCAAGCGTTTTGTAAGTGCCGATGTATTGGCAGGTGGGTTTCAGGTGAAATAACGTGATTGGTCAAAAGAGGAGTTTGCAAATTCCTGAAAAAGGAGCCTAAGCTAATGCCCATTCAATTATCCATTCAAGAGTTAACCAAGCGCTTCAAGACAGGAGACGGAGTCAAAGGCATTTCACTTGACGTGATGAAGGGAGAGCTGGTGACACTGCTGGGACCTTCCGGCTGTGGTAAAACAACCGTGCTTCGCTCCATTGGCGGCTTTTTGGACCCAGACAGTGGCGATATTCAGATTCAGGGAAAAAGTGTACTCAAGCTGCCGCCCGAAAAGCGCCCGACGGCTATGGTGTTCCAAAGCTATAATTTGTGGCCGCATATGACCGTGTATGACAACCTAGCTTTCGGGTTGAAGATTCGCAAGGTGAAGAAGGCAGAAATTGACCGCCAGGTGAAGGAAGCGCTAGCGCTGGTTCGGCTAGAGAGCGCAGAGCGTAAAACGCCAGGACAGCTCTCGGGCGGTCAGCAGCAGCGGGTAGCACTCGCTCGGGCTCTGCTGCTAAAGCCTGATGTATTGCTGCTGGACGAGCCTTTTTCCGCACTTGATGCCAAATTGCGCATGGAGATGAGAGAAGAGCTGCGCGATATCCAGACTCAGACAGGGATGACGATGGTGTTCGTCACCCATGATCAGGAGGAGGCGCTGTCCATTTCCGACCGAATCGTCGTTATGAATGCGGGTCGAATTGAGCAGCTCTCTTCACCTCAGGAGATTTATGACAAGCCACAGTCACTTTTTGTAGCGGGTTTTATTGGCCGTATCAATTTATTAAAGGGGGTGAGCACAGGTCGCAGTGTCTCTGTGAGCGGAATACCGTTTGCGCAAGAGCATGAATACACAGGTGAATCCATGGTTGGTGTAAGACCAGAGGATATTGTTCTGACGACGGAAGAAAATGGTTCTCTAGCCGGAACAATCAGACAAGTGATGATTCTCGGGCATTATGCGGAAGTTTCGCTGGATAGCGGTACCCATCATCTGAAAATGTTTGTGCCGCGTGAACGAGCGGCCGAGCTGCGCAGTGGAGAGCACATCAGATTCAGCTTCAGTAAAATGGTTACTTTTCCAGCAGCACAGTGAAGATTCACGATCAACCTCTATATCACATCAATGTCCATCACGAACGCATCATCTGGTGATGCTGCGAACTTGTGCAACTATCTAAAGGAGGCAATAACGTGTTTGGGAAAAAGAATATGGGTCTGGTTTTGGCAGGGGTACTTAGTTTATCGTTGTTGGCTGGCTGTGGAAACGGCGGTAATGCTGCCACGGCTACAGGGGAAGCCAAGTCTACAAAAGCGGGAGCCGCTACGGGAACGACGGAAATTTCCTTGTACACTGGAGGGTCTCTGAACGTCAAAGAGCTGTGGGAAACGTTAATCAAGGACTTTGAAGCTAAAAATGATCACGTTAAGGTCAAACTGGTGTATTTGCCAGCAGGAACCGGAGGCGCATCTACACTGGATCGTCTGATCGCAGCCAAGAAAAGCGGGCAAACCGATACAGATATCGACCTGTACGAAGGCAGTCTGGATGACATCACCAAAGGGGTAGGCGAGAAACTGTGGGAAACGGTGGATGCTGCCAAGGTTCCAAATTTAAAGAATGTGGATGAAACGTATCTCAAGCAAGTCAACAATCAGGCCATTCCATACCGTGCCTCTTCGGTTGTACTTGCCTATAACAGTGCAAAAGTAGCGACACCTCCGAAAACAGCCGACGAGCTGTACACGTGGATTCGTCAGCATCCGGGCAAGTTTGCCTATAATGATCCGTCCACAGGTGGGTCAGGCAGCTCATTTGTGAACACGGTTATCTATAATTTCCTTCCACCAGAGGCGATGAACAGTGATGATCCGGCAAATATGAAGAAATGGGATCAAGGCTTCTCACTGCTCAAGGAACTGGGCCCTTCAATGTACCAAAAAGGAGTCTATCCTAAGAAAAACCAAGGTACGCTTGATATTTTAGCAAGTGGAGAGGTAGACATGGTTCCAGCCTGGTCTGATATGGCGCTCGAACAACTGGCTAAAGGACTGCTTCCAGACACGGTGAAGCTGACACAGATCGACCCTGCTTTTACAGGTGGCCCTTCTTATCTGATGGTTCCTTCGCTTTCCTCCAAAAAAGAAGCAACACAGGAATTTCTGAACTACGTGCTGACGCCTGAAGCGCAAACGGTGGTTATTAACAAAATGTACGGCTATCCGGGGATTAAGTGGAATCTGATGCCAACGGAGCTGCAAGAGAAATTCAACAGTGTATCTTCTGGATACCGCAGCTTTAACAGCGGAGAGCTTCAGCAGGAAATCTACAAACGCTGGCAAAGTGAAGTAGCGGGCGGTTAATCATGAGTTCATTGTCCAAAAGGGGGATGCTGGGGCTTGCCCTGGTCATCCCGTCTTTTCTCATTTTGCTGGTCGTCGTTATTATTCCGATTCTCTATGCCGTAAAGGAAAGCTTGATTGATCAATATGGAACGGGCTACGGGCTGGCCAATTACATCCGGCTGTTCACGGAACCTGCCATGCGTAGAAATATCATGTATACCATTAATGTCACATTAGTCTCGACGGCCCTTACTCTAGTCATCAGCTATGCTTTGGCGATTTATCTGAGATTCGGCAAAGGGATTGTCGTAAAGTGGATAGGCCGCTTGTATTTTATCCCGATGTTTGTTCCCGGCGTAATTGCAACGTATGCGATCATTACCATGTATGGCAATCACGGTTGGGCTGCACGTCTTTTGCTGCCGCTTGGCATTGAAACGATTCCGAGGATTATTTATGACTACAAAGGGCTGGTGCTGGCTAATTTGTGGTTCAACATTCCGTTCGCAACCATGCTGCTCAGCTCAGCACTTGCCAGCATTCCAAACGCTGTCGTCGAAAGCGCCAGAGATGCCGGAGCCAGCACGATGCAGCTGTTTGGGCGCTTTATTTTACCCCTGTCCTACAAAACGATGTGGGTTGCGGTGACCTTCATTTTTATGGGAATCATGGGCAGCTTTACAGCTCCCTTCCTGATCGGTGCCAACTCACCACAAGTGCTGGGTGTTGCGATGCAGCAGGTGTTTTCCAGTTATCAGGAGACGCATACGGCCAGCGCAATGGCAGTGTTTATGTTTTTACTGTGTTCTTTTATGGGCTACTTTTATATTCGGACAATGGTGAAGGATGCGGATGCCAGCTAGACCGCCGTTATACACTAAGGAGGTTACAGGGATGAACAGCCAAGCAGAGGTGCAAATTACCGGGTTTAGTGGGCGAGTGTGGGAAAAGGATCTGCTGGATTGCGGTTATCGGATTGCCTTACACAAGGCCGAGGTTGAACTCAGTCCGGGAAACGGATTCCGGTTTACATTTTCCATGCCAGAAGATGGATACGCGGAGCTTGATCTGTTCGCCAGATCAGACAGTGACTGGGCTGCGACAGATCGAGAATCTGCTTTCGTACGTCTCTATCTGAATGAAGCCTATAATCAAGATGTCATTTTGTATTATGGCAGCAGTCAGGGAGTGTACACCCGTTTGTTGGGGTATCTACAAGAAGGCGATTACGAGGTCTATGCCGAATTTCGCGAACTGGAATCGGCTCCGCTTGTATCTCGAGCATGGATTGACGGGGTTGAACTGCGCTGCGTGGCTGATTCCTCTCCAAGATCACTGATTTATCGCCATACCCCGCTTTTATATGGGCGTAATCTCTCACATCCCTATGAGAATCGCTTTACGGATACACCGCTTGTTTTGTTCTATTCCGTGGAAGGGAATGAGGAGAAGACGATCATCGAATATCAGATGATGTTCAGCCATGAAGATGAGGGAACGCCTGCGCCACTGCTTATGAGCAAATGGGGAAGAACCACCGATATCGAATGGATGTACCGCGTCGAATTGGATGGAGATGGCAATATTCTGGAAGCTGTTTTCCAGGGGGCACATCATATTACGACTGCGTTTAATGGCAATTATGATCTGGGTGGGCATCCTGTTCTCCAATCCGCAACAACCAACGGAAACTTTAAGGATGACATTTCATCGGACTATCGTTTTATGCTGCCGCCTGCTTTCCAATGGAAACCAGAGGAAGAGCCGCGTGAGGCGGTCATGAGCCGTTTTCCTTTTGCCTATCAGGTCACTGGGTGGGAGATGGAACGTCAGCAGGAGCTGGAAATACCGTCACAAGCGTCTTCCATTACACTTGCACACCAGCGTAGCTATGTGTTTATCCAGACTTCAAAACGCCCCTTGCGGGATTCAGACAGAGAATCGTCTCCAGGGTTCAAGCCGGGCTTCAATCGGCGCGAGGAAGATGCATGCGTCGATGTCCAGCTTCGTCTCCACGGCTCGGAGCAGTGGTATTCATCATGCCACCATGATCTGAGACTCGGGGAGTTTAGAGCCGCTTATGAGGGGGCAGAGTCACATTTTTCTACCACGGTCAAGCTATCTGGAGAGGCTGTGCTTGAGGATATAGCTGAAATCAGAGCCGTATTGCTGGAAGGCGGTGCGGACAGCATGGAAGTGGCTGGACTGTGTGCCTTTACGTTAAACGAGGATAATCTGCCGCAGTTTCCAGGTATTCGTACAGACCGGGTGATTGAGCTGACGCGGCTTCAACCCGTAGGTGTTTTATGGGCGGCAGACAAGGACGTGTCGGGTGATGAAGGACATAATGTGAATGATATGGTGAAGCATGTTGTGGATGAACCGTCTGGCCAGGATGGGAAGTCATGAGCAGCCTACTGAATGTGGAAGGAACGGTCGACAGAACCTGCACCCAGAGCCATATTACGTACTCTTTTCATATTCCACAGCCGACTAGAACGATCCGTATTCACTTCTCTTATACGCCCAAGTTATTGGAGGATCAAGAGCAAGCACGAGAAATCATTGAGGAAAGCATGAGCAAATACGGATACGACGAGCCGGGGCATTCATCCAACCTATGGAAGAAGTATATACCGCTGCAAAATTTATTAACGCTGTCTGTCGATGATCCTCTCCGTCACCGTGGAAATGCACACCGTCCCGAGATGCAGCAGGAGCATTGGCTCGGTTCGTCTGCGGCCTCGCCGGGATTCCTCGCAGGAGATAATCCGGCGGGCATGTGGCGGATTACGGTCAGTCTGCATGCCGTTGTAACCGAGACGCTTGCCTACCAAATTCATGTATTGGGGGAGGAAGCAGCATATGCTTAAATGGATTCCGGCTGAGCTTCACACCCATACGCTTCACAGCGACGGAAAGCAAACACTGGAGGAGCTTGTTCAAAGCGCAGTGGATCTGGGACTTGAGTGCATCGCTATGACGGATCACAACACGCAATCGGCACTTGCGGATCAGGAACGGGTTCAGCGGCAGTTTGGTCTCCCGATCATTTCAGGGATGGAGTGGACGACCTTTTACGGGCATATGCTGACGCTTGGGGTTGACCGCTTTATTGACTGGCGTGTGCTGGGGCCAGATGACATTCATGAGGGGATTCGGCAGGTGCATGAGCAGGGAGGCATTGCAGGGATTGCCCATCCGTTCAGGATCGGAAGTCCGATCTGTACGGGGTGCTTTTGGGAATACACGATTCAGGATTGGCATGAGGTGGATTATATAGAAGTCTGGTCAACGCTTATGCCATCTATTAAGCGGGATAGCCAGCGGGCGTTTGCCATGTGGACCGATTTGTTGAACCAGGGGTATCGCATCACTGCGGTAAGCGGTCGGGACTGGCATGTATCTAAACCGGATGATGCGCTTCCGGCTGTTACGTATTTGGGGGTTCATGATGCAGCAGAAGAGCGAGAAGGTTTAGCAGGCCGGGCAGTCGAGGCGATTCGCCACGGTTCAGTATCAGGGACGATGGGACCGTTACTGACGGTGTGGGCACAGATTAAGGGCAGAAAAGATCGTTATCACATCGGCGAATGTCTAGAGCTGACTGTAGAGGATTCACTATCTGTGACGGTCCAATTGGATGTGGCAACAAGAGCAACCCATTACAACCTCGAGCCTCAGAATCTTCGTCTTCTACTGACAAGTAGTCATGGAATATGCTCCGAGATTCAGATCCCTGCTCAAACAGGAGAATATACGCTGTCATTGCAAGACCCTCTAGGAAAGAGCTGGATACGAGCCGAGCTTTACGGCTGCATGGAAGACTGCGTGATGATGATTGCTTTTACGAATCCGATTTATATGGCTTAACACAATAGAAAGGCTGGGCTTCGGACGGTGTCAACCAAACAAGAGAACATCAAGCAGCGTATAGAAGAATATATGAAGGTTAATCAAATGGGTCCGGGGGATCGGCTGCCGTCGGAAACTGCACTTTCCCAATCGTTTCGTGTCTCGCGTACGACGCTACGGGGAGCAATTCGCCAACTGGAATCGGAAGGTAAGCTACTAGTAAAACACGGGAGTGGCACGTTTGCTACTTGTCCGCTGCCGAGTATTCCAAGCTCGCTGGACCGCCTGTACAGCATCGGTGACATGATTCGTTCGGCAGGGCTACGGGAAGACGAGCAGCTGGAATCCATTCAGAGAATTTCGGTTTGTCCACCTGATATTGCCGAACAGATGAGGTTTTCCGAGAATGAGCCCATGATTGCTTTAGAGCGTACACGCACTGCCAACGGAGAGGCTGTAGCCCACTCTATAAACTGGATGCCAGAGAAATTAGCCGCTCCCATTTTGGAAGGTGACTCTTTTTCAGGCTCGCTTTTTCAGAGTCTTGAGTTCAAGGCGGGGGTACGAATCGTCGGAGCGTATTCCGAGCTTACCGTTCCCAACTATGACGACGCACATATGGCACGTCTGTTGAAGCATCCGCAGGCTACGGTATTACTATTGAAGCAGCTTCACTATGATGAAATGAACAGGCAGGTGCTGTATTCTCTGGATTATGTCCGTAGTGACATTTTCCGTTTCTGGGTGCGTCGTACGCGCTGATTCAATCAGAATGTGGCATCTTCTATTGAATTGTGCTAGTTTTACATATTCCATGGGTTAAAAGTCGTCATATCTCGTCAATACTGATCTATATGCACTTCATGATGATACACACATGGCAGGATGCGTATAAGGAGGTAACGGGATATGAGGTGGCTTGGATGGCTGCTAAAAAAAGGAATGACGGTGGTGTTGGTTAGCGCACTAACGCTGGCAGTGACAGGTGTAGTCGTTAATGCTTATGTTCAATCGCTGCTGCGGCAGTTTAACATTCAGCTTGATCAACAGCCCATATGGGGATTGGGTTGGTTAAAAGGCAGTGCGGGTACTGACCAAAGCACAGACACGGGGAAGAACAAGACGACAGGAAGTGGCTCGGGAAGTGTAACACCGCCTGATGATGCGTTGCCTGTCATGGGACAGGGCTTAGAAGAAAGCGGAAGTGAGGCTGGTGGCGCAGCCAATGGCAAGGTATCTCAGGAGGGAGCTACGTCGGCCGGAACATCAGGCAACGAGTCACGGAAGCAGGCAGAAGGTACAGCTACACCTGAAACGAGTATTGAAGGCCATGATTTAGTGATTACGCCCGACCATTTGACGGAGAAGAAGAACAATTTACCGGCTGCACAGAAGCAGGAGATTTTTGCGATCCTGATGAATAAGCTGCCGCCGGAGGAGATGCAGAAAATATCAGCCGCGATGGAAGGCGGTCTCACTGAGCAGGAGCTTCAGGATATTCAGCAGGTGCTTGCGAAGTATTTGACCAAAGAGGAATATAACAAGCTGATGGCTTTGCTTAAATAAGTATTTTACAAAAATCCAATAAGTGACTTCCAATGAACAAGATATAGATCGAAATGGGTTAGTTCGCCTAGATGAATTCATGGGCAATGCTTATGCTCAAAATAGGACTGTAGAATCCGCGCCATGCGCGGATTTTTTGGCGTGTCAGGAAGGAACTGGAGTGTAGTTGAATTCTTTGTAAAGGCTATGTTAAAGTAAACAGTGTTGTGAAAAGGTTAAATTTTTGAAACCTTTTACGCAACTATGCAATGGTAGATAGCGACTAATATCATAGATGCTTGTGAATACAGGCTAGATTCATAGTGTGAAAGACCAATAACGAATGCATTTATATAGAGATAAGATATGCTGAAAAGGAGAGAGTCATGAAGGTTTTGAAGGAGCAGGATTCACCAGACAGCAGGAATGCAGCTTCCAACGTTGCAGACAAGCCTGCCGTGGAAGCGGGGAAAATAGCAAAGTGGTTGAGCGGTCGGAGAAAATGGCTGAGCTGGACGGCAGGCGGTGTGGTGATTGCAGGCAGTCTTATTTTTGCGAGTAATCAGTATGTCGGGGCTAACACAGTTCCTTATTATAAAGTGTATGTAAAAGGCGTCGAGGTCGGAAATATCTTGAATGAGCAACAACTTAAACAGCTGTACGCAACGAAGAGCAAACAGTATAAGGATAAGTATCCCGGCGTGGATATGGTGCTCAATACGAGCGCGGTAACGACAGACATTGAGAAGGCATATAAAGCGGATATCGACAGCGCAGCCACGCTGAAGAAGCTGGACGGTATGCTGACAGCGTATGCCAAAGGGGTAGAAGTGAAGGTCAACGGACAGACGGTTGGCATTGTAAAGGACAAAGCGACTGCACAGGCGGCTTTAAAGCAAGTACAGAAGAAGTACACACCTGTGGGTGAGGGTACATCTACAGGCATCAAGGGGCTGGTTCGCAAAACATCTGTGGGCAGTAGTCATGCGAGTGCTAGTACTAAAACCCCTAAGGCATGGCTGGAGTCTGCCAGTATCCGTGAGAAAATCGCGTATGAGCCTGTGAAAGCAGACCCGAACAAGGTGCTGACCGAGGCTGAAGCAGTCAAAGTGTTGACTGAGGGGCGTGAGGCTCCTATCACGTATACAGTGCAAGAAGGCGATTCTTTGTCGTCGATTGCAACTAAATTTAATATGACCGCTTGGGAGATTAAGCAGAACAATCCCGGCTCGCGTGAGCTGTATTTGCAAATTGGAGACGAATTGAAGCTTACTGCTCCGAAGGCTCCGGTTACGGTGCGAACAGTAGAGAAGGTCGTCGAACAGATTGCCATCGAGCCTGAGGTTGAGATTCGCCAGAGCGATGAACTGAAGGCAGGAGTTACCAAAGTGGTCAGACCGGGACAAGCAGGTCTTAAAGAGATGGACTATCGTTTGACCAAGGAGAACGGTGAGGTCGTGCAAGAGGAATGGCTCGGTCAAAAGGTGCTGCAGCCGTCTGTTACTGAGGTGGTTCTTAGAGGAACGAAGGTCGTGGGAGAAGGCTCAGGACAGTTCGCTTGGCCGGTGTCCGGCGCATCGATGTCAAGTAGCTTTGGCGCACGCTGGGGACGTATGCATGAGGGTGTCGATTTGGTCGGTAGTGCTGACATTCGCGCATCAGATGAAGGCGTGGTAACATTTGCAGGTCAGCAGAATGGATACGGTAATGTCATTATGATCGATCATGGCAACGGCTACCAAACCGTGTACGGGCATTTGAGCAGCATTGGCGTTCATGTAGGACAGGTGGTTCAGCAGGGCGAATCGATCGGGGTCATGGGGAACACGGGACGCTCGACTGGAACGCATCTGCATTTTGAAATTCGTAAAGATAATACGCCACGCAATCCAATGACGTATTTAAGATAGGTTGGATGTTTATATCGAGAGTTACATGATTTATGAGGATCAAGGGGAAAGGCCATGTTTTTCTGCATGCTTAACAGTAGGTGCAGGCATGGTTTTTTTCTGCGTAAATAAAAGGGTCTGGAGAAGTAATGGAATGGTGCACGGGTATGATAGAATAGAATAAACATCTTATAGGTACTGACAAACGAAAGTTAATTATAGATTATGATCCATGAAGAGAGGTGAACGCTATATGCAGGGAACGATTCTGGTAGTGGATGATGAACAGCCCATCGCTGATATTTTGAAATTTAATTTGGAAAAAGAGGGCTACCAGGTGATTTGCGCCTTCGATGGAATCAGCGCAGTGGATATCGCGGTCAAGCAGCAACCTGACCTTATCCTGCTGGACCTGATGCTGCCGGGCATGGATGGCATGGACGTATGCCGCGAGGTGCGTGGGCATCAGCTCCAGACGCCGATTATTATGCTGACCGCCAAGGACGGCGAAATCGACAAAGTGCTGGGGCTGGAGCTGGGCGCGGACGATTATGTGACAAAGCCGTTCAGCACGCGGGAATTGCTGGCGCGGGTGAAGGCACAGATGCGCAGACAGCAACGCGGCGGGGCAGGCGTGTCGGAAAGCCGACCGCAGGAAGATAAGCAGGGGCTGCGCGTGGGCGACCTCTTTTTTGATACGGATATGTATACAGCTTACAAAAACGGAACACCGCTTGACCTGACGCACCGCGAATATGAGCTATTGCACTACATGGCGAAGAATGCCGGAAAGGTCATGACGCGGGAGCATTTGCTCCAGGCGGTGTGGGGCTTCGAATACTACGGGGATGTGCGGACAGTAGATGTGACCATTCGGAGGTTGCGCGAGAAGATTGAGGAGAACCCGAGCAAGCCGGAGACCATCCTGACGCGCCGTGGTCTTGGATATATCGTGAGCGGGGGCAAAGGTGGCCTGCGGGCATGAGATGGCTGTCTTTCTTTCGTACCATTCATGCAAAGCTGATTATTATCTATGTACTGCTTATCTTGGTGGCTATGCAGCTGATTGGGGTCTATTTTGTCAGCTCGATGAAGAACTCCCTCACGAGTAATTTTACGCAGGATCTGCAAGCACGGGCGGAAATGCTGTCCGTGCTGGCGGAGCAGGATCTGAGTGGCAGCGATGGCAAAATGGAAGAAGACAGCGTGGAAAGCCTGCGCGCACGCGTGAATAATTTATTTGATTTCAGCGGCGCGGAAATTCAGGTGCTGGATGCCAGCGGGAAAGTGTTGATTACTTCCCAAGGTTCACACGCCGATTATGTCGGACGCAAAAATACGCAGACAGTGGTCAGCCGCGCACTCCAAGGTATCCGTGATAACGAGGAATACATGGTGGACGAGGATAATGTCCGCAAGAAGGTCGTCGCCAAGCCTGTTATCAGCCAAGGCAAGATTGTCGGCGCAGTGTACATCGCCGCTTCGATGACCGAGCTCTACGATACGATGAAACGCATTAACAATGTGTTTCTCTCAGGTATGCTGATTGCGCTCGCGTTGACGGCTGTGCTGGGCGTGGTATTGGCCCACACGATTACGCACCCGATCAAGGTGATGACACGTCATGCAACGGAGGTTGCCGAGGGCAAATTCGACCAGCAGATGCCTGTATTTGGTGAGGATGAGATCGGCAGGCTCAGCGTGGCTTTTAACTATATGACAGGCCGTCTGCGTGAGGCGCTGTCCCAGAATGAAGAGGAGAAGGAGAAGCTCTCCTCCATCTTGACCAATATGAGCGACGGCGTGGTCGCTACTGATGACAATGGCCGGGTCATTCTGGTCAATC
Source organism: Paenibacillus sp. FSL L8-0158 (assembly GCF_038592965.1). Lineage (GTDB taxonomy): Bacteria > Bacillota > Bacilli > Paenibacillales > Paenibacillaceae > Paenibacillus > Paenibacillus polymyxa_D. The sequence continues at coordinate 5,786,484 of NZ_CP151949.1, read as the reverse complement.
GTCGGGCCAGCGCCATGCTGGGCGTGAACGAGAACGAAATGACCGGCAGGCATATCGCGGTACTGCTGGGGATCGACCCGGAGGAAACCGAGGCCCTGTATAGCGGTTCTTCGGCCTCCACGCTCTTGCAGCTAGAGCCAGCTGGTCAGGATGAACCCATCGTCATCCGTGTGACATTCACGCCGATTCATCGGCGGGAATTTGGCATTACGGGAACGATTGCCGTGCTCCAGGACGTGACGGAGCAGGAGGAGATGGAGACGACACGGCGGGAATTCGTAGCGAATGTATCCCATGAGCTGCGCACGCCGTTGACAACCATTCGCAGCTATGCTGAAGCGCTGGATGATGGCGCGATGGCTGAACCGCAGCTCGCAGAACGGTTCGTGGGCGTGATCCGCAACGAGACAGAGCGTATGATCCGGTTGGTTACGGATTTGCTGCATCTGTCACGGCTTGATTCCAATGAGGCGCCTTTGCGGATGCAACCTGCGGATGTGATGGAAATGCTGGACGAAGTCGCAGATCGGTTTTCTTTTCAAATGAAGCAAAAGAACATTCGCTCAGGGATGTTCGTAGAGCAGGGAATCGGTAAAGTCGTGATCGACCGGGACCAAATTGAGCAGGTGCTGGACAACCTGATGTCCAATGCGCTGAAATATACGCCAGATGGCGGAAGTATTCGGATCGAGGCTCGCCGCAACAGTGAAGGAATGCTGTCCATTTCGGTACAAGACACCGGAATTGGTATTCCCAAAAAGGATCTGGACCGGATTTTTGAACGGTTTTATCGTGTAGACAAGGCGAGATCGCGCAATATGGGCGGCACGGGACTGGGACTGTCGATTGCCCGGGAAATTGTAAAGGCGCATGGGGGCCAGATTTTTCTGGAGTCAGAATACGGTCAGGGAACCTGTACGACCTTTACACTACCCATGTCGAGTGAAGGGAGGGAAGCACAGTGAAGGAACGTTTGAAGTCCTGGACGCTTATTTTGCTGGTTGCTTCCAGCCTGGTACAGACTTATTTTTTGATTTACCGCCTTCCAGGCAGTGATTCTGTACTCACTTCAGAAACGAATTATGTCAAAACCGAAAGCATGGGGCAGGAGGAAAAGATTGAGAACCTCGTGTTTCCTGATAAAATGCTCATTCACCAAGGTGAGAAGAAGCATACCGTTTTTTATCCGGGTGTTACTTTTTACGATTTAATTTATACACGGTTGGAAAGCCGAAGCTTTAACAACTTTCAACGTCGAAGTATTCAATCGGCGGACTGGGCGCAGATTCGCAGCGAAAATGAAGGCATTGAATTATCCTTTTCAGGCGGGGTCCCGGTTTCATTACTGGAGCGGGTCATGCGTTTGACGCCGGATTCGGTGTTTCAGGGTGAGACGATTAACCGCATCTGGATCTATATAGACGAAAAGAATGCCAAGCCGCATGCGCTTTTTTTCAGTGCCAGGGGCGATGTGGTGTATGAGGCGAACCAGTTCGATATGACGGTAGAGGACATCCGGCAGCATGTGAATTTCGGTAAAAATGCCCCGTTGTACGAGCTGGTGAATAATCAGTACTACATTCCCGTGAATGACCTGGAAACGGTGCAGCCTGTGGTGTATGCCGGATTGTTTACGACGGAGCAAATGCAGCGGAATTTGTTCTTCGATCCGGGGATTACGCGCAATATTCAGGAGAAGGACGGCTCCCAAATTTATACGGACAGCAAGCGTAGTCTGCAAATCAAGCAAGAGCAACGTTGGATGAGCTATACCGATCCCAGTGCGCCGGGGGCGAGTGGAAGCAGTCCGATTAGGGACGTGCTGGCCGCAGTTGATTTTGTGAATCAGCATGGCGGTTGGGATGCTTCGTACCAAATGAAACTAAGAAGCAGCGATGAAAATCGTACAACTGTGATGTTTCAGCAGTATTATGGTGCTTATCCGGTGCTGGACACACCATCGTTCCGCTTTGGTACGATTTCGCTGCAAATCCAGCAGGAAACGGCTTCTGTCTATGAACGTTCGTTGCTGTATCTCAAGGGAGGAGAGCAATCCTCTAAGAAGGTTATGCTGCCGGGCGGCGAGCCTTTGAAGAAGCAACTGGAGACTGTAGGCAAAGGGAAGACGATTCGAGATCTGACTCCCGTATATCAACCGGAGCTGATCAATGATGGATTGAAGCTTGCTCCTGAATGGCGCGTTACGCTCAGTGACGGTTCTGTTGTAGAAATTCATGCTGTTCCTGTAACGGTAGCATCCAACACAACACAAACGAAGCCAGACCGGGAGACAAAGAGGTGACAGGAAGGGGGAACGGGAATGGATTGGAGCCGCGCCAAGAACGTATTGATTTGTACATTTTTGCTGCTCAATGTGGTATTGGGTTACCAATTGTGGCATGATGCGCAGGAAACGGCAGGGCCGAATCTGGATTTTACTTCATTAGATGAAAATACACAGCGTTTAATGGAAGAGAAAAGCATTCAGGTGCTGGCTCCGATTCCCGGCGATACCCCGCAGCTGCCTAAACTTTCTTACACATACGTTCATAGTGGAGAAAAGGATGATCTTGTGCAGCTGGTGAGGCCGGTGGACAGCAAACTGGTATTCACCCATGATGCGCTAGTGGAGGCATTAGAGCCACAAATCAAGGATATCGATAACTTTCAGTATGATCCGCTGGATGTTCAGGAGGAATTGGCATCCGGACAAGCAGATGCTTTTGTACTTCATCCGCTGGTTCAGGGCAAGTGGCCGCTATTTAATGTGAAGCTGGCCCTGTTTTACAGCAATCAGAAAATTACAGGGTATCGCAAAATTAAGGTCGAGCTCCAGCCTTCGGATGAGGCAAAAAAAATGCTGCCTGCGTCCAAAGCACTGGCAAGGCTGATCGATGGCTATTTGCCGCGTGATACGATTGTGAAGGATATCCGGCTCGGTTATTACGGACAGACCTTTAACTCTGATAGTCAGGTGGCTGCCCCCGTGTGGCGGTTTATGCTGGACAACGGGAAAGGTGTGTATTATGTGCAGATGAACGGAGATGTCATTAGTCCAAAGACAGAACATATAGAAGGGTCTTGAACAGATATGGGGATTTCATTTACCGTGCTGTCGAGCGGTTCGACCGGCAACGCTACCGTTGTGCGGAACGAAGACACGACATTGCTCATCGATGCAGGTCTCAGTGCGAAGCGTATTGACGAATTGCTGAAAGAACGCGATCTGAGCGGAGAAGAGTTGGATGGTATTTTGGTCACGCATGAGCATTCCGATCATGTTAAAGGACTAGGCGCCATGGCTCGTAAATATAATTTACCTATATATGCTAACGAGAAGACATGGTTTGCCATCAGCAATGCTGTTGGACAAATAGCAGATGATAACCGCAGAATATTGGAGACAGGCGCAACGCGGGAATTTGAGTCATTACGCGTGGAGTCTTTTGGCATATCCCATGATGCGGCTGAGCCTGTAGGGTATAGTTTTTATGATGGGGCAGAGAAGCTCAGTGTAGCGACCGATCTCGGCTATGTCAGCGACAAAGTGAAAGAGGCGATATCAGACGCGGATGTATTGGTGCTGGAGTCTAATCATGATGTAGAAATGCTGCGTATGGGTCGTTATCCGTGGAACATCAAGCGTCGTATTCTCAGTGATATCGGTCATTTATCCAATGAGATGGCGGGTGCGATTCTTAGCGAGCTGCTGACAGGCCGTACGAAGCGAACGTATTTGGCACATTTGAGCCGCGACCACAATATGATGGAACTTGCGAAGTTGACTGTACGTGGGGCGATGGAAGACCGCGGCTGTTTTTACAAGGACAGTGAGTTTCGATTGTGCGATACGTACTATGATCGTCCTACACCTTGGGATAAGGTAAGTGAGCCATAAAGCTGTCCAGCTCGGCGGCTTTGCGTTCTACCTCTTCACGGGTCACTACGCCTTTGTCCACCAGTAGTTCAATCAATGTACTTAGCGCCAGTGTATTGCGGTAATGCTCGTCTTTCAAATCCGCAAGCTTGGCAGCCATGCGAACTTCATCCATAGCCGAACGATGTGAATTCATCATATATTCCTCCTGTAAAAATATTTTAGAAATGGCGTGCAATGAGCTTGGTTCTGCCTGTGGTTTTGCTGGGTGCTGTGATACAATAAAGCTAACAACGGAAAGCTTTCTGAAGGAAGGCTCTCATCGAAGTATAGGCAGCTTTAAGCGGACGGGAACAGGCCAGAACGTCTCTATGAGACGATCATTTTGTAATAGAATAGAAGACTTGTTACTATTGTAGTCCATTGGTTTGGAAATCATTCCTCTTTTTTCCTCTATTCGGAGTCAGATTCGGCGTGTATGCTAATTTATGAGATTCGGTTGCTTAGGAAGGCATCATTTGTGGTGATTAATAAGTAGGCCGAAACGATTGGTTGCTGGATTCCGATGATAAGGGATATTCAATCCATTTGAGATGTTCAACGGAGCAGGTTCTCTGTAGCATAGGTTGGCGCAAGCCCGAATAGCCCTAATTTTTTAGTGAGTGTCGGTGCATGACAACGAAGGGGAGAGGATTAGCATGGGCTTGTTTGAGGACGATTTTTATTCAACAAAGGTATCCACACGTGCGGCTAAAAAAATGGCATTTAAGGCGCGCCGTGGAGGACGGGGGCGTTGGCCACACAGGAAACGTGGAGTAAGTCCGGTGCAAGCTGCTGTCATTAGCGGTGCAGTCAGTGCAGTGGTTGCTGTGCTGTTGTTCAGCTTTATTACAGGTCTGCCCTCCACTACGGCGGTAAGCGGTGCCAGTCACTATCCCTTGCGGCAAGCAGCCGGTGATCCGTACGATCGGATTGTGCAGGCGGCAGCCAAGGTGCGGCCAGCCGTCGTTAGCATCGTGAATCTGAAAGAGGAAGATGGTAAAAGCACGGAACAATCCGCGCTTGGATCGGGTGTCATTTTCCGAGTGAGTTCGGGCAAAGCCTTCATTATGACGAATAACCATGTGATCGAAGGATCAGATGATCTGGATATTGTAACGGTAGACGGTGTCAGAAAAGAGGCAAAGCTGATCGGAAAGGATCGCATTAGTGATATCGCTGTACTCGCGGTGGACGATAAAGGCATTAGCACGGTAGCGGATATCGGCGATTCCAGCAAACTTCGTCTGGGTGAGACGGTCATTGCTATTGGCAACCCGCTCGGCTTGGGAGACACGCTTACCTCCGGTATTGTGAGCTATACGAATCGCATCATTCCGATTTCCATTAATCAGGATGGCGTATATGACTGGGAGCAACATGTCATCCAGACCGATGCGGCGATTAATGAGGGAAACAGTGGCGGCGCGCTGGTCGATCTGGACGGACGTGTGATTGGCATCAATACGATGAAAATCGCTGATACAGGTGTTGAGGGACTTGGCTTCGCCATTCCCGCCAATGAGGTGATGAAGACGGTGAATGAACTGGTTGAGGACGGCAAAATCACCCGCCCTTATCTGGGGGTATACACGGTCGATCTCAATAATGAATATGCACCGCTGGATGAAACTCAGCGCAAGGAGCTCAAGTTGCCGGACAGCGTGAAGAATGGGGCAGTCGTTCTGGAAGCCCACGGCCCTGCCAAGGAGGCTGGCTTGAAGCTGAACGATGTCATTACAGCGTTTGATAGCGAACCGATTAACTCAACGCTTGATTTACGTCGCTACTTGTACGATACCAAGAAGATTGGCGATGAGCTGAAAGTTACTTATTACCGGGCAGGCAAAGAAGAATCGGTGATGTTAAAATTAACAGATAAGCCGGAAGGCTAAGGTAACTTATAGGCTTAACTATAAAAAGGCGTTCACCGGCTTAGTTCCGGGAACGCCTTTTTCGATCTTCTGCTGCGCCTTAGATTAAGATGTCGTTCCCGTTACACGGGTTCCGCTCTTGGTGATTTTGTATGTCACCACATCGCCGCTCCAAAAATGGAACTTCAGCGTGACTTCGCCATCTTTTACACTATTAAAAAATTCAGGCAACAGCTTGATGCCATTAGCATCATAGGCAGGGGAAAAGGTATTGCCAAATTCTTTATAAGGTGTCCAATCCTGTGGCCCCGCATTGCCACCATTCGTATAAACAGCTTCCATCGTGGCAAGCTGGCTGCCATAGAAGTTGGTTGGGATGGTAAAGGCTTGCGTAGTCCCTTCGACAGCACTTAATTTTGGTGTATCATACACCACTACTTTGAAATTCCAGTCTGCTCCCTTATTAAATTTGGCGGTAATTACCGCATTCTCCCCATATTTACCGGAAGTGGTCAGGCTGGTGAGCAAGCTGGCTTTGAAGGTTAATGTGTCTCCGTTCAGCGTGTAGTCGGTGCCTTGTTTTAGTTGCTTGCTGCCCACACTGAGTGTTTTCAGCTGATTGCCGTTCAGGTTTAAGGTGACCTTGGTGTCCTGAGCAGAGGTGCCTTTCTTCAAGTGAATGAGGTCACGGTCTGCATTGGAGGAACGCCCTTTTAGGCTGGCTTTAATAACATTAAAGAGTTCGGGATCAGACCATTTGTACGTTGTGCGGTTAAAATGCTGGCCGTTATCCCAGAGTATGCCTGTTATTTTCTTCTCTTTCATGTAATAGGTTAAATACTCAAAGAATTTCAGCTTTTCGCCTTGTTCAATAACGCCTGTATTTTTATCGAAGCCAAGTAGGCCGAATTCACCTACAATAACCGGAATACCTTTGGCTACAAAGGTGTTATAGACGTTATCAAAGGTTTGGATGATATCGTTTTTAGTATCTTTATCAAAAGTAGTATGGCCCGCAATATTTACACTGAAAGGCCAATAACCATAATAGTGGACGGTGGCAATCAGATTGGGATCATTCAGCTTGGTTATCGTATTGTACAGCTCGTTGATTTTGGCCTGAGCAGGTGCGGTGTCCAAGCCAGGCAGAACAAGGGGACGAGTGGCATTTTTACCGCCAGAGGCGCGGACAATTTTGTGGAAGGATACGTTCAGTTCTTGGAGCATCTGATTCATTTTCGTTTCATCCGTAGTCCCTCCTTCGGAGAAACGGGGTTCGTTAATGCTTTCGAACATCAGCTTGTTAGGCTGATCTTTAAAGCGTTGGGCAATTTGTGTCCATAATGCGTTATAGCGTGCCAGCACCTCATCATGTTTGGGCTCCATACTGCTTACCCACGTCCATGAATCATGATGGACATTAATCATGACGTACAGATTGGCGTCCAGTGCCCAGCGAACAACCTCTTCTACACGATTCATGTAGGCAGACTCAACGGTATAGTTTGGTGCTGCTCCAATGTGCTTATCCCAGGTGACCGGGATGCGTATGCTTTTGTACCCTTGGGCAGCAATTTGCTGGATCAACGCCTGGGTAATGCGCGGATTGCCCCAGGCTGTTTCATCCGCCCCGACAGCATCCAGAGAATTTCCTAAATTCCATCCAGGCTGCATGGCTTCTACATACGATTGCATGCTGCTTGCAGCCGCAGCTTGTGGTGCTTGTCCGTCAGATTCGGCAGCAACGGCAACAGATGTGAGCGTAGATAATAATAGGGTGATGGCAAGCGTCAACGACAGCAATGAAACGGGTCTTCGTTTTAACATAACAGGCCCCTTTACAAAGTTATTTTTGAAAGCGCTTTCTAATAAACACTACCATACTATTTGAATATGGAATACCTGTATAATTCATGTAAAAATCATGTGTTTATTAGATATTTTAAATTTGTAAGCGTTATTATTGAAAAAATAAAGAAATGAGTGTAGAATCTATGGCCCTACAAAATCCAAATACAAAAGAAAGAAGGAGATGAATATGAATAAGTGGAACACGGAAGAGGCCATTCGACGCTGGGATATACATGCAGAAAACTTTACGGCCAAGTACACGGAGGAAGGAGATCGATCTCGCGAAGTACTGCTGAACCCGGCATTGCAAGCCTGTATGGGACCCCTCGAGGGCAAAAAAGTGCTGGATGCCGGCTGTGGCGAAGGTTATCTAAGCCGGAAAATGGCCAAGGCGGGTGCTTTGGTAGAGGCTGTCGATTACTCGACAGAGATGCTGAGGCTAGCCAAAGAGCGAACGCCGTCAACGTTGGCAATTACATATCACCATGGCAATCTGGAGAAGCTGGAGATGTTCGGGGACCAGAGCTTTGATCTGATCGTGTCCAATATGGTCATACAGGACTTGGCTCATTATGAGCAGGCGATTGCCGAAATGCGGCGGTTATTAGTTCCAGGAGGCCGCTTTATTTTTTCTATTCTGCATCCGTGCTTTCTGACGCCTCAGAGTGGATGGGTGAAGGATGAGACAGGGAAAAAGCTGTATTGGAAAGTGGATCAATATTTCAATGAAGGCCCATTGGAGCAAGCGATTCCTTATGATCAGGAGGAAAAGCTTTTGTATTTTCACCGTACGCTGGGCAGCTATGTACAGACCATTGTTGAGGCGGGCTTGTTGTTGGATGGGATGGTCGAACCGAAGCCGTCTGCTGACATGCTGGAGAAATATCCCCATTTCCGTGAAGACCTGAACGTCAGTAATTTCCTCATTTTTAAGACCAAACGTCAGGGATAGTGGGCAAGCCCTTTCCTTTCCGCGTCAAGTGTGGTAGAACAAAAGAAGGCAGTTTTGACACACTTACAACAGGAAGAGCTTCAAACGGAAAGGGATGCAACTGGAATGTACGTGGTATGTAAAGAGCATGTGGAACTGGCAATTGATATGTTCGTCGATGAATACGAGGATGCACCGGATGTCGTCGATCTCAAGGAAACGAAATTTTCGGATTGGGACCCTCCAGTGAAGTGCAAGGAATGTGAGAAGAAAGCCGAGTTTTTGGTCGTCTAAAAAAACAAGCACGGGCGTTTCGGGCAGAAACGTCCTTTTTGTATACCAGGATTTATTACATACATAGAGCTATATTTATTCCCATCACTACTGAGACAGGAGTGAACGATGGATGGACCCTTTGCTGCATTCACTGTTTCGTCCGCTTCAAGTCAATGGAAGTGATCTCTCCACGTATTATATCGAACAAAAGCCGTCTGCTGCGCTGAGAGCTTACGTAGCCTGTTATTGGGAGTCCGGTCCGGCTACTAGAGAAGTTTCTGAAGAGAATGTGGCAGTATCGGATAAAGACGCAGCTTCATTGAGTTGGATGGAGGAAGAAGAGGCAGTGGATCGGGTATTACCTGATGGTTGTACGGATATTCTATTAGAATACGACTCGGTGAGTAAGCGTCAGGAACTCTCGTACTGCGGGACATTTACGAACCCGTTCGTGTCTACCAGACAAGTAGGGTCCGAGACACGTATTTTTGCGGTGCGATTTTTTCCGGGCGGTGCGCATTATTTTCACGGGATGCCGACTCACTTGTTTACAGACGGTAATTATCACTTGGAAGATCTCTGGCCCGAAAGCATCGCCGTCATAGGTGAGCGCATTATGGAAGCGCAGAATTTCAATGAACGGGTGCGCATAATGGATGAGTATCTTAACCAGCTTCTGCTGCGCCAACGCACGAACGATTGTGACCTGATGAAAAACTTGCTGCATCGCATCTTTGTGAGCGGTGGGAGTGTGGGGGTTAAGGAGCTTGCGGAGCGTGAGACGATCAGTGAAAGACAGCTTAACCGCAAGTTTGGCCAATGGATTGGGATCAGCCCCAAGAAGTTCAGTGAAGTCGTCCGCTTCCAGAGCGTTCTACGCAGTATCCAAAGCGGCGGGAGTCTGGATTGGACGGAGCTGGCATTGAAGCACAGTTTTTTCGACCAGGCGCATCTGATCCATGACTTTCGCAAATTTTATGGAGCTTCCCCGCTTACTGCGGCTAAAGACTTTCGGAAGTTGTCCGATTTTTACAATACACGTTCCGGGACCTCGGCTATACTTAAAATATGAAGAAGAATGGCAAAGGAGAGATGTGAATATGAGTGGAACGCTGCAAGTTCGCGATCATCTGCTAAATGAGCTGGAGACCGGAGTACGGACGGGGGAAGCCTTGATCCGTAAAATACGTCCAGAGGATTGGAGTTTTCGCCCGCAGGACAATTTCCGCTCGCTGCTGGAGTTAGTACATCACTTTGTGCTTATTCCAGCTTCGGATCTTGCGATCATGCAGGAGAAGTCTGAGGGTGAAGTGGGAGAGATTGAAACCAGCCTATCCGGGGTGGAAGATCCCGAGCGCTTGGCTGCGACTTTCAGGCAGAATTTTGAAGCTTATAAGGCTTACATTCTTTCGCTTAGCGAAGACGATTATCTGAACCGTTCGACGAAGGCCTTCTATATGGAGCATGGACATTTGCAGGTTCAATGGCAGATTGAGACCGTGACCCATGTGTTCCATCATCGTTCGCAGATTTATAATTACTTGAAGCAGTTGGGACATGATGTGAGCTTTTTTATGTTGTATGCTTGAGTATTGTTATAGAAGGTTAGAAGGGCACCTGTGTGGTGCTCTTTTTTGGTTTTATTCAAGGATTTTTTAGAGTGGAATGACTTACTCGAACGCGCGCGAAACTTCTTTATTAACTCGTCTGAGAATGCCGATTTGCTCCTCATTCAATCTGCTGGTCAACGCAACAAACTCATCTATCGCCTCTTGCCGAATCGTTTCGTCTGTAGTCATATGTTCTTTGGAAAACATTAATTCACTGATAGACACGTTTAAGGCCGTTAACACTTTCTCCAAGGTATCAATCGAAAAGTTCCTTTCGCCACGCTCTAGTGATCCGATATATGCATCATCTAATCCTGAAAGTTCCGCAAGTTGTTGCTGTGTTAATCCTTTAGCCTTCCGAATTGCTCTAATTCTTTCTCCAATCGAATTCCGTAATTTTGTCATATTAACCACCTCATAATAAGCTTATGGAACATGAAGTGTAAAAGTCAGGTATAAGACAATTATTCATTTCTTTTTTGTTGTAACTCAACTAAACCAACAATATTTTTAGTTATAGTAGTAAGAATTTCGAGCTCAGTTGTTTCTCTTGAATTTATGAGTAACATAAGTTCATTTATGATTTGTTTTCGATCCGTAGATTCATCGAACTGAAAAAGTTCAAAAGCTGGAACTTTTAATGCTAAAATTATTTTTTCCAACGTCTCCAATGAAATATTTCGATCTCCACGTTCAACTCCGCCAATATAACTGTAATGAAGTCCTGCTGCTTCTGCCAGTTGTTCCTGTGTCCATCCTTTAGCTTTTCTTAGTTCTCGTATTCGGTTTCCGACACTTTCTGGTAAACTCATGTAATCACCTCCACTTAAGGTTAGAAGAGGAGAGAATATCGTTACAGACCATCATGTACAAAATAAATACATATAAAATTGTACTTTTAAGTACTTTTTATATTGACCTCCTTTTTCACTTTCTATACAATTGGTTCTAAATGGAAATATAAGGAGGAGCTACTCTTGAGAACTTCTATCCTGAAATCACTCAAACCGGATATCATTGTTGAAATGTTAGAGATGGCTGTGGCTTTTGAAAATTGGAAGAAGGTGATGGAGACGGCAGATATTTTGTACCAATGTGTACAGCGTATCTATGAAGAACGGCAGTATCATAAAGCGATGAAATTATCCATCCCGCATGTGAATCTAGAACGTCCGTTGGTATATTATTTTGGATTCAGTCACCTGATGTGTGGAATGGCTCACCAGAACCAGGGTGCATATGAGCAGGCAAGGGAGTGCATTTATAAGTATGCTGAGCTGGGATGGATGGAGGATTTAGAAGAAGAAGACATTCAGGTTGTCGAGGAGTTCAGGTTTTTAGCCAAAACTAATTTATATGCAGTAGATATTTTGTCTGGAAATATAGAGCTTGTCGAGGAGTACGTAGCCTTTTTGCAGGATAATCTAGAGGAAATATTACCGGGGCTCAATACCATATTACAGGCAGCGCTTATGTATCATTTGGATGTAGGGGATATTTTACATACGTTTGCAGAGCAGATTGATGAATTCGGGAGTTATGAAGACGCAGAGAACATATCTTACTATTATAGCTACTGCTATTATTTGGCTTTGTACTATCGGAAGTACGATAGATTACAGGATGCAGTGGGACTTACTGTGCAGGCGATGCAACTAGCCGATCAGTCGGGTAATGATGGTCAATTTAAGAAATGTACAGCATTGTTCGAATCATTACGGGAGTCAGCGACAACGGAACAAATCAGCGAATATCGAGAGATGCTAATACAGTGTCTTGATGAATACGGAACTGAGAGTATTCCATTGTGAAGAGCGTAAATGAATGATCTGCCATGATCTAAACAGGGAATAGGCTTGTAACGGAGAGGAAATAGATAGGTAAGAGACGTTTCAGATGCTAAAATAACTATATTAAAGGTATCTTTTCATGTTAGGGATCGTAAATACGATTTTACATTATCATTCGACATAGATAGGGGTATGGAACTTGTTTATTCAACTTATAGGTGTGGGAAAGTTAAAAGAGAAGTATTTGGTCATGGGCATTCAGGAATACGCAAAACGGCTGGGCCCATACATCAAGTTCCAAATGATAGAAGTAGCCGATGAAAAGGCTCCCGATACACTGAGTGAGGCGGAGGTTCGACAGGTCAAGGAGCGGGAAGGAGAGCGTATTCTTGCCCATGTGAAAAGCGAAGCACACGTGATTGTGCTCGCCATCGACGGCAAACTGTGGAGCTCGGAAGAACTCGCAGAGGAATTGGACAAGCTCGGCACCTACGGTACAAGCCATGTTGTCTTCGTCATTGGCGGCAGCCATGGTCTCTCTGACGAAGTCCTCCGTCGCGCCCAGCAGAAGCTGAGCTTCGGAAGAATGACCCTGCCTCACCAGCTGATGCGATTGGTGCTGGTGGAACAGATTTATCGGGCGGTGAAGATTAATCGGGGCGAACCGTATCGCTTTTAAGGGTAAAATAAAAAGGGACTTCATCAAGTCCCCATAGGAAATTTCCTGACTGCTATTAAGAAAATTCAGCGTATTTGGGTCTGGTGTAACAACAAATTCACTGTACGAGCTAACTCTTTTCATTAACTCTGCCGTATCAGTGTGAAGCCCTTCAATCGTGAAGTCAAAAGTAAGAACGATCTTCTCCACTTTAAATTGAATAAATCTTTGACATATAGCCTGAAAAAGAGAGATACTTAAGGCTATACAGTTACAGAGTTCTTTATTGAATTATTGCATTACAAGTGTTAAATTGGAGGTTTCACTAACATGCTTAATAAGCAGTATACATCATTGCCTGTGGACGATTTAGACCAACTCGATCTTTTGGATAAAGAGGATTTATTAAAGCTAGTAAAAAGTATGATGAGTGGTGGAGTTGCCTTAAGCTTTTACGGCAAGAGAACAGCCAAAGAAATAGATAAAAAGGTACGCCCTCGTGTTACTAGAGTTATTAAAGCATTATGCGAAGGGCCGGAACATGAACAGAGCAAAAACTTGCTGATTGAGGGCGAAAACCTACAAGCTATGGTTACGTTGTATAAATATCGAGGCCAAGTAGATTTAATAGTTACCGATCCTCCGTATAACACAGGGCAGTATTTCCGCTATAACGATAAATGGGATACCGACCCTAACGATCCGGATTTAGGTGTTCTTGTTTCATCGGAAGATGGCTCACGGCATACTAAATGGATGAAAGCTATGTTACCTCGTCTTAATATGATGAAAGTTATGTTAAAACCTAATGGAGTATTGGCAATCTGTATAGACGAGAATGAATTATTCCATCTTGGTATGATGCTGGATGAAGTATTTGGGGAACATAATAGGATAGGAATCATTAACTGGCAAAAATCTTATTCCCCTAAAAATGATAGTAAGCATCTATCCAGTGCTACAGAATATGTTCTTGTGTACGCTAGAGACAAGTCACTGGTTAAAACTGGCCTTTTGTCACGCGACGAAGCAATGGATCAAAAATATAAAAATCTTGATAACGATCCTGATGGTCCGTGGAAAACGAATGGTGATCCTACAGTAGCTACTCCGGCTGAAAAGGATAGATATGCCATACAGTCTCCATTTACTGGAGCGTTACATTATCCAGGTGCAAGAGCATGGTCTAATCCTAAAAAAACAATGAAAAGTTGGCTCGAGGCTTGGGGCAGTAAATATGTTGAAAAAGACCTTCAGGATGGTCGGGCCAAGGCACTTGTATTAAAATCTGCTCCCATACCTCGAGGGGCACTGAAAAATAATCTTGATAGTAATCCAGTTATAGCAGATGAAGATATTTACAATGATGACGTTATTAAAATGTCTCGAGAGGCTGCTATACAAGTAAGAGATACACAAGTTTGGCCAACACTCTATTTTTCAGGAGATGGACTAGGGAGACCTTATATAAAAAGACATTTGAACAAAGTTAAACAAGGAAAAGTACCTATGACTTATTGGGCAGATGATGATTACAGTGAGCCTGATGTAATTGGGGCTCAGTCATGGGATCACGAAGAATCGGGACATAGTCAATCCGGTATAAATGAGCTTAATGCTATTGTAGGAAAAGGACACAACTTTCAAACAGTCAAACCACTTAAATTGATTAAGAAGATTATTCAATTATGGTGTCCATCTAATGGACTTGTGCTTGATCCGTATGCAGGATCAGGAACAACAGGACATGCAATACTTGAGCTTAATAAGGAAACTGAAGCCGACAGACGTTTTATTCTTATAGAGCAAGGTAGTCCGGATAGAGGAGATAAATATGCTCGCAGTCTAACTCAATTAAGGTTAAAACGAGTTATCACTGGAGAACGACCTGATGAAACCGGGAGATTAGTAAAAGCGGCTGACCCGATAAATGCAGGTTTTCAATTCCAGTTGCTTACAAAGCAAATAGACGCTAACACAGTTCTTTCAATGAAGAAAGATGAACTAATTGACGTGGTTATTACCTCTCATTGGGAGACTGAGAAAAGGACAAGTCTATACTTACAAAGAATTGATAAGCCGGGATTTGATTTTCTGGTAGGGAAAAACGATTCGAATGAGGGGTACTTTATTGTATGGGACGGTGCTGATTCAGTAGGACAATTGGATATCGATACGTACAGTAAAATTATTCAAGAATCAAAGAAAGCTGGTTTAAAACCACCGTATCATGTTTATGCACGATATGAAGTATACCAAGCCAAGAGCGTTAACTTTTATAAGATACCTGACAAAATACTTGCTCATCTTGGTTTAAATGAAGATAGTGATCGGTTTAACGATGATGAAGGAAGTGAATGACGTTGGAGCTGTTACCTTTTCAAATTAAAGCCTCTACAACGATTACTGAGAGGTTTGTAAAATATATAGAAGACCCGCTTACTATTACTAGGACAAAGAATGTTCCTTTTTATCAAAACTTATCCTCAATTACGGGAAGCGGTAAAACGTTAATTCTGGCTGATTCCATTGCTCAGGTTCGTTCAACCCTCCCAATTGAGCCTATTGTATTATGGTTATCTAAAGGACGGGTGGTAGTTTGGCAAACCTATTACAATTTAATGTCTGGCAAGTATGCAAACTTACTTGATGGTTTTGAAATAAAGCCATTATTAGATTGTAAGCCTTGGGATATTGAAAGAACTGACAGAGGGCTTGTGTTAGTAGCAACAATAGGGAAATTTAATCAGAAAGACAAAGAAAAGGGAGATCGTAAAATTTATCAAGTTGAGCTTGATAGTGCAGATAAGTCTCTATGGGATCTTTTAAAGCAAAGAAGAGACAGTGAGGGAAGAAGAAGGCCCTTTGTTATTATTTATGATGAAGGACATAATTTATCCAACCAGCAGACAGAGCTATTGTTGGAACTTGAACCGGACGCTCTTATTGCCGCGAGTGCTACATTGCGAATTCCTGAAGCTCTGAAGAGAACAATTGATCGACTACAACAGGATAAAGGGTGGAACGAGAGCGATTTTGTGACATCCGTAAAAAGCTCAGAAGTTGTTAATTCTCATCTGGTCAAGCAGAACATATTATTAGGTGGCTACGTTACTCCTATGGAAATAGCTATTGATGATATGTTGGAGCAAATGGACAAAGTTAAGACCTCTGCTATTGAGCTAGGTCTTTCATTTACTCCCAAATCTATATATGTCAGCAATACAAATGTTGTCTCTGGGTTGAGTAAGGACAGTGAAGATAAACCTTTTAGCGAGCGAAGTGCTCGACCTATCTTGATCTGGAGGTATCTGGTTGAGTATAAGGGGATAGATCCATCAGACATAGCTGTATATTGTGATTTAAAGTTTAGTTCTAAGCAACCAGCCCCCAAAAACTTTAATCTTTTTTCGGGAGGCGATGCGGACTATGACAATTTTATTTCAGGGAACTATAAGCACGTTATATTTAATCTTTCCTTACAAGAAGGATGGGACGATCCAGAAGTATATTTTGCGTATATTGACAAGGATATGGGCTCAAAAGATCAAGTAACGCAAATTATTGGTCGTGTTTTAAGACAACCTGGTAGAGAACACTACCCTAATCCTGAATTGAACACAGCACATTTTTATATTCGAACCGATGAAAAGAGTGTGTTTGAACAAGTCCTCATAGAAGTGGAGTCTAAACTAATTGCTGAATCACCAGAGATTAATTTAACAGTTTATAAAGGTGGTTCAAAGTCTGACAAGAAGCCAACGCTTCTTCCTAGAAAGGAAAGGTTTGTTCCTGAGGTTTCTATTTATTCAGCAAATGCCCAAGTACCGATTAAGCAAATTATTGAACAGATTCATGATTATACAGATGATCATGTTAACACTGTAGGTAAGGGCGGGAGAATTCAAATTCTGCAAACAATCGGCACTAATAATGGACAAAGAGAAGAATGGGTTGAAATTGAACATAGTAACAGGGTTACAGCCAGATGGGTCTTTGTTCGGGAAATTTACAAATATCAGCATAAAGCAGTAAATCTTTGTGATATAGAAAACCCTAAATTCGATGCTTTAATTGAATATAGTAGCCGAGCGGCTGATCATATCAGAGAAGCTGCTAGAAAGGTAGCTAAAGCCTATATTGATCATTCTGTAGTTATACACAGTGACTTGAGTATTTATAAAGTGCCGGAAGCCGCAGTACAACCTTCTGAAATAATGAAATTCAAGAATGCAGTACACGAAGGCTACAGTGGATTGAACAAGTTAGAGAAGAAGTTTGCAACTGCGATTGATGCTACCAAAAGAATATGGTTTAGGAATCCATCAAGAGGTTTTTTTGAAATCCCTCTATTAGATATGGGTGGTACTAATCATTTTAATCCTGATTTCATTGTATGGGCTGATAATGCGATTGTAGCAATTGATACTAAAGGTGATCATCTTATAGTCGGAGATGCAGGTAGGAAATTGCTTGATTTAAAAAAACATGGGAATGGTCCAGACATAAGAATACGACTGATTACAGAAGGACGCTGGAATATCCAAATACAAAAAGAAGATAACATAGGGTACACTGTTTGGATACTTCGAAATGGTAAAGCCTATCCTTTGCATTGTGAGGATGTAAATGGAGCTGTTAAGAATTGTTTAGCTCCTGAAGGAACTACTTTAGAGGGAATTATTGCAGCAGAGTCATATGGAAGCTATAACTACTGATAACGAACACTATTCAAACATCAATTCAAGAGCTACCTGCTATATGTTAAGGTGGCTCTTTGAGTAATTTATATTTACTTATGGTATGGATGATTATTAATTATCCGATAGGCTCGATAAACTTGTTCAAATAGTATGGTTGTTTCTAATCCCAAGTCCATCTCCATTTGGCTAAATGTCAGTGACTCACTGTATGAAGTGCTCCTTGCACCTATAATAACGGCAACATTTGATGTACCAATCGAAGCCCAATTATCTACCTTGTTTGCAAGTTCCTCCGAAGATATGGGATTCTCAGTGGTAGTAACGACAATTACAATAGAGTTCTCATTAATCTTTCTTAGAAGCTGCTCCTCTTTTTTTATGTGGATCAATTTTATATCGCAGTACCTGCTTAAACGCTTCTCATATTCTTTAATGGCTTCAAGATAAAACTTTTCCAGCTTATCACCTACAGCGAATACTTTAAACCTCATGACAGTACCTCAATTTCATAAAAAGTTATGCATTTGATTTGAGCAGCATAGCTTGAATCAAGCCACTCATGGAGGCTACACCAACAAATAATAGAGTGATTTTATAACCATGTCAGGAAATAAAATGTTAAAATGCATTTAACAGATAAAAAAAATTAAGGGACTAGATCCATTCTGCTTTCTCAAAAAGAAAACCGCAGAATATCTCAAGTCCCAGATCTAGTTAAGTTATATACTTCATTATATGCACGTTAGATAAAAAATGCAACTCTTAATTGGAATTTTGGGGTGAATTGTATGTATAAAAGCAGTGATATCAAAGGTTACAACCCGGCTCTGTTGCCTCATCAGTTATATTTTATCCAAAGATGGGGAGAGTTATTCGAAAAAAGTCCTCTGCACTACAGAAAATTATCTTATCCGTGTGTACGGGCAGTTTTGAAGGAAGCTATTCAAGTCGTTGAACACTACAGAGCAGAAGTATTATATGAACACAATGTATTTGAGATTTTTCAAGAAGTTGTTATTACCTTAAAAGAGAATAAAGTGTTATCTGCAAGCTTCAAAGAAGACTGGAGTCTAGTCTCAAGTAGGTTGGAAATGTTTTCATCTGATAAGGAATCTTTTCTTAAAACAGGAAACACAGTTGAAAAATACCGAAAATTAGAACTTTCACTTACATTGATTAGAGGATTGTTAAATAAATTAGAAAATACAGATATCCCAAGGTTATATATAGAGTTATTATCAAAAGAGCTTTCAAAATCTAAACTTTCCTTTGAACACGTTGATGAATACTTAGAATTGCTGATGAGTGAGCTTCTATTTGAAGGTCATCACAAACAATATTTGTACAGGTGGGGTCATGGTGTATTAGTAAATGATGATGAAAATAGCTTCTTAAAAAGATTAGAGCGGATATCAGAATTAGGTGTTAAGAATAGAAGAGAGTTTGAATGCTTTATTAGACTTAAACTGCCGGACGGATATGATGGTCTTATTGGTACTAATGGACCGCTAACTTTCTTTAGTGATCCTGACAGAGCCAGAATACAAATAGATGAGGAGCACGATGCTCCTCAGGTACACAAAGATGCTCCAATAATTGAATTCTTCAAAAAAGATAAGCATATTGCTCGCATGAAGTTATTTGCAACTGATGATGTCGCGGCAATAAATATAGCACGAGATGAGCTTATTTCCACAACAAGACTGTTTACACTTGAAAATCGTCATAAGCTTTATAACCCAGGAAATTTAACTGAAGCTCTGGTATTTGACGTCAACAGTAAAAAAATCTACACAGAGCCTGTTATAGAAATATCCCAACACGGATTGCAGGTAACAAAAAACGATAAGTACATTAAAATTAATATGAGTTCTAAATTAACCGGTAAATATAAAGGCTTAGATCAGCTGTTGCAGTGGTGTCGGGTTATTCAGGATTCACCCAAGGAAACAGGCTTAGTAGCTATGTGGAGTCTGATGGAATATCTTTTTGTTACTGACCCGACGAATAAAAGAAAAAGCATTATTGAATATACAACACCATATTTAACGCAGTTTTATTTGAAGAGCTTGGTATTTCGTTGTAGAGAGCTAATTAAGCAAAATCAGACTGGAAATGAGGCTTTGATAGCTGCTGTTAGAGAGAAACTAGGCAAGGATTCCATTGATAGAAAAACCAACGAAATAAAGCTTCACTATTTACTTCAATTTATAGCTGAGTACAAAGAGGAGACACTTTCCTTATTTTCAGGCGACGCATTGAACCAAAGATATATTGGGCTTCTGAACAAGTACATGCAATTAAGGGGAAAGAAGCTCTGGTTTTTCGAATACTTAGAACACCTTGAAAGACAAATCGATTGTGATCTATCACGTGCATATAGATTAAGAAATATTTTAACGCACCAAGCGTATGTCGATAAAATCTTTTTTGAAGAAATTTATGAGAGACTTTCTTTTTATCTTAAGCTAATATTAGATGATTTATTATATTCAATGTCTCTACAACCTGATAATTCTTTTCATCAATTGGTACGGATTAAAAAGGAAAGCTACAAAGACTACCAAAAACTTATAGCTGGTATAAGCAAAATTGACTCATTCAAAGCTCTTTTACAAACTAAATCTTTGTTGGTATAAGGAGGGGTCTCCCCCTCCTTTATTAGTTTACCCTATCAATAGATACGGTGAACCGTATCACAAGTAGGGCGAAATTTACTCTACTCTATTTAGACTTTATCAATGATACATATGGAGGGATGACCTTGAGATACAGCGAGTACATTCGCCTGAAAACAGGTAGATACCAATATGCAGGGTATGAATAAGATAAAATGAGACGAGTCCTGCCGATGCGGGGCTTTTTGGTGTGAGTGAAGAAGAAGATTGGTCAGCGACTTATCACATATTAGGGAATAAGTGGGCGTGTTATACTTGACATTAACTTTGCTTAACATAGTACCGGAAGAGGTGGAAACATGTAAGTCTTAGCCGCAGAATACAATACTCGAATTATCCCAATAAAATATAACGCAGCCTGCTATACGTTCGATATGGCCGGTTGCCGGGATACGTATAGCATCGCTTGTGTTTACGATAAGGAGATTAACGGCGATGAACTTAACATGGGACTTGGAAAGTCTGTATTCCTCATTCCAGTCGGAGAAATATCAAAAGGATTATAAACATGCAGTAGAGCTTGCAGATGAACTTGGTACGAGGGCAAAGCTTCATTTACACACTCAAGAGAAGGCTGAGATTCTAACGGAAGATTTTCTTAGGCAATATAATGCATTCAGGAGCGTGTATCTGTGCTTATTCAGCTATGCAGAACTGGGATTCAGCATTGACAACGGGAATACAGAAGCTGCAAATCAGATGGATGTATTGGAAGAAATGGCCGCGGGTTCCGAAGAAGCTCTAGCAAGTTTCAGCAAATGGCTGGCAAGCATGAGTAGGGAAGAGCTTGATACTATTATTGGTTCGGGTGAGTATGTGGGTCGGCATGCTTTTTATTTGCGTCAGCTGCAGCAGCAGTCAAGGTATTTGCTCAGTGAAGAAGCTGAGGCAGTCATTGCCCGGATGCAGCTTACCGGCGCCAAAGCGTGGGAGAGGCTGTACATGAAGATACAGTCTACCTTGCGTGTAGAGGTGGAGATGAAAGGGGCAGCGCATCAGCTGTTTTTGACGGAGCTGCGCAATCTGGTGTACGACCATGATTCCCAGGTTAGGCAGGCGGCATATGAAGCGGAAGCCAAGGCTTGCCGTAGTGTTGCCGAACAGAGTGCAGCTTGTCTTAATGCGGTGTGTGGAGAGGCGATAGGAATCTATGAGCTAAGAGGGTACAAATCGCCGCTGCATAAAGTACTGGAGACCTCACGTATGGATCAGGAGACGCTGGAAGCAATGCTGCAAGCGATTAAGGAGAGCCTGCCTGCCTTTCATCAGTATTATCTTCACAAAGCAAAGCTTCTGGGCCACGCAGGACCGCTCCCTTTCCATGATATCTTTGCTCCGGTTGGCGAGGATTCTTCCGTCAAAATTAGCTACCCGGAGGCACAAGAGCTTATTGTTGCCGGGTTTAACTCGTTCAGTACAGAACTGGGTGCGTTCGCCCGCAAGGTGTTCATCTCCAGATGGATCGATGCGGAGTCACGGACAGGAAAAGGGAACTTTGGCATGTGCATTGATATCGCACCAATCCAAGAGAGCCGGATTATAACCAGCTTCACCGGGAGCTATATGGATGTTGGTGTACTGGCGCATGAGATTGGTCATGCCTACCATAGCAGCTGTCTTGCCGGAAAGACTATGGTCAATATAGATTATCCGATTCCGATTGCCGAGACGGCATCGATCTTTTGTGAGGGTCTGATTAATCAAGAGTTACTGCTGAGTGCATCGGAAGGAGAAGTCTTGCCGATCCTGGAGCGGAGCCTCTCGGATGCCGGTTATTATATCGTTGATTTCTATGCCCGTTATCTGTTTGAAAGCCAGCTTTATGAGCATAGGAAATCGGGCTCGCTAACGGTGGAAGAACTGAACAGCCTGATGCAGGATGCCATGTCTGCGGCCTATGGAAGCAGTATTGACCCGGATTCTATTCATTCCTACCAGTGGGTTAGCAAGGCTGGTTATTATATGACAGGCAATGAGTTTCTGAATTTCCCGTATTCGTTCGGGCTGTTGTTCTCTAAAGGGCTATTCGCGCAGTATAAGAAACGTGAAGGCGGATTCGCCGAGCAATTTCAAGCCTTCCTGGCCGCCAGCAGCACCACCATGGTTGCAGATGCCGGGCAGTTAATGGGTATCGATGTGCGTTCACCAGAGTTCTGGAGAGATGCGCTGGTCTTGATTGGGGAAGATATTCAGCGCTTCGTTGGGCATTCTGAAAAATAATAGCAACAGGAAATGACAAGCATTTAGTAAACCTGCAAATGCACAATGTCATTAAGATTAACTCAAAGACAGAGCTGGAATAAGAATGGAATACAATACACTGTTAAAAGCAGTGAAATCTTATATAATTGAATGGTACATTGGTAAGCTCTCTAAGTTGGGGAGCTTTTCTTTTTGTCTTTAGATGACAGGGTGAGAGCTTTATAATAGTAATTACAGATGATAAAGGGGGGAGACTCATGAATAAACGGCAAGATATTTTAAATTCTTGGATTACGATCGAGCAGTTATCCGAAGGTTCTATTAATAAAAAAGACAAATCGCTAAAGCTCATACATACAATGGAAGAGGATTGGAATCAGTTTTTTTCAGACTTTTTAATGAAGCAAAAAGAACAACAAGATGTATCAGATAAGTTCTTTAAGAAATCTGGCCTAGCATTATATTTCGATATTTTTGATTTTCAAGAAGTTGTTGAATTATTGAGGGAGAAATACAAGTTTGCTAAAACCTACGAGGAAGTTAGTAAATCTGACAAATTCACCTTCTCTATCTATTTTGATAACGAATTGAATTTTCTAGCAGACAAATTGTTTTATACAATGAGTGGTTATATCCGCCAACATGGTGAATTACCGAAAGATTTTTTGAAAGTTGAAAACGTATTTAGAGAAGATTTAAACAGCAAATTTGAAGAAGGTTTTCATACCACCATCTCTGAGCTTTTTCATAGATATCAAATTTCCGCAGAAAATTTCCGCTATGCATTTGTGAAAAATCTGGATAACGGAGATGTAAATCTACATTCGTTCTTTATTGAAGATCTGAACAAAGCAAAGACAATCACTAATAAAAATTTGGATCGATATTTTAATGGCTTTTCGGGACATAGGCACAATCTGGATGGCAATAAAGAGTCCGTTCATTTTAACCCCCGAATTTTCGAGACAACTATTTTACAACCTAAGTTCTATCCGCTCGGGCGGTTCCCAAGTAATCCCGGTTTCGAGCTTTCATTTATGCAGCAGGTTGCGGTGAATCTAGCTTTAAATGATAAAAATGATATTCGTAGTGTCAATGGCCCACCAGGAACAGGGAAAACAACACTGTTAAAAGATATTTTTGCTGATTTAGTCGTACAACAGACAGCGGAAATTGTGCAGCTTCCTGATAAAAGGATTAAAGGGAGTCTGGTTTATTGGAAAGATTTTAAGCTTGGTGTTTTACCACACTCCATTTCAGATAAAAACATTGTTGTTGCAAGTTCAAACAATGGGGCGGTCCAAAATATTGTTAAGGAGTTACCAAAGAAAGAAACGATTGCGGGCGATTTTCAAAAGTTACTAGATGAAGCAGATTATTTAAAAGAGGTTTCCAATTCTAAATTAACCGGTGAAGGTTTTGGACAGAATCGTGAGATTAAAAGTGAGCTTTTATATGAGGGAAATTGGGGTGTGTTCTCGTTAGAGGGCGGCGCGTCAACAAACATGAACAAGTTTCTTTTAACCATTGAAGCAATCGAAAAAGATTTAGAGGATCATGATCAAGCGAATACAGGTGAAAGTGTATATCAAGAATTCTCCCGTCTGTATGCTGAATTAAAAATCGAAAGAGATAAAATGCAAGACTATAGCGAGAAAATGTATGCTCTTCGAAAATTAAAAACCAAGCATAAAGAGCAAATGTTTGCATTTGAACAAGAAGAAAAAAAGAAACGAATAGATTTAATCTCACAGGAAGAAGAAGCGAGACGTGAACTAGAAAGACTGGGACAAGAAATTGAAAATCTCCAAGAGGATTGGTCAAATGCTTCTGCTGGAATAGAAAACCTAATTGATCTACAAGCTCAAGCTAAAAGGAATTATGACGTAGTTACTTCTCAAAAGCCAAGTTTTTTGTGGCTTCAGAAAATATTTAATAAGGCAAAAGTTGAGCAGTACTTCAAAGATCTGAATAATGCGAATGATCATTTAAATGATCTATCTAAACAAAAAACGAAATGGTTAAATGACCGTAGGCGACTCGAAAATAGGTTAAGGGAAAATGTTGCGAAAAGTGAGTATGTTCAAAAACAAACTCAGGACACAAGAGCTAACTTCGATCGATGGATGATCAAACAGCAAAATGGTTTTAAAAAAGTGGAACGAGAAATTGTATTGTTAGAAAAACTCAAGTATCAAAGTGGCATTAAGGAACCAGATTTTTCACAATCGTATGATGAGCTGCAAAAGTCTAATCCATGGTTTACAGTAAAATTCCGTAAATTACAATCAGAGCTATTTATTTCAGCTTTAAAAGTTAGAAAGCAATTCCTATATGAAAACAGAAGGAATTTAAAAGCCGCGAGAAATATTTGGAATAGGCAGTCTGAATACTTGGGAAAAGAGAATGGACAGCAGCTAATTTCAGAATCATGGAATTGGTTGAATTTCACGATCCCCGTTGTCAGCACTACTTTTGCTAGTTTTGGTCGAATGTTTAAAAATCTTAATGAAGATTCAATAGGTAATCTGTTTATAGACGAGGCGGGTCAAGCACTGCCACAAGCTAGTGTGGGTGCCATTTTTAGAAGTAAAAAGGTTATGGTCGTTGGGGATCCATCACAAATAAAACCCGTAATGACGCTAGGTTCAAATGTTTTAACCTTAATTGGAAGACACTATGAAGTCGATGAGAAATTTGTTTCTGCTGATGCGTCTACTCAAACCATTGTGGATGCCACAAGTCAGTATGGTTTCCAAAAAAATGAGGATGAATGGATTGGCATACCCCTTTGGGTACACAGACGCTCGAACTATCCGATGTTTACGATTTCAAATGAAATTTCGTATGAGGGGTTGATGGTACAAGGTAAATCAGCAGATGAGGCACAAGGGAAATCACAGTGGTATGATTCAACCGGTAAAGCAAATGACAAATTTGTTAAGGAACAAGCTGACTTATTGAAAGGAATGATTGATAAACGTTTGCAGGAAGATCCGGATTTAGCGGATGAAATCTATGTGATCACCCCATTTAGAAATGTGGCTTATAAGCTTGCCCAGGTTTTAGATGAAATTAAATTCACAAAACGAGAAAACGGGAAGACAACGAATATTGGTACAGTTCATACTTTTCAAGGGAAAGAAGCCAAAGTCGTCTACTTTGTTCTTGGAGCGGACTCTGATAGCAGTGGGGCAGCAAGATGGGCTGTCTCTGATCCCAATATGATGAATGTTGCAGCGACGCGAGCTAAAGAAGAATTTTATGTGATCGGCGATAAGAAATTGTATGCCTCGCTCGGTAGTGAAGTGGCAAATAAAACGATGTCAATTATTGACGACTATAACAATAATGAGGTCGGGAATGATGGTTAGGCGAAGTTCTCCAAGTTGGAGTAGATTCGAAGGGGAGTTTCCTTTAATAGTATATTAATTATATTTTAATCTGGAGAAATCACTCAACATAAATGTAACTCGTTGCCTTTATCTTCTGTCAATGAAAAAAGACCCCCTCTCAAAACCAACTTCTACCCACTCTCCCGATGTCTATGCTTTAATAAAATGAGCAGTATCAACAAGAAGCGTTGAAAGTGGGATTCTATGAAGCGACTAACGATTGGCCTGTTCGCCCATGTGGATGCAGGTAAGACAACTTTTGCGGAACAGCTGCTGTACCATACGAACAGTATCCGGTCGCGGGGGCGGGTGGATCATCAGGATGCGTTTCTGGACAGCCACGACATCGAGCGGGCAAGGGGCATTACGGTGTTCGCAGATCAGGCGGTAATAGAATATAAAGGAGACAGCTATTATTTAATAGACACGCCCGGACACGTCGATTTCTCCCCGGAGATGGAGCGGGCGATTCAGGTCATTGATTATGCCATCCTGATTGTAAGCGCAGTTGAAGGTGTCCAGGGCCATACGGAGACGGTCTGGCAGCTGTTGCGCAAACATCGGATTCCGACGTTCTTCTTTATCAACAAGACGGATCGGATCGGCGCGGATGCAGGCAGAACCGAGGAGGATATCCGACAGCAGTTGACGGGGGACGTATGCTGCATTACACAGAGCTTCGCTGACGGCATAGTCGGCGAGCCATTGCGGGAGGCCATGGCGGAGCGGGACGAAGCCTTGCTGGAAGCATTCCTGGAGGGGAGAGAGGATTCCGGCTTCTGGCTGGAGGCCTTGCAGAGGATGATAGCGGCGGGTCTCCTCTTCCCCTGTGCTTACGGCTCTGCGCTTCAGGATACAGGCGTCATTGAATTTCTGGATCAGCTGCATCTGCTGACGACAACCACTTATGACGAGAATGCTTCGTTCCAGGGGCGGGTTTATAAAATTCGGCACGATGCAGGCGGAGCGAGACTCACGTTCATTAAGGCGCTGGGTGGTCGGCTGAAGGTGAGGGAACAGCTTAGTTACGAGAGTGGCGGCGTTCAATATGACGAAAAAGTTACGCGGATCTTCTTGTTTAACGGCCTTAAATCGCAGCCGGTGGAACAAGTGGAAGCCGGCGATTTGTTTGCGGTTGCCGGCTTGTCCGCCGCCGAAGCTGGGCAAGGCCTTGGGTCGATATCAGACAAGTTAGCTTACGACTCGGAGCCGACGTTACAATCGAAGGTATTATTCGACAATTCGATACATGTACAGAAGGTGCTCGGTGCTTTTCGCACGCTGGAGGCGGAGGAGCCTTCTCTGAACGTTGTTTGGGATGAGAAATTGCAGGAGATTTCTATCCGCGTCATGGGATTGATTCAGCTGGAAGTGCTGGAGCAGCTTGTTAGAGAGCGGTTTGGCTTTGCTATCTCTTTTGGACAACCGGAAATCTTGTATAAGGAAACGATTCAATCGGCTGTGAAAGGGTACGGCCACTTCGAACCGCTCAGGCATTATGCGGAAGTGCATTTGTTGATTGAACCGGGAGCAAGGGGCAACGGCATCATGTTCGATAGCAGATGTCATGCCGATGATCTGAATGTCAGCTATCAGAATCTGATTCGGAGTCATCTCTACGAACGGGAGCACCACGGACTGCTGACCGGCATGCCGGTCACCGACGTGAACATTACGCTGCTGAGGGGCCGCGCGCATAAAGAACATACCCATGGCGGCGATTTTCGTGAGGCTGCCTTTCGAGCACTACGGCAGGGTCTGGAGAAGGCGGACAACGTGCTGCTGGAGCCCTTTTACGATTTTAAAATCAAGGTCGCTATCGATGAAATGGGCAGGGTGCTGTCCGATATTCAGCGTGCTTCGGGTATTTTTAATCCACCGCAGACAAGCGGAACGCAAGCGGTGGTCACGGGCAGGGTACCCGTGTCGACTTTCATGAACTACAGTGCCGAATTTGCATCCTTTACGCATGGACGAGGCAGTATCCGCTGCGTGTTCAGCGGCTACGAGCGCTGCCATAATACGGAGGAAGTCATAGAGCGGATGGGCTACCGCAAAGGGGCGGACCCACTGTATACATCCTCCTCTATCTTTTGCGCCAAAGGGGCGGGTTACTCGGTGCCATGGGATGAGGCGGAAGCCAAGATGCACCTTGAATTAGAACCTTAATCGCACACATTTCCAGGATTCAGGTGAAAATCTAGTACGAACAATTTTTATAATGGAAATAAGATATATTTATAGGGCTAAGGGGCGATTGTCATGGAACCGACGCATGAAATACAGGCGCTGGCGGCAGAAATTGCTGATGTGGCTAGGACGTCCTTTCGCACTCTTTTTGAAAATGGTGAACGTTACTATTACTGCACGCTATTCACTTCTGGAGAGGGACATGCGCCAAGCATCTCCGCCTGGTCATGGGAGGCCTTGGAGAGGGAAGCGGCCAGGCAAGGAGAAGAAAGTGACACGCCGGGGTCAACGATTGCGGAACTCATCAAATGGTCTTATGCCGATTCACCCTATTGTTGTTACGAGGATGAGGACTTCGATGATGTTAAACAATTATTTATGGAGCGTCCTTCCATTGCGGAGCTTGAAGCTGATGAATGGAATCGTGAATTTGATTCGAGGCTGAAGGCCATGGAGCTGGCGATGAAAATGCTCGATGATGAAGGCGTGTTTGCCTTGAATCAACCGCGAGAGTCTGTATGTGTCCTTGTCGAGATCATGCCGCCAGATGAGATCAATACCGAAATCGCCCTGCGTTTGAATCAGGCAGAGTCTCCAGCTATGCAAGCATGGCTGGCGGAAGCAGCGGAGTGAGGGGTTTCGCGTTTCTTGAGGGAGAGTTGTAAAATGCCTAATGAATATCAAATGAATATTTTAGCTGAGAGAACGGAATGTATTCTTTATTATGCGGGGTCGATCCTATCGAACGAGCATAGTGCGGGCTGGATCGGCGGGAATGCGCCCGAATTTTTTGATAATCAATCGGACCTCATCCACGAAGATAACCAAAAATATGTTTTTTACTTGAGCCTCGTCCATCCCTTTAAACCGGAGAGCATGATTTCGATCTTCATCCCTGAAGACTATGAGGAGTATTTAGAAAACAACATTTATCCTAATTGCTCGGTCAAGGTGATTGAGCATCCCACTTCAACTGAAAGTGTCAAAGATATGTTTACTAACCCAGGGCTTGTAAAGCATGCAATTTCAGATGGGAAATTAAGCCATGACAAAAAATCGATGGATCAGCCTTTTTTGATCAAAGTAGGCGGAAACCCGAGACTTATTCAAAATGAAGACTATTATTTTGCGAAGCTGAAGGAGGAGTCATTCTCTTTTTTATTTCAGGTAGATGAAGATGGCTACCCCGAAACGTTGCTTCAAGAGGATTACAATTATCCTTTTGGTTTTGGATCACTATATGTTTTCGCCAAAGTGGGGACGAATGAGATACAACATCCAGTAGCAGGTTTTTGGCAATTCTCTTGATTTAGCGTGCGTATGCCCCATTCGCACAAGCAGGTAACCCGCCCCTGGCGTAAACTGAATTATAATCAGTGAGCGAGGTGAACTTCCATGGCACAATTAAAAGAGATGCGTGCACGGGCTAAGAAGTTTCAGGGCCGTCCGGTCTGTGTCACCCTGCACAGTGGAGAGACTTACGTCGGCTACATCACCGACGTTAATCGCGGCGGGTTGATACTTGCTAGTGCTGGAGCTCCTCCACGCGCTTCTTCCGGGAAGCAAGATTCCCGATCTCTCAAACGCAGAGCCAGTTCGCATGCCCCGAGCGTCCGTCCCGGCAACCGGAAAAGCGGCGCACGTAAGCCGTCTGGCCGTTCGCGCTCCCGCAAGCCGGACGCCAAGGTGTCGGCATTCCTGCCGATGATGGGCTCGCTGTTAGGCGGCCTTGGCGGCTCCACTGCGGGCGCAGGAGGGCTTGGCGGTATGCTCGGCGGCGGCTTGCGGCTGTTCGGCATGATCCAGAAATTTGTCCCGGTCGTGAAGATGGGCTACGGCATGATCAAGTCCATTCGCCCATTTCTCGGCGCCGTTAAAGGCTTGATGCCCTCGGCCAGTCCGGCCACGCCGGATAATGAATAATCGTATACCTGTGAACTTTAAGCCCCCTTGGAGTGATCAAAGGGGGCTAGTCCACAAACAATTGCCACTACCACTATCTAATCCAAATCGGTTTTAACTCGGAATAGCCCATTTCTTTTAGTAAATCCCAGGCATGATCCAGAACTTGAGTCCATTCATATGGATTTTTCCTGTGGTACTCTAGATACATATCATTTTAAAGAGGTACGACCCATAGAAAAAATAATAAAATTGCTGGATAAGCAAACAAAGGAAGCCTGGCTATGGTCAACAGGAGGGTTCAAATATGTGGTCTGGGAAGAAAGAAACGCAACTGGATCGAATAAAAAACAAATTGAGTCAAGCCATGCGCAAAGACACGGACTTCTCGGTGTTTGGAGCATCCTCACATCAATATAGGGTTAAAGAGAAGCTTACAGCAAAAGAGCTGGCGGACTGGCAAACCCACAATCAGGTCACACTTCCTGAGCCTTACGCGCTGTTTTTAACGAACGTCGGCAACGGAGGCGCCGGCCCCTATTATGGGATTTATCCCATTGAAAAGGCAACTTCCTATACCGAGTGCCAGGCACTCCTTGCAAAATCCGTTCTGTATCCCGGGATGAGCAAAGAGGAATGGAACCATCTGATTGAGCCCCTGACCAAGGATGAGGACATTCCCGATGAGGAATACGACGACACCTGTAATAAGGTGTTGGGCGGCATGTTGTGCATAGGTACCCAAGGCTGCGAATACGACATGTATCTCGTACTTGAAGGGAAATATAGGGGGAGAATTGTGTACACCTCCGATTTTCATCCCGATCATCCTTTTTTCTTTGTCTATGAAGGCAGCTTTCTGGACTGGTATGAGCGCTGGCTGGATGAAATTATTCTGGATTATGATATCGGGTGGTTTGGCAGTCGAATGCCGGGTGATGAGAATGCGCTGATCCAGATTTATCAGAGCGCTCCAAACGAAGAAATCCAAGCCAAAGCGCTTGATGGAATGTTCAAGTTTAAGAAAGTCTCTCAGCTAACCCTTGCCTTTTTGAAAAATATTGCAGAGCAAAGCCCCAAAAATCGGGCCACAGCCATTTGGCTCATCTGCAAAACTTCCTTTGACACGGGTAGAAAATATCTTCTGGAGCTGTTGCAATCGGATGAATATGAGGATTTTCTGCAAGCTTTACAGATTCTGCACGCTTCCAGTAAAACTGAGGATTTAACGGAGTTTATTCCAGTGATCTTGCAAAGGCTTGACAGGATTCACGATCCGGAAACGTTGCGTTATGCAGGGTATATCTTGGAAGATTACGGTGCGATTACGCTCCAGAACTTTGCGCCTTTCTTGTGTCACGCGGACCTCACAATGCAAACCACTGCCATCTATGCCGCGCGCAGTTGCGAAAACAAGCTGGGAAGCTGGCAGATCATTGAACAGATGTTGATGGGGGGCGACTCGCAGGTTCTGAATAACTCGATTTTATACTGGGGCATTATTCCACATAAAGATTTGCTGCCTTACTATAAGGCGGTATGGCCGGAATATAAAAGCAATCCGAATTTCAGAGAAGAATTTATCGGCTGTTTGCGAGAACTACATTTGCCAGATGATTATTTCGACAAAGACGAATCGTGAGGAAGGCGTGTATGAATTATCCATAAAATGTCGACGGATAAGTTTAGAGTATCAGCCTTCAGATGGTCGGCACCTTCGATTTAATTATGACGTGGCAGAGCCTGAACATTCCGAAATCGGATTTACGAGTTTCTATGGACAAAAAAGTTGTGTACTAGCGAGTAACTACAGTGATTTTCACCTGTCCGGTATACAATAAAGTTGTTTTTACTAAAAGTGATTCTTTTATGATGTTTCATTAATATTTCGTACACAACTTTATTGGCCGTTTAAATAACAACTGGAGGTATATCCATGCAAATGCTTGAAACCAACCGATTGATCCTGCGGAATTTTGCCGCAACCGACGCTGCCGGATTGTTGGAGTATACAGCTAATCCAAGAGTTAACTGCTTTATGGATCACCAGATTTCGACGTTGGAGGAAGCTACAGAGGAGGTCGGAAAAAGAAGCAGTGACGACTCCCATATCGCGGTCTGCCTGAAAGATAGCAACGAACTGATCGGAGAACTGTTTGGTATGAAGGAAGAACGAGATTCGGATACGTATGGTATTGGATGGAATTTTAATGCCAGATTTGAAGGGAAAGGGTACGCAAGCGAGAGCGCCAACGCCTTCATAGAATATCTCTTTACGCAACAGGAAGTAAGGAGACTGTACGCCTATGTCGAGGACGATAACTTCCGTTCCCAGAAGCTGTGTGATAAGCTGGGCTTTCGCCAGGAAGGCTGTTTCATGGAATTCGTTTCATTTGTTAAATACGAAGACGGCACGCCGAAATACGAGAATACGTATCAATATGCATTACTGAAAAAAGAATGGCTCTCACAACGTGCTAATCAGAAATAAAGAACAAGAGATTAAACTCATTTTTAAAACTAAGAAACGTTACATAACAAATACGGCGACTTCTCTTTAGTGGATTTCAGGGAAAAGTCCGTTTGCTTTTAAGTTTCGATATAGGGTCTGGTTTAGCTACCCCAAAACGGCTTTGAAATCTGCTGACCTTGATCGATCTTCGTCCTTACTCAGCTTCACAGGTTGTTTCCGCAAGCCTCCAGTCACTCACAAGCTACTATAAGTTAGAACACAACTTTATTGTTTAGTACATAACTTTATTGTCTGTAGACAACGAGGAAGCCGAAAAAATGATAAAACGCTACTGACATCCTGTTGTCAGTAGCGTTTTTGTATATTAGGAGCATGCGAATAGCGCAGTGCTTTGAGAGGGGGTGACCTTTTTCAAAGATCTTATCATAGAGGGTGGAATTTATTCATGAGAAATATCAAATGGGAAGTGGATCCGGACCACAGCTCCGTCGAGTTTTCGGTGGCGCATTTAATGATTAGTAGAATCAAAGGAGTATTCGAGCATTTCCAAGCGATCTTGAGTTTTGACCCCAACGATTTAACAACCATGGGGATTCAGGCTTCCATAGATGCAAATAGTATTACAACTCGCCAATCGCAACGAGATGAGCACCTGAAGAGCGACGACTTCCTTCATGCAGCCAAGTATCCAACCATTACGTTTCAAAGCACCAGCTGCGTCCTTGCTGGCGAACGGCAATATGAACTTACGGGCAATCTAACTCTGCATGGAGTAACAAAACCCATCACTTTTCGTACCGTTTTTGAAGGATTAAACAAAGACCCTCGCGGCCGGGAACGTGTAGGATTTCATTCAACGGCCAGTATCGAACGCAATGAATTTGGTTTGACATTCAACTCTCCTCTGGAAACGGGTGGAATTGTCGTTGGAAATGAAGTGAGAATCGAGCTTTATATCGAAGCAATTAGAATAGATTAGCGATTCTAAAGGCCATCCTTTTAACGGGGTGGCCTTTATTCAAAACTTCCCGTTACAGGTAGGGTGGTGAGCCACATCACAAATAAGGGCGAAAATTTTGAAGCAAAACAGTTTTGTTTTCCGTAAGCATGAATAAGAGTGTGGACTAAATGCAAATGCTTCGATAGAATATCATTCTATATTGTTGTATTCAGAATATTATTAAGACGGATTGGAGGAGTAATCATGGGAAATACGGATAAGTTTGAAATGATAGCGAATATATATGACACTTCGGAAAGAATTCAAATTGCAAAGGCATCATCTGATGCCATTCGTGAATATGTAGTTGATGCTAATAGTAAGAAGGCTGTTGATTTCGGGTGTGGAACGGGTCTTGTCGGAATGAACTTGTTAAATGATTTTAATTCTATGCTTTTTCTGGATACTTCACAAAATATGATTAATCAAATAAAGCAAAAAATTACTGATCTTCATATTCAGAATGCAGATACATTATGCTTTGATTTTGAAAAGAAAGGTCTATCGGATTTGCATGCGGATTATATTTTTATGGCTCAGGTTTTACTCCATATTCATGATGTTGAATTTGTTTTATCCAGATTATTTGATGTTCTAAATGAAGGAGGACATTTATTAATCGTAGATTTTAATAAAAATGAAAAAGTAGTTTCAGACATAGTTCATAACGGATTTAATCAAGAAGAGCTGGCTGACATTATGACTAAAATAGGGTATAGAGATATTCAATCCAAAACTTTTTATAATGCAAGTAAAGTATTCATGGGACAAGATGCATCTATGTTTATTCTTGATTCTCAAAAACCGTACCATAAGTAGCGGCAAGTTTTTTGGGCATAATGAGATAAAAGGAGAGATGGAAATGTCCTATATCGTTGATTTTAATAATGTGTCTACGGTTGGTTTAGAGTCTTCACCTGTAGTAGAAGCGCTTGCTGGTTTGCGTGCTAATGAAGCCCGTTACTTTATGAACAAATACAAGCATCAATTTACGGTTGTGCCAGCTAGTGAAAGTCAGGAGACCCTTGATTATGTGAACCGAGTTCTGAAAGAGCGTGATATTGAATTTGCGGCCAAACCTTTAGAAACGTCACGTTTTCAAGTGGAAAATATTAAATTTGCTTACGTCTTTTATGAGGATGGTCTTGGGGTCAACGTCATGTATACGGTGGATGACCCTAAGAAGCGAGCCGTTGGTTTTAAGCTTTCTGAGGGGATGGAGGTGCCAAAGGAGCTAGAAGGGAAGTTTAAGTTTGCTAGACAGAAGTCAAAACTAGCCGGAACCATTCGGGGTTCGTTTTTTGTAATTAAAGGAGAATATTAAAGTAGGCAAAAGCGCAATTGGAGAAATCGGATGTAAATTGCTTCCGATCTCTCCGCAAACATGATCATGACTTGGATTAATTATCTTTGGAGTGTCGTTCACCCACTTGGTACTCATTCGCATGCTCAAACATGGCCTCTGCATAAAACAGCCATCCCGCTTTTGTGGGCTCAATCGGAAATTGTTTTATTGGCGGTTCATAATTAGAGGTAATGTGAGAACCATCTACTTCAGTCTCTTCTTTACCGTCTCCCCTTCAATTAACATAGGTTGATAATAGGTGTGGTTGCGCAGATCCTTCTTCCCTTGCAGTTTCTTAATAACCCAATCGGCGGCATCACGTCCCATTTGTTCCTGGGGGTGTGTTAATGTCGTTAGTTTGATGTTTGCATTTTTGGAGATATAGGAATTATCTTGACCTATAACGGATAAGTCTTCGGGCACAGATATCCCAAGTTGTCTGCATACATGTACAACTTCTAATCCTACCTCGTCGTTATAGCAGATAATTGCGGTTAACCCGTCTCTTTGTTCGGTTAGGAATTTTTTTAAGTTGGTGGACAGGTCCTGCTTCGTCTCTGTATAGAATGAGAGCACTTGCTCTGGGTGAAACCGTAACTTGGCCTCTCCAAGCGCTTTAATATATCCCTTCATTCGATGCTTTCCTTGTAAATCGTCCATTTTAGCAATGATACCAATGTGTGTGTGTCCGTTAACAATCAATTCTTTGGTTGCCAAATAGCTGGACTGTACGTCATCGAGACAAAAGAAGGGAACTTCCAATTCTTCATAATAGGCATTAATCATAATGAACGGAACATCCTGCTCCTTGAACGTCAGATAGTAGGAGATATTGGGATTATATAGATTGCTCTTCGTAGGCTCAATGATCAAGCCATCCACACCAAAGGACAACATCATCTCCAAAGCTTTCTTTTCTTGTGCGACATCATTATTTGTACTAGCTAATAGCAATGAATAATTATCTTCATTCAATCTGGCTTCAATCCCGCGAATAATAGAAGGGAAGATGTAATCGGAAATGTAGGTGGTGATGACTCCGATGGTTTTATTACTGGAATTCCCGCCGGTTTTTGATCGGAATTGGTTGCTGACATAGGTGCCAGATCCTTTTTCACTTCTTAAAAAGCCCTCGTTGGATAGTTCTAAAATAGCCTTTCGAACCGTCTGGCGACTAACTTGATACTTATCCTGCAGAGCCGATTCCGTTGGAATTTGTTCTCCTACGCTGTATGCTCCTGATAGAATGTTGCTTTTTATATCCTCAAGGATGACCTGATACTTTGGTTTCACTTTATTCCTTCTTTCCTGGTTGTCCTAATACCAATTTACCTACCCGTAATATTTGTATGTACATATTTTAGCATAATTATGATCTTATTATAATCCATAGTCTAACATGCATAAATACTAAAGGAAAAATAGAGAAATACTCGGTTTATAATAATATTTGTATGTATAACTATGTATTCATGTTGACAAATGTACGAACAAAAAATATACTAAGGTTGTAAATTAAAGAAAGCGCCTTCTTTCATTATTGCGGTTAAAACAGTTGTTCAGAGAGAGGAGTCACGTGAGCATGGATCAAGACATTAAACAAGCGATTACTAAGGGAGAAACCTCACTTGGTATCGAATTTGGATCCACACGTATCAAGGCAGTGCTGATTGATCATCATTTTGAAACAATCGCATCTGGAAGCTATGAGTGGGAAAATCTCTTGGTAGACGGTTATTGGACGTACAACTTAGAGAGTATTATTACGGGTCTGCAAGAGGCTTATCGTGAGATGAAACAAGAGGTTGAACAAAAGTATGGAATCACCCTTCGTACCGTTGGTTCTATAGGATTCTCTGCAATGATGCACGGATATATGGCTTTTGACAGCGAGGGCGAGTTGCTTGTTCCGTTCCGGACTTGGCGGAATGCGACAACTGGTACTGCGGCAAAAGTGTTAACTGATAAATTCCAATTCAACATCCCTGAGCGATGGAGTATTGCTCACCTGTATCAAGCTATATTGAACGAAGAGCAACATGTCCCTCAAATTGATTTTATGACGACGTTAGCTGGATATATTCACTGGCTGCTGACTGGCAATAAGGCCATTGGCATCGGAGATGCATCGGGTATCTTCCCAATTGATGAGACTACACATGATTATAACCAATCGATGGTTAAGCAGTTTGATGAACTCATTGCGTCCAAAGGCTACGATTGGAAGTTAGAAGGAATTCTCCCTAAAGTTTATATTTCAGGCGAGCAGGCAGGTGTACTAACCGCCGCGGGAGCCAAAATCCTAGATAAATCCGAAGATTTACAACCAGGTATTCCGCTTTGTCCTCCAGAAGGTGATGCGGGAACAGGGATGGTCGCTACGAACAGCGTGAGAAAACGGACGGGCAACGTCTCTGTGGGAACCTCGGTTTTTGCCATGCTTGTATTAGAGAAGGATCTTTCAGCGGTATATCCGGAAATTGATCTGGTGACTACACCGAATGGTAATCCAGTCGGAATGGTTCATGCCAACAACTGTTCAAGTGATATCAATGCTTGGCTGGGATTGTTCCGTGAATTTTCTGAGGCAATGGGGCAAAAGGCGGATCCGAATCAATTGTTCAGTGTGTTGCTGAACAAGGCTTTGGAAGCGGATCCAGATGGCGGTGGTTTACTCAGCTATGGCTATTTGTCAGGGGAGAATATCACCGGAATAGAGAAAGGCAGACCGTTGTTTGTCCGCTCTCCTGAGAGCCGTTTCAATTTGGCCAATTTCATGCGGACTCATCTTTTCACTGCGTTTGCTGCTTTGAAAATCGGAATGGATATTTTGACAAAGAAAGAAAATGTCGCAATTGATAGCATTCTGGCTCACGGTGGTTTGTTTAAAACCCCTATCGTCGGACAAAAAATTGTTGCGGCTGCCATGAATGTCCCGGTATCAGTGATGTCAACAGCCGGAGAAGGCGGGGCGTGGGGTATTGCCATTCTCGCTTCTTACATGAAGAACAAGGATCAACAAGAAAGTCTGGAAGACTTCCTCGACCAAAAAGTATTTAGAGATGCTGAGGGGCAAGAAATCTCTCCCGACAGTTCCGACGTTAAAGGATTTGAATCATTCATGGAACGCTACACACAAGGCCTAGCGATTGAACAGGCTGCTGTAGATAATCTAGTGGAAAACTGGAGGAATTGACGTGTTAGAGCAACTGAAAGAAGAAGTATATCAAGCCAATCTGGATTTGCCTAAACATGGACTCGTAAAATACACCTGGGGTAACGTAAGCGCTGTTGATCGTGAGAGCCGCTTATTCGTGATCAAACCTAGTGGTGTTAGTTATGACACGATGAAACCTAGCGATATGGTGGTTGTCGATTTTGATGGCAATGTTGTTGAAGGAGAAATGAGGCCTTCATCAGATACACCGACTCACGCCGTACTTTATAAGCATTACGCAGAGATCGGCGGTATTGTACACACACATTCGACTTGGGCGACCATTTGGGCTCAAGCAGGCTTGGATGTACCTGTAATGGGGACTACTCATGCAGACACCTTCTATGGTTCTGTTCCTTGCGCCCGTTTCTTGACACAAGAGGAGATTGATCGTGGTTACGAAGCGGAAACCGGCCGTGTCATCATCGAAACTTTTGAGCAGCGCGGACTAGATATTTTAGCAGTGCCGGGTGTTCTGCTTAAGGGTCATGCGCCCTTCACCTGGGGCAAAGATGCGAAATCGGCAGTCATGAATAGCGTCGTGTTGGAAGAAGTTTCGAAAATGAATTTATTCGCACGAGAATTGAATCATTTTGCTGAAGAATTGCCGCAGCGCATTCTAGATAAACACTATTTACGCAAACATGGGAAAGACGCCTACTACGGGCAAAAGTAAGACCAACTAAAAAATGAAGAAAAGAGGATGAATGATGTCAACAGTAGGTACAAAACAGTTCTGGTTTGTCGTAGGTTCACAACATCTGTATGGAGAAGAAGCATTAGCAGAAGTCAAAGCACACGCACAAGAAATGACCGATGCCTTAAATAAAAGTGGTGTTCTGCCTTATCCGCTTGTATTGCAGGATCTGGCGGTTAGTGCAGACAAAATCACCAACCTCATGAAAGAAGTCAACTATCGTGACGAGGTTGCCGGTGTCATCACTTGGATGCATACCTTCTCGCCTGCAAAAATGTGGATTCGCGGTACTAAATTGCTGCAGAAGCCGTTGCTTCATCTGGCTACACAGTTCAATGAAAGCATTCCTTGGGCTACGATTGACATGGACTTCATGAACCTCAATCAGGCAGCTCATGGTGACCGTGAA
The DNA here is from genome assembly GCF_038592965.1 of Paenibacillus sp. FSL L8-0158. GTDB lineage: Bacteria > Bacillota > Bacilli > Paenibacillales > Paenibacillaceae > Paenibacillus > Paenibacillus polymyxa_D. The sequence goes on along the minus strand of NZ_CP151949.1, from coordinate 5,747,367 downwards.
TATGGATTTATCAATGCCCGTCTGAAGAAACAGAATAAAGTGGTCGTAGGGTACTGGGAACGTGCGGAAGTTCAGAAGCAAATCGCAGAGTGGATGGATGTAGCGGTTGCTTATAACGAAAGCTTCAATATCAAAGTTGCCCGCTTTGGCGACAACATGCGTAACGTTGGTGTTACGGAAGGTGACAAGGTCGAAGCTCAAATTCAATTCGGATGGACCGTTGACTACTTCGGAATCGGCGACCTCGTTCAGTACGTCAATGCTGTGAAAGAAGAAGAGATTGATGCTTTGTTTGCGGAATACTCCAAACTCTATGAGTTTGATTATGGTACTTATAGCAAGGAAGCTTGGGAAGCCAGTGTAAGAGTGCAAGCAAGCTATGAAATTGCTATTAAACGATTCCTGGATCATGGCGGCTATACTGCCTTCACTACGAACTTCGAAGACCTCTATGGTATGAAACAGCTTCCTGGTCTTGCTGTTCAACGTTTGATGGCACAAGGATACGGCTTCGCCGGTGAAGGGGACTGGAAGACGGCAGCGCTCGATCGTCTGCTTAAAGTCATGAGCCATAACCAATCCACTGGCTTTATGGAAGACTACACCTATGAATTAGCGACTGGTCAGGAATCGATCCTTCAATCCCATATGCTTGAAGTTGACCCAACGTTGGCGAGCAACAAGCCTAAAGTCATCGTTTCTCCGTTAGGTATCGGCGATCGTGAAGATCCAGCCCGTCTGGTATTTGACGGCAAGGCAGGAGACGGTGTGGTTGTTTCCATGGCTGACTTTGGCACCCATTATAAACTGCTGATCAATGAGGTTACCGCATTTGAACCGACAGTTCCTGCTCCAAATCTTCCAGTGGCCCGTGTACTGTGGAACGTGAAGCCAAACTTCCAAGATGGGGTTAAAGCATGGATTGAGAACGGCGGAGGTCACCATACCGTGGTTTCCTTGAATCTAACCACAGACCAAATTGTGACTTATGCAAAACTGGTTAACCTGGAATACGTAATTATTAAATAACTAGAAGATATCCATCTATAAAAGCATTGGGTCATTCCTTAGGATCCAATGCTTTTTATTGGTTTTCTAAGGATGTCGAGATAAAGGAAAGGTTCCTAAGCTATCTGGCGATATAACGAGACAATTGGGTTCTCCTTAAGGTAATCATAATTCATAAGGATGTGATACTATGGCCAATGTACCAGCTACGAAAACGAAACTGGTTATCGTTGAAGGCATACCTGGCTCTGGCAAATCCACATTATCTAGATACATACATGACATGTTAAACAAACATCCAATAGAATCGGAACTATTTTTAGAAGGAGACTTACGACATCCCGCTGATTATGAATCGGTTGCATGTATACCGAACGAAGAACTTGATCGGCTTCGATCAATCTATTCCGAGGTGTTTCATTACATTGATCCGTTCGTATCTTTGAATGGCAACGACTCTTTAATCGCATATGCGCTTGCGCAGCAATCAGCTCAAAATGAAATTCCTCCTAGTTTGTATGAGGAAATCCGGCGTTATGAAATTTACGATGGAGTACCCGTAGAAAAATATTGCGAGTTGATGGTTCAACGTTGGAGTTCTTTTGCTAAGAGTCAGCGAGAGAGGGAAAAGCTAATCATACTCGAATGCTGTTTTTTACAGAACCCAGGGTGTGCATTACTCGCCCGGCATGATGCTGGAAATGATCGATTTGTTCAGCATGTATTACAGATTGCGGAGCAAATTCAGAACCTAAATCCAATTTTGTTTTATTTGAAGCAACCGAATGTGCGTGAGACGATTGAGCGAGTGAAGACAATGAGATCTCATGAATGGTTAGATTTCGCGATTTGGTACCATACGGAGCAAGATTATGGAAAGCAAAAGGGGCTTCACGGGTACGAAGGATATATTCAGTTCCTTGAACATCGACGAGAGCTAGAATTGCAAATTATTGAGCAACTCCCTTTTCAATCATTTATTATGGATAACTCCGATTATGATTGGGTGAATCAACAACAGACTGTTTCGAATATCATGATGAAGTATTTATAAACCGTGAAGCTCATTCGAGGAAACGCTGGTGCAATTAGAAAGGGCCTGTCCCGTAAAGGTTGGCCCAAAAACTTGCCGTTACAGGCAGCCCCGTGACTCTCATGTTTTAAAAGTTCAGTAGAGAGAAGGTTATAAGCTATGAGTGATTATGGTCCAGATCTATTTAAAGGTACCGCCTGGTACTACTCTAGGTATCGACCTCCTTATCCTTCGTCGCTTATTCGGTTTCTAGTTAACAAGTTTTCTCTGAATGGGGAAGGTCGTTTACTTGACTTAGGATGTGGAACGGGTCAGTTAGCTCTAAGATTTAGTGATTGGTTTGAAGAAATAGTAGGTGTAGATACTGAATCAGAAATGCTAGATGAAGCAAACCGTTTGTCCAGTGATAAAAGGTTGGACAATGTTAAATGGGTACAAGGAAGGGCGGAAGAGCGTGTATGTGACTGGGGTTTCTTTCGCCTCGTTATAATTGCGAAAGCATTTCATTGGATGGATAGAGAGTCCATTCTTGACATTCTGTATAACAGTTCTGATACTAATGGTGGCGTAGCTATTATTGATAATACTGGGAAGCAGGAATCCTTACTTTGGCAACTCAAGGTCAACGAAGTAGTGAAACGTTGGCTAGGAGACGCAAGAAGAGCTGGTAATAGCACTTACACTCCCCCAAAGGAGAGGTATGAGGATATTGTAAGAAAATCTGGATTCAAAAATGTCCAAAGACATATTTTACCGAGTTATTCATATACATGGACTGTTGATTCGATCATTGGAAATCTGTACTCTACATCATTTGCTTCAAGACGCTTTTTTGGTGATAATCTAGTACGATTTGAAAATGATTTAACATCTGTTCTACTAGATATGGACTCCACGGGTGTGTTTACCGAAGAATTGTCGGTGTCTGTTATTACTGCTAATAAGTGAAGCCCCAATAATACAGCGTGTTGAGATCAATTCTTATTATTTCTGCAAAGAAAATTCTCACTTTTTAGCAGAAATGATTTATAATTATCAGATAATAGACAATATAATTTTTAAAAGATTATATTTTAGTTATAATAGAGACAGAAAAGATATGTTCCTGAGTGGAGCCTTGCTTCTTGTATCACCTAAGCAGGAGGGCCTGCTCTTTTTTGCAAATATAAGAGATAAGGAAGGTTTTTATGAATAGCATTCAGAAAAAAACAGACGTTATCTTAATTGGTGCCGGAGTCATGAGCGCGACTCTGGGATCATTGCTGAAAGAGTTAGCACCAGAATGGGAAATCAAAGTGTTTGAGAAACTCGCAAACGCAGGAGAAGAAAGCTCTAACGAATGGAATAATGCAGGTACAGGTCATGCTGCACTGTGCGAGCTGAACTATACATCCGAAAAAGCTGACGGATCTATAGATATTCGTAAAGCTGTAGACATTAATGAGCAGTTTCAGCTTTCAAGACAGTTTTGGTCTTTTCTTGTAAATAGCCATTTGATTCGTAATCCTCAGGACTTTATCAAACCAATACCTCATATGAGTTTGGTAACAGGAGAGAAAAATGTATCTTTTTTGAAAAAAAGGTTTAAAGCGCTTTCAACTATTTCTCTGTTTCAAGGTATGGAATTTTCCGATGATCCTGAAAAGCTGAAGGAATGGATTCCGCTGATTATGGAAGGCCGTACATCGAATGAACCAATCGCGGCAACCAAAATCGACTCTGGAACAGATGTTAACTTTGGTGCTTTAACACGTATGTTGTTTGAGCATTTAAAAAGTAAAAATGTCGAAATCAATTACAAGCATAGTGTAAAGGATATTAAACGTGCGGGCGACGGCTCGTGGAAAGTCAAAGTCCACAATCTGGATAACGGTAAAATCGAATACCATACTGCCAAATTTGTCTTTATCGGTGGTGGAGGTGGAAGTCTACCTTTACTACAAAGAACTGGTATTCCTGAGTCCAAATATATCGGGGGATTCCCGGTAAGTGGACTATTTATGGTATGTAACAATCCTAAGGTTGTCGCCCAGCATCATGCAAAAGTATATGGTAAAGCTAAGGTTGGTGCTCCGCCCATGTCTGTGCCGCATCTGGATACAAGATATATCGGTAACCAAAAAGCACTGCTATTTGGACCGTTTGCCGGCTTCTCACCGAAGTTCTTGAAAACGGGCTCAAATTTGGATTTGATCGGCTCTGTAAAACCCAATAACCTCATTACGATGTTGGCGGCAGGCGCAAAAGAGATGGCATTGACCAAATACCTGATCCAGCAAGTGATGTTATCGAATGAAAAGCGTTTGGAAGAATTACGCGAGTTTATTCCGAACGCCAAAATCGAGGACTGGGGGATCGTGGTAGCGGGCCAACGTGTGCAGGTGATCAAAGATACGGAGGGCGGTAAAGGAACACTTCAATTTGGTACAGAAGTGGTTAGTGCTGCTGATGGTTCGGTAGCTGCACTGCTCGGCGCTTCTCCGGGTGCTTCTACTGCTGTTCACGTTATGCTGGAAGTATTGGAAAAATGCTTCCCACAACATATGGAAGAGTGGGAATCAAAAATAAAAGAAATGATTCCTTCTTATGGGGTGTCACTAGCGGAAAACCCAGAGCTTTACCAAGAAATTTATGATTCCACAACGGAGGTGCTGGGCCTGGGCGAAAAAGAACCGCTTCATCGTTGATTTTGCATGGCTGGTAACTGGATCATCTCACTATTTTTTAATAAAATGTACATTAATCAAAGTTTTGCAATCCTTCTGCATTTTCGGTGTCACATGGATGATCAGCTTCCATGGTAAAGCTTTATGCGTAAATAGATAGGGGCGCACTCACAAGGGGAGGTGCCCCTATCTATTTATGTTACATTTGTGCGGTTGGACGGATTACGATTTCGTTCACATCAATATCAGCTGGTTGTTCAATTGCGAATCCAATTGCGCGGGCTACCGCGTCCGGTGTCATGGCTAGTTTATCCCGGATGACGGCGAGTTGATCTCTTATAGCCGGGTCTGTTAAACTCTCGGTGAAATTTGTCTGCACAATACCTGGCGAAATGATGGTTACGCGCAGTTTATCGCCAGCCTCTTGGCGCAGCCCCTCCGAGATAGCACGTACGGCGAATTTCGTGCCGGAGTAGACCGACTGGTTTGGAACGGTCTTGTGTCCTGCAGTAGAAGCAGTGTTCACGAAATGTCCGAAACCCTGTTTGCGAAAGACAGGCAACGCTGCAGCAATGCCATACAAAACGCCTTTAATGTTGACGTCAATCATGTGCTCCCAATCTTCCACGCGCAGATCATCGAGAGGGGATATAGGCATAACGCCAGCGTTGCTGACGAGAACATCCAGCTTCCCGTATCGTTCGCAAGCCAAAGTAACGAGGTTGCACAGATCCTCGCGCCGACTCACGTCAGTGCGTGCATAAACAGCTTCGCCACCCCTATTCGTAATACGTGTCGCCAGTGCTTCAAGGCGGTCCACCCCGCGCGCTCCAAGCACGACTTTTGCTCCACGCTCGGCAAGTAACAGTGCTGTTGCTTCTCCAATTCCGCTGCTTGCACCTGTAATCACGACGACTTTGTTCTCTATTCTTCCCTCCAAACTCATAGCCCAATCCTTCTTCCTTTGATCTATTTGCCTTAGGCCCTTTGTTGGCCTTGCAATTACATTTTAAGTAGAATTCGATTGAGACAGGTAGACCGATCAAGTTCAATTCTTGCCTAATCCTATTCGGCGTGCATATAATTAGCACATCAAAATTAGCGTTCAACGGAAAGGAAGGTGAAGCATGTATGATTTCGTCTTCTCCCCCCTCTGATATTTCTACGAATCTACAAGAACTGATTCGTCTGATTGATCAACACGCGTCTTCGGACGGTACGTTTGTTTCGTCTGTGCCAGGACTTTATTTCAGACGTGCAAGCCATGTGTCCGAGCTGAATCATACGGTCCATATGCCCTCCCTGTACGTGGTCGCACAAGGCTCAAAGACTGCAATGCTGGCTGGAGAAAACTATGTGTACGATCCAACAACCTACATGGTCACATCAGTTCAACTTCCCGTAATTGGTAAAATAACTCAAGCCTCGTCGGAGCTTCCTTATCTAAGTCTTCAATTATCCATTAGTCCAGACGTCATCCTGGACATTATCAAGAAGAGTCCTCCTCCATGCAACGTAAAGACTGGACGCGGCATACTGGTGAGCCAATTTGACCCTCTGCTGCTTGATGCGCTGCTTCGGCTTGTCAGACTTTCGGATACGCCTGCGGATATTCAGTTTCTTGCGCCGCTTATCACGCACGAGATCCTTTATCGTGTATTACAAGGTGAGCAGGGAGCTCTAATCAGGCAATTTGCTGTAGTTGGCAGCTATGCACATAGCATCTCCAAAGCGATCCATCTGATTACCCGCGATTACTCTAAGCCTCTTGTGATCGAAGAATTGGCGAAGGAAGTAAACATGAGCCCTTCTTCCTTACACAAGCACTTTAAAAAGGTAACGGCTATAAGTCCTCTGCAGTATCAGAAGGCCATTCGACTGCAGGCTGCACGCCGCTTACTGCTCTCGGAGGGATTGGAAGCCGCCACTGTAGGCTTTCGCGTTGGCTATGAGAGTCCTTCGCAGTTCAGCAGGGAATATGGACGCATGTTTGGACGGCCACCGATGAGTGATGTTAAACATTTGCGTAGTTCCCTTAGTGTCTCAGTTGATTGAAAGGTTCTTCGGGTGATCCGCGGGGGATGCCCAGAGGCAAGTTGTCTTTGGTCTGGTTAGAGAGGGTATGTCACACCAACGGAAGTTCGTCGAGCCGTTCGTAAATCAACAATCCTTTCTCTTTCGCCACCCTTACCATTTCATCGGCACCCTGAGAAGGTCCCCCAACTCGAAGCACGGCGTTACAGCAATCAAGCAGGCGAATGGAAGACGGATGAAAGATTCTGTTAAAAGTCTCATCTCCCAGAGTAGTGGAACCGGCTGTTGCGATAAGGGGCAAAGCATACCACTCTCCCAGCACCGGCATGTGACCAGCCTTGTAAACTTGAAGAGCAATTTCATTCATGTAGTTGACGTTCTTCTCGATTAGTACAGGATCATCATTCGTCCCAGATCGATACGGGCCTGCGATAAGGATATGAAGCGGTTTCGATTTCACTTTCAAGAGACCCTGGATCTGAGCGTATTGGAGCAGCATTATTGTCTTGGCGTCACGAATCTCGCCGCTTTCGACCATGTTTAGCACTTGAGCAAACGGAAGTTCCATCACTTCAATGTTTTCCTGCTCCTCCTCAAGGCCACCACCGCCACCCGTTGTCATATCTTCACTATACTCGGCTACATAGAAGTGCAGGATTTCGGTAACGGAGCCCGGTGACATATAGGCCTCGCCGACTTTCTGCACACGGTCGATACGGTATCCCGTCTCCTCCTCCGTCTCCCGAAGAATACCTTCTTCCGGTGTTTCTTTATCGAGTAGTCCTGCACAGGTTTCGATAAGCATTCCAGTTTCATTGCCGTTTCGATAAGTAGGCATCCGGAATTGCCTGGTCAGAACAACGGTTTGTTTGTGCCGATTATAGAGCAGGATCGTAGCGCCGTTGCCACGATCGTATACTTCTCGGGATTGTGTCTCCCATTGTCCATTATTTTTTTCAAACTCGAATGTGATCTTATTTAAGTTGTACCAGTTATCCGATAGAAGCTCCTCTTTTACAATCCGTACTCTTGGGTGGTGCTGTTGTGTCTTCATCTCATTTCCTCCCTAGAAAGATTCCATTCTCTTTAGTCATTTCGAGGATTCCGTTCTGCTGCAGAAGCCGATTGACGTGGTCCCGAAACTTGTCAATAACCGCTCCGACAAGTCGCTCTCTTGCATTCATCGGAGTCGAAATTATATATTCGATCAGGGGTTCCGCTTCGTCGACCAACAGACAGTCTTCGTATCGAAGCAACCGAAGATCGGAAAAGCAAGAAGACAGCAAGTCCTCTCCGTTATCCAGGTGGAACCGATTAATAGCATGATCTAACACAAGAAGTTCAGGATCGAACGAAACCGCCAAGTGTTCGACCTCTTGTAGGTGTCGAGTGCTCATCGTAGAGGTGCATACTATACCTCCTTGCTTTAAGATACGGTGCATCTCGCGGATTGCTCTAGGGATGTCCGGCACGTGGTAAAGCATGTTGTTAGCGATAACCATATCGAATTGCTCTTCATGGAATGGGATCTGTTGCGCGTCAACAGATAAAAACTTAAACTGCGAACTGTTGCTTCCCAAACGGCAACGTGCTTCTTCCACCATCCCGCTAGACATATCGGTAAGCGTGATACGCCAGCTGCTTGGAATTCGTTCGGCGTTTCTTATCCAAAAGGTCCCGTCGCCGCAGCCCAACTCGAGAATGTGGGCTCCCGGCTGCACTTCCAGTTGTTCAAAAATCCAACGATGCCAGCCTTGAGGATTCGTACTGTACTTGTCGTAAAGATGTATCCGCGTTTGCAGGCGGTTCGCCGTCCGATATTGCTCCCCCCAATTTTGCTCACTCTGCACGGTTTGAATAACATCCGCCAAATGGTTCCAATCGGATCCATAGACCGACATTTCCATGGCATCTCGTATTGCATGCACTACGTGCTCCGTATGAGCAATTTTCTTTTGTAAAACATCGAGTTGTGCTTGCAACGAGTGTCTGATCTCTCCGTTGGATGGCGATTCTGCATCTAAAATGTCCATTATTTTTTGAAGCGATAACCCTAGATACTTCAACATCTGAATTCGCTGTAATCTTTCCATATCTTTCATGTTGTACAATCTTATGGATCCAGTGCGATGGCCTCCTGGACTCAGAAGTCCGATTTGATCGTAATAGCGCAATGTCCTGACCGTTATCCCTGTACGTTTGGCAAGCTGTCCTGTCGTCAGACAGTTCTCTTTGTCCATTCATTCCTCACATCCAATTGATTGCTCTAGCATGTCGTTCTCAGTCAGTATAGCAAATGACGTAACGTCACCTTCAAGAAAAATTTATGCAATAAGAAACAAGAGAAAATCAAAGGGGTTCTGATATTTAGCCACGAATATCATGTAATAAAAAATCATCAGCTCTTCATGGAGGATACTATGAAAACTTTCATTTACATGGTGAGACATGGCGAATCACCAAAGACGGAAGGAAATGAAAGAACAAGAGGTCTGACTGATAAAGGCAAGTCAGATGCTTTTCAAATAACTGAGTTATTGAAAGGAGAGGGGATTGAGGTTTTCGTTTCAAGTCCATATCAACGGGCAATCTTAACCATTCAAGAGTTAGCTCAATGCTCAGGACAAGAAGTTATAATAATCGAGGATCTCAAAGAAAGAATTTTTTTGAATGAAGACAACCGAATGCCCGATGATGAATTATTCCCTTTGTTAGATAAGTCATTTTCTGATCCCAACTTTGCTTTAACGGGAGGAGAGTCTAATGCAGTTTGTCAGAATAGAAGTATAACAGTCTTAAAGGAATTGCTAAAAATCTACCGAGGACGGAAAGTCGCATTAGGCACTCATGGAGCTGTAATGGCTTTAATGATGGGGTACTATGACAAGCAGTATGATTTGAATTTTTTACTACATACATCCAAACCAGATGTATACAGAATGGAATTCAATGATCAGGAACTAGTTGAGGTAAAAAGATTGTGGAACTTCCGTGATAGTTTGCGAGGAAAAGGTATAGGGACATTCTTCAAAGAGAGACCACCCTTATAAAAAGGATGGTCTCTCTTTGAAACTTTTCTTGTATAGCTATTGCGGTGAACCGTTAAGCAAATCTTCAGCTATTTTTACCAGGTCTTCTTTGTTCAGCGGGCTGTCCTGGTTATCGGATATGTTGTAGTGTAAACGTCTTTTTTCATCGAGCCATCCCAGTCGGTTTTTTCCCGCTTCCAAGGGCTTGCTTGCTTCACTTGCCCTGATGTAATAGGCCTTAGTTCCTTTGATTGTCAATTGCTCTGCCGAATCCTGTTCATTTTGCATGATGGTCGTCTTCGTGACTTCAGAAGTGTATTTGGTGACGGTAATGTTTACATAGTCGTTTCCTCTCGCATACCGGGCAAAGGAGGAGTCTGATTTGTCCCAGCTCAGCCTTTGAATAAACAGATTTTCACCCTCCGGTGCAGCTTTGGCCTGTTGCATCAGTTTATCGGTTAAAGATCGATATTCCTTTTTGGTCATCATCCCAGGGTATGCAGTGACTGGATAGACGTATCCGAATTCAAACTGATAGCCATCCGGTAGATGAGTGGGGTTGCTGAATAATGGAGCCTCAGTCCGCTTGATTTCATCTTGTAGGCTGTTGAAACTTGAAAGTTCAGCCGGTTTGTACGCAAACAGGGCCGGATTAGATAGGTTGTTTTGATTCATAGAATCGTCCTTGACGTAATAAGCGGCATACTCTCCTGGTTGCAAACGGTCTCTCACTTCTTCGTTCCACCGTGCGTAGGTGGAGGTATAGGTTTTGGAGGCCTCCGTTTCAGTAGGTGTTTTGGCGGTATTTAATACAACGTCGCCCTTACTGTTGCGGAATTCAAGATATTGTGAAGCTGCGTATCCGGTCACAGAGGCCCCTACTACAAAAAGCAAAATCATGATGGGGACGGTGATGCGAGGCTGAAAATGGACTTTTCCTATATTCCCCTTTTTGAGCATCGTCTTTTGGTAGACCTGTTCCATTACTTTGTCAGAAACGTCAAAAGCTTGGATTTTTAGGACACTCTCTGGTTCCGTCAGCATGTCCATGTTTTTTAAGCCTCTGTCTTGTAATTCACGCATTTTGGGTCCTCCTTTTGGGGCTCCATTATTTTTTTGAGCTTTGTTTTTGTCCTGCCGTATTTTTTCTTGATAGCTTCCTCGCTTTTGTTCATAATTTCCCCGATTTCTCCAAACGTTTTTTCTTCAAAAATGCGCAGCACCAACAGGTTACGCTCCTCTGCATTCAGTTGGTCCAATGCCCGGCTCAGCGGTTCACTGAAAAGCTGACGTTCCATAACCTGCGCTGGACTGTCTGAAGTCATGTTAGTTGAGGTAAACAGGGTAATTTTAAATTTGCGCTGTAGATTCTTCCTGCGGATCAGGTTTAGGCAGTGATGATAAGCCATTTTATACAGCCAAGAGGAGAAGCCCACTGTGGGCTTGTACATACTGATTTTCTCGAAAGCACTAACGAAAATATCCTGAACTGCCTCTTCCGCTTCCTGCTCGCTTCCTAATATCCGCCAGCAGTATACAAAAATCTGACGTTGATACTCCTTTACAATGTAGGCGTAATCCTGGATCTCGCCAGCTTGGACCCGTTTAATTCTAGATTCGATTTCCTCATTCAAAGATTTAGGCACCCCCTCTGATCGAAAAGAAAACTATATCTGTATAACAAACGAAGATGACCGAAAGGGACACCTTTTCTAAAATTTTTTTAAGTATTCTATCAACTCTCTAAGAGAATACGATAAAGCAGAACAATTATCACCAACGTTGTTGATTTCATAGAACTTAAAATTATATTGTGGAAATAAATAGAATGATAAAATATACCTATCAAAAAAGTGAAATAGATTGTAAAAAAGTAGAAAAGGAGATGGGAAATGAAGTTTTATGATAATAGGGGAGCCCAGATGGTGGTTGTACTTTTATATCCTGTTATAACATTTGTTATATTAAGTAATAGTCTTATGATAGGGTCATGGACTGTTCCGGCCATTATTGCAATTTTGTTTTGTCTGTTATGGAAAAATACTCTTTATGTAATCATCTCTAACATTTTGATGTGGATTGTATCAGTACCTATGTGGTGGCTGCTAGTTGAACGTGTGAAAACAGACCAGGGCGCTGAAACTTTCATTTCGTCATTACCATTCATTATATTGTTATACATATTTGCTGTATTGCTACCCGAAATTTCAATTGTCCTATTTAGACATTACATTTTTAATAAGTTTAGACGTCGCAATAGTAAGTAATCTCTGAAACGATTTGGGAGTGCTTCTGATATCGATAAGTGGAAAGATGAATTAAACGATTAAGAGGTAAAATCGGCAATCCCGCCCGTATAGCTAACGAAAACCATTGGCTTTGCTGGGTGGGATTGCCTAACCCTCTTTTATGCAGCGTACCTGCTACTTATTCCCTTTGCGTACCTTTAACAGCTTGCCCTTTACGGTTGTATTCTTCATAATCTCAAGCACCAGTGGACCTTTGCCATTCAGAATCTCGACATCTGTCACATTATCCAGAATCGTAATAATCCCGATATCATCTGCGGTGACCCCGTCAAGCTTAGCGATGGTCCCCACGAAGTCGACAGCTCTAAGTTTTTTCTTCTTACCGCCGTTAAAATTCAGCTTCATAATTTGCTGGTTTAATTGCTCGCGCTTATCTTTTTTGAGTGCGGTTTTCACATGCAGTTTCTGCTCAAAATCTTCTCTACGGAGATCAACAGCCTCTTCTGAAGGGGCCTTTACCTGCGGAATCGCAAATCCAATATATGCTTCAATATCAGCTAATCTTCTGCCATCCTTGGGAGTGATGAGGGAAATGGCTTTCCCCGTTTTGCCAGCACGTCCCGTACGTCCTGTGCGGTGAACATAGCTCTCCTTCTCAAGGGGAATATCATAATTAATGACATGGGTGATATTCGTGATATCAATTCCTCGTGCGGCAACATCTGTTGCAATCAAGTAACGGAATTGACCCCTTCTAAATGCATTCATTACCTCAAATCGCTCGTCTTGCTCCATGCCACCATGAATGCGATCACATGGATATTCGAGATCAGCCAATGCTCTGAATAATGTATCTACATTCTCCTGCGTACGACAGAAAATAATGCAGCTGTCAGGATTCTCAACAATGAGCAGATCTTGCAGTAGGGCCAGCTTGTCTGACTCCTTCACCTGAATAAGAGAGTGATCAATTGTGGCGGTCGTTATACCAGTCGCTTTAATCTCAATTTTAACAGGATCATTCATATATTTACGTGACAGTGTGGCTACATCTTCAGGGAAGGTAGCGGAAAATAACATGGTAACCCGATCACTAGGCAGCGCTTGAATAATCGACTGAACTTGCTCGATAAAGCCCATATTCAGCATTTCATCAGCTTCATCAATCACGAGATAGGCAATCCGATCTAACGGTAGCGTCCCTCGTTCGATATGGTCCAGTACACGTCCTGGCGTACCTACAGCCACATGCGTCCTTTGTTTTAACTCGGCCTTTTGGATATGAAAAGGATGTTTCCCATAAAGAGGCGTTGCTTTTATCCGCTTAAAGCGTCCAATGTTCGTGATGTCTTCGGTGACCTGTAACGCGAGTTCGCGGGTTGGCGTCAGGATTAAAGCTTGGGGCTTATTCTCATTCCAATCTACTAGCTCACAGATTGGAATGCCGTATGCCGCTGTTTTGCCACTACCTGTTTGCGATTTGGCGACAAGATCCTTCTTCTCAAGCGCAACAGGAATAACTTCCGTCTGAATCTCCGTTGGCGTCTCATAGCCCAAGCTATTCAGCGCTCTTACAATTTCTTCACTTAATGCGTAATCTGTAAAATGCTTCTGACTCATTTTCAACCTCTTCTGCGCTGTATTTGAAATACCATTACATATATAATGTCATCGTGTATCGAACTTATACTCATCTAGTATACTCTATATCCAGGTTCACTCTAATACATATCAACGATTAACTGTTTGTCTAACCGTATCCTTGGAGGAGTGTTTAGAGAATGGACGTAGAAACGAGCCTATTCTAAGCAGCAAAGGGAGGCCATGAAGGCACGGGTATCGGCGTGTTTCCATATCCGATGCGTGAAAACATGTGTTACGAACAAAGGGCACCCAATCGGGTGCCCTTTGAACTGCCGTTAGCGCGGAAAATCGTATCAAAAGTATTGTTACGATGAAAAGTGAACCCAATCTCTCCCTTGGACAGCATCCATCTTTTTAAAGAAAATTTGAGCGCGTTTATTCTCGGTAGAAGTTATCCAGGCCATATGAGCATAGCCTTGATTTTGTGAGTATTTTTGACATTCTAAAAAAAGCTGTGTTTCTACTTCTGTATCTCTAAATGGTTCCAATACAAATAGATCGTTCATAACAGTGACTTTGTCTGCTTTCATCGTGCTAAAGGTAAAGAATAATGTAGCAAAGCCGATTAATTCTCCATTTTGTTCCGCCACAAATTGTATACCGTTTTGCTGCTCAAAAAGGGTTTGTATCAAATTATGAATTTTTTCGATAGGTGGCCTAGGGTTTTGATAAAAACCAACGATGTATTCATACATTAACTCGGTTAAACTGTTTAAATCATCAGGCTTAGCTTTCCTTATTAAAAATGACATTAGATGCACTCCCTTTTTTATTAGTTTTGAATTATTATACATAATAAAGCATATATATTCAAAATTGAATTCATTCCGAATTACTTAAGAAGTGTAAGTGTCACCTCTATCGTGTTATCAATAAATGATCGTTCTGGACGAGACTTTATCATTACGGTCAGTCCAATTAACGATACGACTAGCGCCTGTGATACAGCCTTCGCATCGAGCCCGACCTCAAGCTCACCTGATTGTATACCTCGTTCAATGGTTTCTTGAAATATAACCGATAGGTACATTTGATGCTCCCTTGTAAGAATTTCAAACTTCTCATCATGGGGCGCAAGTTCAACCATTGTATTAATGCAAAAGCATCCTTTTCTAGGATTTTCCGCATATTCCTCATCGACCACACCCTCAAAAAAAGTTCGAAATGCTTCTTTTACAGATGAATCGCTTTGAAGCTTGGTTCGGATCAGAGAAGCACGGGACATCATGTATTTGCGCAGCGCAGCTTCGAACAATTCTTTTTTGCCTCCAAAAGTGGAATATATACTGGGTCGTTGAATTTCCATTCTGGAAGTTAAATCACTCAATGAGGTAGCTTCATATCCCTTCTCCCAAAATATTTGCATAGCTGCATCTAATACTTTATCTTCGTCAAATTCGCGGATTCGTCCCATAATCAATACCTCTCATTACTCGTAATTTTATTCTTAATTCAATGACTCTGATCATAATTGTCAGGGGTCTTCATTTGCGTACCAATTAGTATGTTATTATCTTATAATTAGCCCGTTATATTGTCAAATGCAGATTGGTTTATCGCACCAAGGAGATATCAGTATGAGGATAAATTAAAGTGTTTTTACTATATTTATTGACAGTACTCTTTTTGATGAGTTATATTTACTGGGAAAAATATTTTACCGATCGGTATGATATTTTATCGTTATTTGATTGGCATAGAAAGAAAGCTATTAGAATAGGAGAGATGGACCATGGAGATAGGTATTACTTCGTTTGTAGAAACAAAGCCTGACGTTCAGACAGGTGAAGTGATAAGTCACGCACAGCGATTGCGCGAAGTTGTCGAGGAAATTATCCTTGCTGATCAAGTGGGACTTGATGTGTTTGGTGTAGGTGAGCATCATCGGAAGGATTATTCGGCATCTTCACCAGCAGTTGTGCTGTCAGCGGCTGCAGCGCAGACGAAACGGATTCGGCTGACCAGTGCAGTGACAGTGCTTTCTTCAGCTGATCCCGTTCGCGTTTTTCAGGATTTTGCTACGCTGGATGGTATTTCGAATGGACGTGCGGAGATTATGGCGGGC
Source organism: Paenibacillus sp. FSL L8-0158 (assembly GCF_038592965.1). GTDB lineage: Bacteria > Bacillota > Bacilli > Paenibacillales > Paenibacillaceae > Paenibacillus > Paenibacillus polymyxa_D. Next base: position 5,731,639 of record NZ_CP151949.1, on the reverse strand, counting down.
CGAGGCTCCTTTATTGAATCTTTTCCACTGTTTGGCTATGACTTGGAAGACTATGATGAGCTGTTTGAACAACACTTGGAATTGCTCCTTAAAATACGGGAGTCCGAAAAAGTAACCTGGAAAGGCGGACATCGGCCAGCGATTAACCATTTGGGTGTGTATCCACGGCCGGTTCAGAATCCTTTACCGATATGGGTTGGCAGCGGGGGCAGGCAGGATTCTGCTATCCGTGCAGGTTTGTTAGGACTGCCCTTGATGCTGGCGATTATTGGCGGGAATCCGGTGAATTTTGCACCGCTCGTGCAGCTTTATAAGAAAGCAGCGGCGCACGCTGGTCATGACGAATCGCAGCTTAAGGTTGGATCGCACTCAATAGGATTTGTCGGAGAGAATAATGAACAAGCTGCAGATACATATTTCCCTTCTACGATGGCAGGTATGAATAGATTAGGCAGGGAGCGGGGCTGGGCGCATTATGATCGTTCTAGTTACGATGCTGCGCGCAGCTTTGAAGGTGCGCTGTATGTTGGCGATCCTGAGACTGTTGCCCAGAAGATCATTCACCTTCGCAAACATGTGGGCGTTACACGCTTTATGCTGTATGTTCCGTTAAGCACGATGCCGCATGCCGAGGTGATGAGAGCCATTGAGCTGCTAGGAACAGAGGTAGCACCCCGAGTTCGGAAAGAAATAGCCCAGTGGGAAGCGGAGACGGAAAAAAGATTATAAATACCAAACATAGGAGTGATTCACATGGATTTTGAAAATCGTTTGTTGCCAGAATTAAGATCAGTAATTGCACAATTTCCTGGCTTTCAACTGGAAGAAAATTTAGAACTGAGCAGAAGCTATTTGTCGAGTCCTCCCATTGAGCAGTCGGAGCACGTACGCACGACAAGTCGGATGATTCCGAGCGTAGCAGGCGAGATATTAGTCAAAATCTACGAACCTGCCCAGCGAACTGACGTTAGGCTTCCGGCAATGCTGTGGATTCACGGGGGAGGCTATGTGATGGGGCATCCTGATATGGACGATGCTTTGTGTGAACGCTTCGTGCAGGCTGCCAAATGCGTCGTCGTATCGGTCGATTACCGACTTGCTCCCGAGCACCCCTACCCAGCTGCCATCGATGACTGTTACGCCGCTTTGACGTGGATGGCCGACAAAGCTGAGCTGCTGGGCATCGACTTAGATCGGATTGCAATTGCCGGTGCAAGCGGGGGTGGCGGTCTAACCGCAGCACTTGCTTTAATGGCTCGTGACAAAGGCGGGCCAGCCCTCATCTTCCAAATGCCGCTGTATCCGATGATCGACGACCGCAATGTTACGGCATCGAGTCATGAAATTACGGCCGATAATGCACCATGGAACCGGAAGAACAACTTGGCGGCCTGGAACATGTACTTGGGCGATCGTACCGAAGATAGCGAGGCGTCCCCATACGCTGTGCCGTCGAGAGCAGAAAGCTTGGCTGGCCTGCCGCCGACCTATACGTGCGTAGGCCAGCTCGATCTGTTCCGCGATGAGACGATCGAATATGTAGCACGCCTTGCCCGAGCGGGGGTGGACGTCGAATTCCATCTGTATCCCGGCACATTCCACAACTTTGAGGGGATGGTTCCGCAAGCAGAAGTAAGCCAACGGGCTAGCCAAAGTTATGTGGACGCGATTGCAAGAGCGCTTAATCCTTAAACTACTAAAGGGGCAGTTTAAATTTAGGCAAATACATGATACGATGCTAGATTTTAACCGAAACGGTGTATTAAAGGAGCACCAGATGTTTAACTGTCCCGCAATGATGTAAATTTTTTTGGGTAGAATCTTTACTTTCACATGTAGCGGATAATAATCTCTCATCCTTATAATTGGAAATGTAAGTGATTTATATAGAGGTGAGAATATTAAAAACTACTTGTGAGGAGGAGATTATATGTTGAGGCTTAAAGTAGGCAAGTTGGTAGGCAGTTTGGCGTTGGCGGGTGTATTGTTATCGTCTGTTTTGACGAATCAGGCGGATGCCGGTTTGGTGAAAGGCAGCAAATTCCTGGGGAATGTCATTGCGGGCAGTGTCCCTCCTAGTTACGGGACATACTGGAATCAAGTGACGCCGGAGAACTCGACTAAGTGGGAATCGGTTGAAGGCAATCGTAACAACATGAACTGGTCGCAGGCGGATACCGCCTACAATTATGCGCGTAGCAATGGCTTCCCGTTCAAGTTTCATACGTTGGTATGGGGTGCCCAGGAGCCAGGTTGGGTTAGGGGACTGCCGGCTGCTGAACAGAAAGTGGAAGTGACTCAGTGGATTAAAGCAGCAGGTCAACGCTATCCGAATGCGGAGTTTGTAGATGTAGTGAATGAGCCGCTGCATCAGAAGCCGTCTTTCCGCAATGCCATTGGTGGTGACGGGTCGACCGGATGGGATTGGGTCATATGGTCGTTCCAACAGGCCAGACAAGCTTTTCCGAATGCCAAGCTGCTTATCAATGAATATGGAATTATCAACGACCCTTCGTTAACCGACCAATATGTCAATATTATTAATCAGCTCAAGAGTAGAGGCCTGATTGATGGAATTGGCATTCAATGCCACCAGTTCAGTATGGACACCGTCTCAGTCAACACGATGAATACTGTACTAAATAAGCTGTCGGCGACCGGATTGCCGATCTATGTGTCGGAACTGGATATAACTGGGGATGATAACACCCAACTTGCCAGATACAAGGAGAAGTTTCCGGTACTCTGGCAACATCCCTCAGTGAAGGGAGTTACGCTCTGGGGGTATATTCAGGGACAAACTTGGAAGCCGAACACACATCTGCTGAATTCTAACGGCACGGAACGTCCCGCGCTCCAATGGCTGAGACAATATCTGCAGAGATAAGCTATAGGTGGCACTTAAACCCAACAGATGCGAACTTTTGCCAGATGTCTGGGCTGGATAGATGTTTATTTGAAGAAGTCTTGGCTGAAATGTTGTACGCCAAGGCTTCTTTTTATTTAGCTTAAACATATTTTCTGCTTGAAATAAAACCGTCTGGACGGTACAATAAAGTGGGTGGTGACAAAATGAATACAACTAAAAAAACATTAAAAAGGGAATTAATTCTTAAAGCGGCCTCCATGATTGTGCATGAACAAGGAGTAGAGAAATTAACGTTAGAAGCGGTGGCTAAGAAAGCGGCAATAAGTAAAGGAGGATTGCTTTACCATTTTCCGAATAAAGATGAATTGATTTTGGGAATGGTTGAACAACTATCGACCAGCTTTGTCTCCGAATTTAATGAGAGAGCAGAAAACGATATGCATTCTAAAGGAAGATGGACTCGCGCGTATATGAATACATCATTTGCTGGCGATCGGAATGCAAGTGACCTGTATACCGCTCTCTCAGCAGCACAGTTTACGAACCCTCACATGCTAAAGTTACTTCAGGACGAGTATGAGAATATCCAGAATAAAATTGAAAACGACGAATTGGACCCCGTTCGATCCACGATCGTCCGATTAGCTATAGACGGCTTGTGGTTTGCCGAAATGTTTGGGCTTGCTCCTCCCAATGAGGAAATGAGACAAAAAATGATGGAAGAATTGAAAACATATATAAAGGAGATTGAATAATGGCTTATCTTTTCTTGGCAATTTCTATTGTTGGTGAACTTGTTGGAACTTCAATGCTTAAAGCTTCAGAAGGGTTTACCAAGCTGTATCCGACTTTACTCACAATTGTTGCGTTCGTAATCTCTTTCTTCTTTATCTCCTTATCCCTCAAGACGCTTCCTTTAAATATGACTTATGCTATCTGGTCAGGTGTAGGGGCTGTTGCTACAACACTTATTTCAGTATTGATTTGGAAAGAAAAAATCAATACAGGAAGTATCGCAGGTATTGCTTTAATTGTTATTGGCGTGGTGGTACTGAACCTATTTGGTGCAGGACATGGGGAGGCAAAAGGTACAACAGAAGCAACGAGTTCAATCGTTCATAAATGAGGCAAAGATTTTCGGGCCGAGGGTACAAACACGCTTGAAGGCATAAGGGCATTCGTCGAGAAAGTTCTTGTGCCGCACGGCGTGAGGGTATGGTTTTTAGTCATTTAAATTTTTTTGATTGAATTACGGATATAATAAGTCTATAATGTCGATTGTAAGGTGTTTCATATTCGCCATACGGAAGCAAGGTGTAGATATTAGCAGACTTTAAAATCTATTTAGTAGAAAGGAAGTCTAATCAATGACCCAGTCTTTATTTGATCCCGAAGTATGGAAGGCTGCTTGGATCAACGATCCGGAAGCTGGTGTGAATCGAATGCTAAGAGCGGGAACAGTACCGGCTCATTCGTTTGATGATATGGCAAGGGCAAGAAGCTTCCACCAGCAGGCATTTAATGAAGAGGGAATAAAGAGAACAGCCAGAATTATGGGATGGCTAAGGACACAGGGAGTTACCATTAGAGACTCCTCTATCCTGGATATTGGTGCTGCCTCTGGTGTCTTCAGTATTCCTTTTGCAGAGGAAGGGGCCCATGTTACCGCCGTTGAGCCTTCAGGGCCGTTGACAGCCTTAATGGAAGAGAGTATTAAGCCATCGATAAAGGGAAACGTTAAAATCGTGCGGGAACAATTTGAAGAGTTATCTATTGAGACGAATGGATGGCAAAACAAATTTGATTTGGTCTTTGCGTCTATGTGTCCAGCTATTTTTGGTTGGGACATGGTAGAGAAGGCGCTCGCTTGTGCTAGTCAGTTTTGTTACATCAGTACGATTGCTGGACCTAAGGAGCATAGTCTGATTCAGGAACTGCGCCCTGTAGTCGGAACCAAGGAAGATCCAGTACAAACTTCGGATATGTTCTATATCATCCAACTATTAAATATATACGGCTATTCTTTTCAAACTCTGATTACTCGTGAAACTCAAACCATAATGATGTCGGTGGACGAGGCGGTAAAACATACATTAGGTTGGTTCTCATTCTTCGGGATGCCAACAGATGAGCAGTCGCTACAGAAAGCAGAAGCCTATTTAAGAAAGACGTACGCAGGGAAGAAAATCCCTGTTCAGCAAGGAGGACGATTTGGTAAAGTTCTGGTCCGATTAAAGGATCAACACATGTATTAATCGTTTTGTCATGTAGCTTTTATTTACGATATAGACACAAGAGCATTGTGGGGAAAATGTACTCAAAATAAGAGCCCTAGTGAAGGGAAGAACCAGTTCATTAGGGCTCTGGAGATTTACTACGACTATGGTTCACTGCCAGTTGGTGTGAAAGAATCCTGCTACATCACTTCGTTCATAAGTATGAGCACCAAAATAATCCCTTTGTGCTTGCAAAAGGTTAGCATTTGAAATGGCTGTCCGGTAACTATCGAAATATGTAAGTGAAGCACTTAAACATGGAAACGAAATGCCAGAATTAATGCCCTCACAGACAACTTTTCGCAATCCCATTTGATATTCTTTAACCTTTTCAGCAAAATACGGGGCGATTAATAGATTAGCCAAATTCGGTTGTTCTTGATATGTTTCGCTTATTACGTTTAAGAATTCTGCACGAATGATGCAACCACCACGGAAAATAAGGGCAATATCCTGTAAAGGTAAATTCCATCCGTAAAGCTCAGAAGTCATTTTATATTGTACAAATCCTTGCGCGTAGGCACAAATTTTACCCATATAAAAAGCTTGTCTAATGTACTCAATCCACACAGCTTTATCTAAACTTCGCTGATCAATCTCTGGGCCTGTCAGGATATTTTCTGCATAAACCCGTTCCTCTTTTAAAGAGGAGATGTAACGAGCAAACAATGACTCTGTAATAATGGATGATGGGATCCCATGATCAATTGCTTGAATACTTGTCCATTTACCTGTGCCTTTTTGCCCCGTTTTATCCAGAATCACATCGATCAGAGGTAAGCCTGTTATTTCATCTTTTTTTCGTAAAATCTCTGCGGTAATTTCGATTAAATAACTTTTCAGTTCACCTTGATTCCATGTTTCAAAGATGTCGGCAATTTCATTAACAGATAGACATAACCTCTTTCTTAAAAATGTATAGACTTCTGCGATTAATTGCATATCTGAATACTCGATTCCGTTATGTACCATTTTTACAAAGTGACCGGCCCCTTTTGGACCTATATAAACACAGCAAGGATCTCCGTCCACTTGGGCTGCTATTTTTGTTAGAATAGGAGCTGCTTTTTCATATACGTCTTTATCTCCACCAGGCATGATTGAAGGTCCATTTAAAGCCCCCACTTCGCCGCCGGAAATACCGATTCCTAAATAACCGATTCCTTTTGACTTCAATTCATCATATCTACGTTCCGTATCTTTGTAATGGGAGTTACCACCGTCCATGATCACATCGCCTGCTTCAAGAAAGGGTACTAATGTACCTATTACCGAATCGACCGGTTTGCCCGCTGTTACCATAAGGAAAATTTTCCTTGGAGTTTTTAAGGAGCAAACAAAATCTTGAATTTCATAGTAGGGATGGATGGAGTGACCTTCGCTTTTTTTAATAAGATCATCCGTTAAATCCCTCGTATAATTATAGACAGAGACTTGCTCACCTTTACCAGCCATGTTTAAAGCGATATTACGGCCCATTACCCCTAAACCAATAACACCAATTGTATTGAACATTTTTTTCTGCTCCTTTTATGTGAAATGAATAGGCCGTAGATCCTCACTTATAAACTTAGAAGATTCTAAGAAAAATAAGTGGGGGATCTACCGCCCGGGAATCATGGTTTATACGAATAAACTTAGTACTAAAATAAATCCTAATCCGGCTACCGAAATGATGGTCTCGAGCAATGTCCATGTTGCAAATGTTTCTTTCATGCTTAAACCAAAATACTCTTTAAACATCCAGAAACCAGCATCGTTAACATGTGAAGCTATTAAACTACCCGCTCCCGTGGCAAGCACAACTAAAGCAAGATTAACGTCAGATTGTCCTAACATCGGGATAACTAAACCAGCGGTTGTTAAAGCTGCGACAGTTGCAGAACCTAAGGAAATACGTAATATTGCAGCGATGATCCAGGCAAGCAAGATGGGTGATAATGTAGTTCCATTGAATAATTCAGCTACATAGTCACCTACGCCGCCATTAATCAGTACTTGTTTGAAGGCGCCGCCACCCCCAATGATTAAGAGCATCATCCCAATATGAGTAATAGCAGTTGTACAAGATGCCATTACATTTTTGATTGGAATTTTCCTTGCTATTCCCATGGTGTAGACAGCTACCAGTAAGGAAATTAACATGGAAGTTGATGCATCACCAATAAAACGGATCGCTGCTAGTAAACTACTATCTTCAAATCCCATTGTTTTTTGAAGCAAAGTAATAACCGTAGCAATAGACATTAAAATAACAGGAAGCATTGCAGTAAATACACTGATACCAAATCCCGGAGTTTCCTCGGATTTAAATACTTTTTGTTCACCTAAAGAGGCAATATTACCCGTTTTCGTAAATGATGCAGGTACGAGTTTTTTGGCAAGCTTAGTAAATACAGGTCCGGCTAAAATAACAGTTGGAATGGCAATAATGAAACCGTAAAGTAAAACCTCACCAAGGTTCGCGCCATATTCACCAGCAATAACTGTTGGCCCTGGATGTGGAGGTAAGAAACCATGTGTTACGGATAAAGCTGCAACCATCGGAATACCGAGATATAAGATAGAAACCTTTAATTCTTTTGAAATGGCAAATATGATTGGAATTAACAATACTAATCCTACTTCAAAAAATAATGCCACACCGATAATGAATGAAGCAGCTACGACTGCCCATTGGATATTCTTTTCACCAAATTTGTCTACGAGGGTCATGGCAATTCGTTGAGCACCACCAGAATCAGCGATCAACTTACCCAACATCGCTCCAAGTCCAAAGATTAACGCTAAGTGACCAAGGGTTCCGCCTAATCCGGCTTCGATGGTTTTGACAATTTCCTCTAATGGCATTCCAAGTGCTAAAGCGACGCCGAACGATACAATGATTAATGAAATAAAGGTGTTCAATTTGAAACCCATTATTAAAACTAATAATGCTAAAATTCCAATCGCTACGATAACTAATGGCATTGTAATTACCCCCTGTTTTTATCTTTTTAGTGATTAATTAAGCTTCTTTGATAGTTGGAAATTCGTGTATAATCATCTTCTAATACTCTGGATAGGTTAATGAAAATCGGCAGCAATTTCCTATATTCCTTGGTTGCTTCTTTTTTTGGTGTATGTTTGTTGGTACTGCCAACCATTTCAGAAACGACTTCAAAGGACTGGATTTGTCCAGTGGCATACAGGCCTAATATACAAGCTCCTAGACAAGAACTTTCGTAGCTTTCTGGAACGACGACTTCAGATGCGAATATATCGGACATCATTTGCCGCCAAACAGCTGACCTTGCGAAGCCTCCAGTAGCTTGGATTCGGGTCACGGGACCGTCCATGCATTCAGTTAATGCCAAAAATACGGTGTACAAATTGTAAATGACTCCTTCCAAGGCTGAGCGTATCATATGTTCTTTCTTATGTGACATCGTTAAACCGAAGAATGAGCCACGTACGTCTGGATTCCATAATGGCGCACGTTCACCAGCGAGGTACGGATGGAATAACAATCCATCAGATCCTGGTCTTACACGTTCAGCAATCTTGGTTAGTACATCATATGGATCAATTCCTAGTCTTTTCGCTGTTTCTACTTCTGATGAGGCAAGTTCGTCACGGATCCAGCGAAGGACCATCCCGCCATTGTTCACCGGCCCCCCAATAACCCAGTGCTTTTCTGTTAAGGCATAACAAAATATTCTTCCCTTTTCGTCTGTTTGAGGCTTGTCTATAATGGTTCGAATAGCTCCGCTTGTCCCGATTGTGACGGCAACTTCGCCTTTTCGTATTGCATTTACACCTAGATTAGAAAGGACTCCATCGCTAGCTCCAATGACAAACGATGTTTGTGGATCGATCCCCATCTTTTTTGCTAAATCTGAATCACAGTTGGTAAATATCCTGGTTGTTGGCACGAGCTCAGATAATTGAGAAGGGGTTATACCAGCAATTTTTAATGCTTCTTCATCCCAATCTAATTTTTCTAGATTCATCATACCCATGGCAGAAGCTAGGGAATAATCCACTACATATTGATCAAAGAACTTTTTAAAAATATATTCTTTAATTCCGATATACTTTTTAGCCTTGACAGCGGTTTCAGGAAGGTCATTCACAATCCAGGCTATTTTCGTTAAGGGTGACATGGGGTGAATGGGTGTTCCTGTTCGTTTATAGACTTCATGGCCATTCAGCTCATCTTTTATTTTATGTGCCCATGCTTCACTTCGATTATCTGCCCAAGTGATACAAGACGTAAGTGGGCGGTCATTTTCATCCATCGCAATGACACTATGCATGGCACTGCTAAATGAAACAAACGATAGCTTTTTTTGTGAGTGATGTTTCATTATATTCGAAGTGGCTTGCAGGACAGCCTGAAAAATCTCTTCTGGGTTTTGTTCAGCTGTCGCTATATCTGGTGTATAAAGCGGGTATCCAATATTCTCTTGTTGGATGACTTCGCCTTTTTCGCTAAATAGAACGGCTTTCGTACTTGTGGTTCCGATATCTATACCTAACATATAGTTAGTCATTTTGTTGCACGACTCCTTTAGATAGCATTTGTTGTGACATCCATAGGTCTTCTACTTTACCTTGAACATCATCAAAGTTTTCATGTAAAGACTTGATCATGAGGTCTCTATCTTTTACTTTGATTGCTTCAATATAAAGTTCGTGATTGTTTATAATCCTTGTAAAATCTTCATACTTTTCAGTGAAACGCATACGCATCGACAAAAGAATGAGACTTTCCATAACAGGCTTTAAATTATTCCAGATCATCAGAATATGTGAATGATTGACTGCACGAATAATCGTTTCATGGAACAAGACATCTTGATATGAAAACTCATCAGCATCACTATATTTGACGGCGACTTTCATCATTTCGAGAATTTTACTAAGTTCCTTCGCCAAATCATTAGTGTCCATCTTTACAAGACGTTCAAATACGAAGGATTCTATGAGCAGACGGACATCATAAATTTCTTCTATTTCTTTTTCTGATAAACCAATAACAACGGCTCCCATTCTTTCTAATCGAATGATATTTTCGGATGCCAGTATTTTTAACGCTTCACGAATGGGTGAGCGACTTACAGTGAAATCAGCAGCTAGTTTATTTTCAGATAATATGGTACCGCTTTCAATCCCGCCAGAAATAATGCGCATTCTAAGCTCGGATGTTACGCGATCACCAGCAGAGGCTTTTAAAAGCCATTTGGAGGGATATAGGAATTCTGATTCGACCATCATTTCACCTTCTCAATTAATCAAGTATACTTGTATACAGGTATTATAATCTGAAATTTTAAATTTGCAAGCGTATACATTAAATTGTTTTGTAACGCCTCGATACATAAAATGAAAATTGCATATTAAGACATAGATCCTGTTCGGATCTTCTCATATATAATGCTAGACTTTATACTGGTTTCATCTATAGGTTCCAATTGAAGTTCGGATTTATTGTTCAAATGCACAATCAATTTCGTCTGTTCTTCAATATTTTTAACGTGCGGCAATCGATATAATGAAAGCGTAATCAAAAATTGCCCGGGGGGTTAGACAGATGGAAGGATTGACGATCAGTTGGATAGGAGCTCTGGCAGGGCTGGCTATTGCAATTATTCTGATATTAAGAAAGCTGAATCCGGTTTACGCTTTGTTTTTGGGAGCTATTGTAGGCGCTTTATTGGGCGGAGCCAATTTGGAACAGACGATCAGCGTGTTAATAAGCGGTACGCAAAGTGTGATGGGGACGGTCATTCGTGTGCTTGCCGCAGGTGTATTGGCAGGTGTAATGATGGAATCCGGGGCAGCGGAGACGATTGCGCAGGCTATTGTAAAGAAGTTCGGCGGCAGTAAAGCGATACTCGCACTAGCCTTGGCGACGATGATTATTACGGCGGTAGGTGTATTTATTCCCGTTGCCGTGTTGATTGTGGCACCTATTGCATTGTCGGTCGGTAACAAAATGGGGATTTCCAAGCTGGCGCTCCTGTTGGCTTTGTCTGGAGGCGGAAAAGCGGGGAACATCATCTCTCCCAATCCTAATACGATTGCAGCGGCGCGCGGATTTAATCTGGATTTAAGCCACGTGATGTTGGCGGGTGTGGTTCCTGCGATATGTGGTTTAATTATGACTGTTTTGGTGGCGTCTATGTTGAAAACCAAAGGTGTGAAGGTGTCCGATCAGGATATCATGGACAGTGATGTCGATACATCGAAATACCCGGCGTTGGGACGGGCGATTGTAGCCCCGCTGGTAGCTGTTATTTTGCTGATGATTAACCCGATTGGTTCCATCTCTGGTATTGAAGCACTTTCGAATTTCAAGGTGGATGCGATGTACATTTTGCCGATCGCTGGGATGGTGGGTATGCTGGCCATGGGACAAGGGCGCAATATCCTGAAGTATTCGGCCTCCGGTCTGAATAAAATGACGGCGACCGTGCTGATTTTGATCGGTGCAGGCGGGATTGCGGGTCTGATCTCTGCCTCCAATTTGTCTGCTCAGGTGGTTGGTCTGATTGAAGCTTCGGGAGTTTCCGGTACATTTTTGGCACCGCTTGCAGGTATTCTGATGGCAGCTGCCACGGCGTCCACCTCGACGGGGGTTATTTTGGCGACAGGCTCGTTTGGGGAAGCCATTCTGAACATGGGTACAGCCCCGCTCGCTGCAGCTGTGATGGTGCATACAGGAGCTACAGTCATTGATTCCTTGCCGCAGGGCAACTATTTTCACGTCACGGCAGACAGCATGAAAATGAGCATTAAACAACGGATGGGCTTGATTCCTTACGAAGCTATTGTGGGTGGAACGATGGCAATTGTAGCGACAATCATGTATGGATTTTTACTTTAATATTCACGATGGGGTGAGAAGATGAGAGAGAAAACATTTGTGCTGGCACCAGATTCTTTTAAAGAAAGCATGACGGCTAAAGAAGTGTGTATCGCGATGGAGAAAGGACTGCGCAAGGTCTATCCGGCGGCGAATTATGTCCACGTACCGATGGCGGACGGCGGTGAAGGAACGGCGCAGTCACTGGTGGATGCGACAGGCGGGCAGATTCGTTATATCGAGGTGACAGGACCGCTTGGAGAACCTGTAACTGCTGCATACGGCTTGCTGGGAGACGGCACCACGGCGGCAATCGAGATGGCATCTGCTAGTGGAATCCATCTGGTTAACAAGGATAACAAAAACCCGTTAAAGACAACAACCTACGGCACAGGGGAGTTAATCCGTGAATGTCTGAACCAGGGAATTCGAAAAATTATCATCGGCATTGGTGGAAGCGCAACGAATGATGGCGGTACAGGAATGGCGGAAGCGCTGGGCGCTAGATTTTTGGATGCAACAGGCAATACTCTTCCGCGCGGCGGCGGTAGTCTGGGCGAGCTGGCCAGTGTTGATATTTCATCACTGGATGACCGCTTGCAGCAGGTACAACTGATTGTAGCCTGTGATGTGACAAATCCGCTGTGCGGAGAGCATGGGGCCTCTCAAGTATTCGGGCCACAAAAAGGGGCAACCCCGGAGATGGTGCAGCAATTGGATGCCAATCTTGCCCATTACGCCGATGTGGTGAAGCAGCAGCTGGGCAAGGATGTGCGCGATCTCCCAGGTGCAGGCGCAGCAGGTGGATTGGGTGCGGGCTTATTGATTTTCACTCAGGCGGCGCTGCAAAAAGGCATTGAAATTGTGATTGAATACACCGGTTTAAAACAAAAGCTTGCCACTGCCGATATCGTTTTGACGGGGGAAGGCGGTATTGATTTTCAGACTAAATTCGGTAAAACTCCTTATGGAGTAGCTCAGGCTGCGAAACAGTCTGGCAAAAAGGTTATTGCGGTTGCAGGTTATATCGGGGAAGGGATCGACACGTTGTACAAGGAAGGAATAGATGCGGTGTTCGGCATCGTACCGGGAGCCTCGGAGCTCGGTAAGCTGCTGGCCGAAGGGCCGCAAAATGTAGAGCGTACGTGCGAGAATATCGCAAGAGTACTTCAATTCAGCGAGAAATGAACAGATGGAGAAGCGATTATAAACACAAAACGGCATAATACAGATACCATATTATACGAGCGCTCGCCTGTAGCCCCGCGTTTAGCCAAAGCCAGATTGACTGAGAGATTGGGAGTGACGGCGAGCGAAAATATGATATTACTGGCGCATGGTCTGACGTGATAAAGCTGTTCATTGATACAGTGCCAATAAGCCGTGCGTAAGCTCAAAAAGCTGAAGGAGATTCCGAGGATCTTTACCGGTTAAGGTATGGATGCGCTTCAGGCGGTATTGCAGCGTATTTCGGTGAATATTTAATTCATCTGCGGTAAAGGAGACACTGCCGTTATGGTTAATAAAGCTTCGCAGCGTATCCAGCAAATCCACGGTATCTTCCAGCTTGCTCACCAGATAGATCGTGTTCGTCAGGTTCGTTTGACTCAATTTGACCAGAAATTCGACTTCCGCAAAAGAAATTTTTTGCACAGGCGGGCGCAAAGCCAGTAAAACATTCATAGCTGACTTGGCTTGCATATAAACATCCGCAATGTTGTGCTCTTGTCTGCTGACCGTAATTAGCACATCGGGATGGCTGCGCACAAGTGGCTCTAACAGTTTGTCTGTCGGCTCCTGATTTTGCATCAGGATGAGATAGCAGTCTTCCTCCATACGAAAGGATGGATGCTGCATGAATATATTGGACAACTCAGCTAGATGAGCTGGATCAGCAGGCAGATACTTAACGTATACAGCCGTAGTTTTTAGAAGCAAATCAATGTGATATTGAGCTGCTTCTTTTTTTATTTTTTGCGTGTAGGCTCCTTGATGATTCAATAACATTTCCAGCACAGATTTTTTGCGATTGGCTTCATAGGCCAGATGCTCCAATGAGATCCGCTGTTCAATCAGGAGAGATACTGTAGTTTTAACAATATTGCAAAAAGGACGCACTTCATCGGGATTGCCTGAAATACCAATCACGCCAACTAACTCATGATGAATGACAATCGGTTCATTGGTTCCCTTTTTCTCATAGTGCCCGTCCTGCCACACTTCAATCATTTTCCCGGTTTCGAGCGCCTGAACAGCTCCTTGGTGAATGGTTCCGATTCGTTCACTCTCGCCGCTGCCAATGATGATGCCTCGTTCATTCATAATATTGATATTGTATGGAATATCCTTCATCATTTTGTCTACGATGTCTTGGGCTTGTTTTTCGGAGAGCTGAAACAAATCCGGATTCCTCCTTTATCTATATCTATCGTGATATAGTGTACCTTAATGTACTACCTTTATGAAAGGGTTTCCAATTTGTTGTGCATCTGAACAATATAATAAGGCAGGTCGCCGAGCATGTCAGTCAATTTTATCATAGATGTGAAAATGCAGCGTATTATGATAATCCATTAGACGATGTTATATATTTTAGTATTGAGTTGTAATCTATGGAGGAGAGTATAGTTGTACGCAAAAAAAAAACAGGGCTCTGAGGAGCACCTGCTTTTGTGTCTATCCTTTTTATTGCCAGCCACACGCTGATTAATGAAGAACCTCGCGGAAGCTATAGATAATGTCGTGCAATTCTTTCTTTAAACGGCCGTCTTTAGACGCTGGTGCATATCCTAGCACCTGGTAGTAATTCTTTTCGGTCTCTATAATTGCTACATGGGTGATATATTTATCCACATCTTTTTTGCCTTTAATCGCGAACTCAAGGGCAGGATATCCATGAATGGTTGTGTTAGAGACAGGTCCTACACTAGACAGGTTCCACTCTTTGGTTAAGTTATTTTCAGCTTTCTTACCATACTGTTGGAGAGTTATATTGCCCAATTGCTTTTTCGAGTGGGATAGTACCACAACGGACTTTTGAATGTACGGATTAAATATCGCAATCTCTGCTTTTCCTTCACGGTCCGGGTCTGTTGACCAGTCTAGTGGGGCCGTGATTTGAAATCGTCCATCTTTACTCACATAGCTTTGCTCTTTCTTGCTCACCGGAGCTTCAGAAGGCACGTAATTGTTTGCCAGTATAAAAATAGCATTTACAAACGAGGCTCCCAAGATCACCATGGCGGTAAAAAATATAAACAGCGAACGTCTCATTGTCTTTTTGCTAATCGGCTCTAAATCCCGTACCTTTACAACATATGTACCTGCAGCTAAATCACCAATTCGTTGTCTTGATGCAGTTACTAACACGCTGATGCCAGCAGGTATCCCACCCATTAGCAACGGATTGGTGTCGATTATCCTGAGCAGCGTACGAATGAGTGATTTAAGAAAACCAGGAGGCTTACCTTCTCCGTTAACCACCTTAATACGAAAGACGAACTTACCCAGCGTATAGCCTGTGTAACCTTCCAAAAGCAAATAATAGCTGAAGAAAGCAATAAGCAGAATACAACGGGATGCAATCGCTAAAGGCAAAAACCATCTATCCGTTATTTGAATGACTGAAATAAAAAAACAAATATACCCAAGATAAAAAAATATGCAATCAAAAACCGTTGCTCCCCACCGTCTAAACAGAGTAGAATTCCCGTACGTTTTTGATATTTCGGCCATCCTGTTGGTGTCTGCCCCATAATTTTGACCATGCCGAATGTACATCTGTCTTGAAGTTTCCTGCGGATTGTGTGATACGTGCTGTTCGTCCAAAAAATACACCTCTTCTTAATAATTAAAAACACACTCCTTATATTAACGGTCATTTTATAATCCATGTTTAGGAAAACATTCTATAAACAAAGAAATTATTATAAATATCCCTTCCTCTCATTTCCTCTATAATTGGAAGAAGAAAGTAACGATAGACTCAGGAGGATAGGTATGCAAGAAAAGGTGACAAAAGTGAACAAGGCGGCAAGAGGTGAGAATGTGAAAGGCGAGTTTCCGGTTATAACGACCGAACGTCTCGTATTACGAAAAATGGTGGCGACGGACAGCAAGGACATGTTGGAATACTTTTCAGATGAGCAGGTTATGAAGTTTTATGGACTGAGCCCGTTTGAGTCTGAACAGGAGGCACTGGATGAGATCAGTTGGTATGATCGGATTTTTGAGACAGATCAGGGAATACGCTGGGCTCTTCAAACGAAGGAAGGTAAAATCATCGGTTCTTGCGGATTTCATAACTGGGATCAACATCATCACCGGGCAGAAATAGGCTATGAATTGTCCAGAGACTATTGGGGCCGAGGGTTAATGTCGGAGGTACTTGCAGCTGTAATCGACTATGGGTTTAATACCCTCTCATTGAACCGCATTCAGGCGCTAGTAGAGCCAGAGAATGCACAATCCCTGCGTTTGCTTGAAAAAGCCGGCTTTCGTCAGGAAGGGCTCCTCGCCCAATATGAGTTTACGTCCGGGAAATATGATGATCTTTACATGTGCGCATTGGTCAAATCAGAGTATATCAATCGTTCTCAGAAATGATAGATGTAGGTGAATCAAACGGGGGAGCATGGATAGGGAGAAGGTTGATCATTGTACAACATGATCGACCTTCAGCGGCATACACATTTCATATTGCTCAATGGGTTCTTTCGAGAGACCTATTTTTTGGATAAAGCCTTCAAGAGAGTCATTGTCAGACAGACAGATGTGCACCTTCTCAATCTTTTGGATCTCTGCTGCTCTATGAAGGAGGGCGCATCCTAATCCTTGGTTGCGATGCTTAGGATCGACCCAAAGAAAGTTGATTTTACCCTTAGCACTCATGCTCACCATGCCGAGGCACGTTTGATTTACTTCGTAGATGCCGAGAAAAGCTTCCTGTGTACTGGTGGCGTAATAAGGTGTGTCACTTTGCCAATGGATGTGGCGGTCGATGAGGGTTTTACGAAAATCTGCGACATCGTCAAACATAAGCTCTTTAACTATGTACGATGATGAGGGAGCGGGACAGACCGATGGGACAGTACCGTTGTAGTATTTTAGCGTATAGCGTACCTCATAGCCGTGATTTTTATAGAACTGGACAGCCCGATGATTATCCGTAATGACTTCGAGCCATAGCTGCTGACAGCTCTCGGAGATAGCCGTTTGTTTATGCAAATCCAGTAGCTTGTTGCTAATACCCTGACCACGGTAAGTCGGAGCGATGCACAGCGTGCCACAACGCATGGTCTTGTACCCGTCAAACTGCCGAATACCGCCGAGAATTAAGCCGATTGGCTGATCTTCATCCATGGCAAGGAAAGAGTGGTTTCGTGAATTACCCTCTGGACCGAAAAAACGTGCTGCGAAATCGTCCTGTTCCGTGGTCAGGCGAATGGAATAATCCGAGAACCCAAGCGAAAATGCCTGAAAAATGTGTTCCATGCTGACGTCATTGCAACTCATATAGGTGATCACTGTTATTGCCCCCTAGAAATTCATGCTATATTTGGATTATAGGGAATTAAGAGGGTTCGATCAATCTCTCACTGAAAATGAAAATAACCCCTTAAAAAAGGGGATTGGTGCTGGGTGTTGTAGGGTTACAATTCGTGTCGCTAAGATCAGGATTGGTAGAGAGGTCGCGATAATGGTTGAGCTTATATTCAATAATTTTTTGGGTTTCCATAAGTCTGGAGATTTCTTGTTGAATCTTCTGATTATGTTTTTCAAGTAAGGAGTGTCTAATCGGAATGGTGCTGTTGCCTTGCATCGAAAGTTCTCGATAATGCTTCATTTCCTCTATGGTCATTCCAGTGGCTTTTAATCGGGTTAGAAAGATAATCCCCAGAATCTGATCTCTACTGTAGAACCTGTGTCCGTTAGCCTTTCGTTCTGCATAAGGCAGCAAGCCAATTCGCTCATAATAGCGTATAGTATCCTCTGTTAAACCTGTTAGCTCTGCAGCTTGACTAATAGAGGTTATGGTCTCCGGAATTTCCTGCAAAGTATCCCACTCCTTAATTGTAACGATTACCAAGGAACTTCTCCATTCGAGTCGAAAAACCCTCCTGACGGCCCGTCATTATTTAAAGTGGCTAAACGAACAACGACAGCAGCAGCTTGTTGTACCGAACCCGGTCCTGTAAAGCCATTTAAGTCAGTGGCGGTAAAGCCAGGATCAGCCGAATTAACTTTGAGAGGTGAGTCTTTAAGTTCCTTGGCAAGGGTGACGGTGAACATATTAACCGCTGCTTTGCTGCTATTGTAGGCAAGCAAATTAAATTGGGCATGCTCGTGCTCAGGATCGCTATTATAGGTTAACGAACCAAGGCCACTCGACAAGTTAACGATTCTACCGCATGGAGATTCTTGCAATAAAGGCAGCATGGCTTGCGTCACGGCGACCAAACCGAAAAAGTTTGTTTCATACGTTTCTCTTAAATCGCCCAAAGAGAACTGACTTGGAGGAGTGGCTCCTCCCAAAGATATGCCAGCGTTGTTAATTAGTACATCAAGGGAACCGAATTCTTGTTTGATCTGATGGACTGCGGAATCAATCGTACTTTGGCTCGTCACGTCTAACAAAATCAATCGGGCTTCTACTCCCTCATTAGCCAACTTAGCCACCGCTTCCCGGCCGCTCTGCTCATTCCGTGAGCCAATCAGGATTGTAAAACCCATACCTCCCAATTGTCTGGCTGTTTCATACCCGATGCCTTTGTTGGCCCCAGTAATAAGAACTGTTTTTCCAATAGTCATGAGCGATTCCTCTTTTCATTATTCTTATATTTGGCGGCCACCATGCTTTAAATGTACTACTTGGAGTATACTTAAAGTCAACACAAAATCAGCAAAAATATAGCCCGAAATGCCCTAGACATTCTTTATTTTGGAAGATAGGAGAATGGAATGAATAAAAGGCAAATGGAAATTTTACGCATGTTGTTAACTGAACCGGACCGGTTGTGGTTAGCGCAGGATCTGGCGGATCTGACCGACTGCTCTGAAAAGACGATCCGCAACGATCTGAAAGTAATTGAAGATTATATCGTCAAGCATTCTGATGCCAATCTGGTGAGAAGGCCGGGGCGCGGTATTTATTTGGAGATGGGTAAAGCGGATCAGAATGAATTGTTCCATCGACTGTATGCGGATGGGAGTACAGCCCAACATGAGTCGGATGAGGAAAGGGTGCTGCACCTCGCCTATCGGCTCTTGATGAATGCCAAGCCTGTGACCATCCAGGATCTAGCTTCACAGTATTATGTGAACAAGACGGTGATCCGTAGAGATATGGAGAAGATTGACGGCTGGCTGCACAGCTTTGATCTAGCCTTGATTACCAAGCAGCGCGTAGGCTTGACCATTCAAGGCTCTGAGAAAAATAAGCGCATCGCTTTGGCGCGGATGAACCAGCTGATTGACAGTCCTGAGTTAACAGGACAGATGATGCGTAAACAGTTTGAATCGCACGAGATTACAACTATAAATCATGAATTAAAAGCATTTCAAAAACGCCATGAGCTCAGCTTTACTGACGAAGCTTTCGAAGCTCTAATGCTGCATATCCTCTTAATGGTCAAACGAACGAAGCTGGGACAACCCATTTCGCTCTCCAAGCAGGACATTGTCTTTTTGCAGGAGAGACGCGAATTTACATGGGCTACGTTTTTTTTGCAGCAGTTGCAAAAGTTGTTTGCCGTGCCTTTTTCCAAGGAAGAGACGGCGTATTTAACTCTGCATCTGCTTAGCGGGAAGTTCCGTTACCAGCAGGAGGAAAGAAGGGGAAGACAAGGCGAGCTGGCAGATAGCCACCCGCTTTTGCCTGAGTTGATTGAGCAGTTAGTCCGGCGGATGTCCGAGCTGAACATGATTGCTTTTTCCAAGGACAAGATGTTGCTGAAAGGGTTGAATGTCCATTTATATACGACCCTGAACCGTCTTCAATATGGGTTGACCGTGTCCAATCCTATGCTGGCCGAGATCAAGAAGATGTACCCCTACATGTTCGACCGGGTTATTATTACACTGGAAGAGGTGGGGAAATGGATCCGACTATCCTTCCCCGAGGAGGAAGCGGCGTATTTAACGCTACATTTTCAGGCTTCTGTGGAGCGATTGCACCAGAAAGAGAGTCATCCCCAGAGAGCCATCATCGTGTGTCACATGGGCATTGGTATGTCCCAACTGCTGCGCACCAAGGTGGAACGTAAATTTCCGGCTGTACATGTGGAGACAACCCTTTCCAAAGCAGAAGTTCAGGACTATCTGGCAGCCCAGGAGGTGGATCTCGTCATTACCACTGTAGATCTCCCAGAGATGAACATTCCGCACATTCTTGTCTCTCCCTTGTTGGATGCCAAGGACGAGCGTCGATTGGAGCAAGTGATCCGACGACTGGATGAGCCGGAACATAGGGCGGCAGACGAATCTGTATTTTTTAAATATACAACACCTTTTTTGGTCTTTCCTCAGCAGGAAGTGCAGCATCCGGAACAGTTGATCTCCAAGCTGGCGCAAATACTGGAGGACAAAGGATATGTGGAGCCCGGTTATGTGGACAGCGTACTGGCGCGAGAAAAAATGTCGGCTACGACGATTGGGGGAGGCATAGCCATCCCGCATGGCGGTTCTGAGTGGATAAGGCAGTCCTCCATTGTAATCGCTACCTTGAAGCAGCCGCTTACCTGGGGGACCGAGAAAGTAGAGCTTGTGTTCTTGCTTGCGGTTAAACAGGATGGGCGGGAAGAAATGCGCCAGTTATTCAAGGAATTGTCCCTGATCAGTGAGCAACCTGCTTTGGTTCATGCCTTATCTAAGGAGACTGATGCGATGAGATTATTAGGGAAAATGAAGGGATAAACTAAAATCAAAAAGCTGTGATCTGGAGCAGGACTTATAGATAAGTCCTGTTTTTTGTCGGTATAATTCCGTTTTTCCGAAAGTTCCGGTAAAAAGTTCGTCCGATAACAGCAGGATAGGCGTTTATACTATCAATGTAAGCGGAAACATCAGAGAGAAGGGGAATGACTATGAAGATATTGGCGATTACCTCATGTCCTAACGGAATTGCACATACGTATATGGCAGCTGAGAATCTGCAAAAGGCAGCAGCAAAGCTGGGCATCGAGATGAAGGTCGAGACACAAGGCTCCATTGGAGTCGAAAATCAACTGACCGAGCAGGAGATCCGTGAGGCAGATGGCATTATTATTGCAGCGGATAAAACGGTGGTTAAAGACCGTTTCGTCGGTAAAAAACTGCTGGTCGTTGGCGTACAGGATGGCATTCGCCGTCCGGAAGAATTGATCCAGCGGGTAATGAAGGGTAATGTACCTGTGTACCAAGCAGAGTCACGTTCTGCTGAAAGTAGCTCACAGGAGAACAAACCGAAACAAAATCCCATCTACCGCCACTTGATGAACGGTGTATCCTATATGGTACCCTTCATTGTCATTGGGGGATTGCTCATTGCCATTGCGTTGACGATTGGCGGTGAGAAGACACCAGGCGGTCTGGTTATACCGGACGGTTCTTTCTGGAAGACGGTTCAGAATATCGGTTCGGCTTCGTTTACCTTTATGATACCGATCCTCGCCGGATTTATCGCGATGAGCATTGCGGATAGACCGGGGCTTGCACCGGGTATGATTGGCGGATTCATTGCTGCGAACGGCAGCTTTTATGGAAGTGAGGCGGGGGCTGGATTTATCGGCGGCATTATCGCTGGTTTCCTGGCGGGTTATGTTGCACTTGGGATTCGGAAAATTAAAGTTGGCCGAGCATTACAGCCGATTATGCCTATTATTATTATCCCCGTATTGGCATCTTTAATTGTTGGATTAATCTTTGTCTTTGTGATTGGTGCTCCAGTCGCACAACTGTTTGAAGCTTTAACGGGTTGGCTTGCAGGTATGCAAGGTACAAGTTCAATTCTACTGGCATTAATTCTAGGTGCGATGATCTCCTTTGATATGGGTGGCCCTGTGAACAAAGTTGCATTCTTATTCGGTTCGGCCATGATTGGCGAAGGGAATTATGAAATTATGGGCCCGATCGCCGTTGCGATTTGTATCCCGCCAATTGGGATGGGACTTGCAGCGATGCTCAACAAACGTAAATTTGCACCTGCAGAACGTGAGGCTGGGAAGGCAACATTTACGATGGGGTTATTCGGTATTACCGAAGGTGCGATTCCATTCGCAGCGCAAGATCCACTACGTGTTATTCCCAGTATCATGGTAGGGTCCATGGTCGGTTCTGTCATCGCCATGTTGGGAAATGTAGGTGATAAGGTAGCTCATGGTGGCCCGATTGTAGCTGTACTTGGTGCAGTGGACCATGTGCTTATGTTCTTCATTGCCGTTATTGTCGGCGTAGCCGTATCGGTTGTCCTGGTGAGCTTGCTGAAAAAAGATATTGCAGCAACTGTAACTCCAGATGCTGCTGGGGAAGCGATGCCTGGACATTCTACCGCAGGAGCTGGACAATCTGCGATTACTACAACGGCCGCTGCGGAGTCATCTGCTTCAACAACTGTCACAAATAACGGGCCAGCCGTATCTCCGCAAGCTGTTCACATTGAGAAACTGACGGATATTGTAACGATGGATCTGATTAATTTGGATCTGGAAGGAACGACACGAGATGCTGTGGTTGATGAAATGATCGGAGCACTTGAGAGAAATGGAGCCGTAAGCTCTGCCCGTGATTTCAAACAGGCGATATTAGCCAGGGAGGAAGAAGGCTCCACAGGCATTGGAATGAATATTGCCATTCCTCATGGCAAATCGGAAGCTGTCCTGAAGCCAAGCGTGGTCTTTGGCATCAAGCAGGGCGGTGTTGATTGGAATAGTGCAGACGGAAGTGAGGCAAAACTGATCTTCATGATTGCCGTACCGCGCAACAGCAAGGAAAATGCGCATCTGAAAGTGCTGCAAATGTTGTCGCGTAAGCTGATGGACGATCATTTCAGAGAGGCGCTTCTGGCAGTTACTACGAAGGAAGAAGCATATCAATTGCTGGATCAGGTGCATTAATTTAAATGCGATAAGAACTTAAATCAAAAAAAAGAGGCTCCCGAAGTTTCAGCTGGGAGCCTCTATCGCTACATAAAGTCAAAAAAATAACGGATTACATGAAAAAAGACGGGCGAGGTGTAGGTCAAGCTATCCACCTGACTTAAGTAGCTTTTTTTCAAAGCATCGAACTTGTCATCATCGCCGATTAATAAATCCCGCTTCAGCACGGAAACCGTTAAGCTGCCGAAGAAACCGCTCAAGCTGATCAGCATGCCGAAAATAATTCCAAATTTCAGGTCAAACGGCGTCAGGTAAGGATAGATGAGATAGGAAGCCGCTATAGTTACGGGAAAAGCGAATGCAAAGCCTTCCCAAGTTATATTGGGATTGGATGTCGGGACGATTTTCCGCTTTCCGAAATAAAGTGATGCTAGATAGTGTACGACATCATTGAGCTGCGTCAGTACCACTAGAAAAAGTACAAGTTTCGCTCCGTATTGCGGCGTAGCAAACTGAAAATAGGCCAGATGACTCAACCCGAAAACCATTAGCATGAGTCCCCACTGGGTCGAGCTGACACTGCGCAGAAAACCAACCGTTCCTTTGTTGATCAATCGCGGGAGCGGTAACAGCAGGAATACATAGATAGGGATAAAGACAATAAACATTCCGTACCACCCGATATAGATCCAATAAAATTGTACGGGAATCGCCAAGTATGCCCATAGAAACAATCTGCGATCAGCTTTTCTGGATCTAATCATGGAAAAGTATTCTTTTAGCGCAAAAAAGGTGAGTGCCATCAAGGAAAGCAGTGAAACGATCGGATTGAAAAGAGTTGCCAAGCAAAAGATAAAGAACATACCCCACCATGTCTTGATGCGAAGCCCAATAGCTGCATAGTCTTTGTCTGGCTGTGTTTTGACTACTACTATGTAAATTAGATGGATGACCAATAGGGCTGTAAAAATAAGGATTAACGTTAATAGCGAACTGTCCATTACCACTCACCAACTTATCGCGAAATAGGGTTCCATTAGGGTTCCTATGTTATTATGAAGGAATAATTCAAACTTGATAAGGGGAAATTTCGTAAATGGCAGCAGATCAATCCGTCTTTATCTTGCTTACGAATACGGGAACGTTTCTTACGAGAGTCATTAAAAGCTATACGAGAGCGCCATACAATCACGCCTCCATTTCCTTCAACCGGGAACTTTCGGAGTTATACAGCTTCGGCAGAAAGACCCCTAATAACCCTCTGGATGGTGGTTTCGTGAAAGAGGATATTAAGACAGGTACATACAGCAGATTTCCGAATACAACATGCGTCATCTACGAGCTTCAAGTAACCGACCGTGAAGTCGAAAAAATGAAACGGGTTTTACATGTCTTTATTCGAAGTCGTCAAAAATATATGTATAACTTACTGGGTTTGATTGGTATTGCACTCAAAGAACCAGTCGAGTTCAGCAATTCTTATTTTTGTTCGCAATTCGTCGCGGAAATTTTACAGCGATCCGGCATAAAAATATGGAACAAACTACCCGCTCTTGTTACGCCAGACGATTTTCGGCAAAGTGATCGATTCCATTTGATCTACGAGGGGAAATTGAGCGAGTATGATCCTCAAGCTTGAGGATCAGCACCGCATGACTTAGACCTCTTCCGGCACAATTACCTCGATATGACGCGGTAAAATACCAAGCTCGATAGGCAAAGACGGCCCTTCCTCACCATCTACATTCGTACTTACCGGTTCTGCGGAGCTGACACTTACATGCTTTGCGGTAAAGTAAACGATATCACTATGATCCTTCAGGTTGCCTAAAAATAAGGATATGCTGGCCGTCACGGTGTTCAATATATTGAGGTTTTTAAAAATAAAGCAGTGAAGCAGACCATCGTCAACAGTCGCATCGGGTGCCAGTTTCTCGAATCCGCCAACTGAATTGGTTAACGTGGCCAAAAAGAGTGGGGACTTTCCTTCCCAGGTCTCGTCATCATAGCGGATGATAAGTGAGTGGGCAGGATGGCCGATAAGCTCTTTCATGCCTTCTTTGAAGTAGGCAAATGTGCCAAACATGGATTTATCGTCTGATGATACAGCTGATAGCGATTCAGCAAGCGAACCTGTGGCAACAACATTGGCAAACATTCGGCCGTTTAAGAGGCCCATATCTACGTTTTTCACGCGGGCAGAAGTCAGTGTACGGATCGCCAGCTCGGGACTTAGCGGAATTTGCAAGGCACGGGCAAAATCATTGACTGTCCCAAGGGGGATAATACCCAGTCTTGGACGGTGGCCTTGATCCATGAAACCGTTGATGGTTTCGTGAAGTGTGCCATCTCCACCGATGGAAACGACTAGGTCACAAGCTTCCTCACACGCATTAACGCAAAAACGGGTGGCGTCCAGTTCCTTTTCTGTCTCTTTAACCGTAACAACGTATCCTTGATCACGTAGAGTTTCTTCTACGTTTCTGACATGTTGGAGGGATTCCTCTTTGCCGGAAGAGGGATTTACAATGATCATAGCTTTCTTCATATACATGTTCCTTTCTCTAGGGGAAAGTTTGGGTTACCAACTCTTACCCGCAAAGCAGAACTTTAGACTCTAGATTAGACATGTGTTATATTTTTAGTTACTATATAAAAGTAAATAAAATCTGAATGGAGGATTTCATATGAAAATCGCATTAACAGGAGCAACAGGGCAACTGGGTTCCATCGTGGTAGATACGTTGCTTACATCTGTCTCCGCAAACGATCTTATTGTTAGCGTAAGAAATCCAGGAAAAGCAGAGAACTTACGGTCTCGTGGCGTTGACGTTCGTCACGGTGATTTTGATAAACCGGAGACGCTGGATCAAGCGTTTGCTGGAGTAGATCGACTGCTGATTATATCCGCAGACGGGGATAATGATACCAGAATTCGTCAGCATAAAGCGGCTGTGGATGCTGCTGTGCGTGCTGGAGTAGGCTTCATCGCTTATACTAGCGCTGCCAATGCCGCTGACAGCACTCTATTTCTTGCACCCGTACATCGCATCACGGAGGAGTTCATTCGCGAGTCAGGTATTCCTTATTCCTTCTTGCGTAATAATTGGTATCTGGAAAATGAGGCAGGCACGATCCAATCCGTATTCGCGGGGGCACCTTGGCTAACCTCGGCAGGGTCCGGTAAAGTAGGTTGGGCTACCCGTGCAGATTATGCGCAAGCAGCTGCCAATGTTTTGTCTGGTGAAGGGCATGAGAATACAATATACGAGCTCTCCGGTAAGCCGATTACCCAAGAAGAGTTTGCAGCGATACTTGCTGAGGTTCTGGGCAAAGACGTCCCTGTACAGCAGGTGGATGATGCTACGTATGCCGAGGTTATGCTTGGAGCGGGAGTCCCGGAAGGTGCAATCCCTATTGTGGTTGGTATTCAACAAGCGATTCGTGAAGGAGCCTTGGATGTGGTAAGCAACGATTTTGAGAAGCTGTTGAAACGTCCCCTTACGCCGCTTAGTCAAGGAATTAGTGAACTGATCAAGCAAATCCAAGCATAACAAACGTGCCGTAAAAACGGATGCTGTTTTCCTATGCAGCATCCGTTTTAGTTTTACATGTTCACCTTTGGGCATTTTCAGCAGACAGAGCGGTTACATATAAGGTACAACAATACTCAGATTAGTTTTATCCATGAGTGGAATCGTGACGGTTTATCCAATATACTTGTAGGGAACTCCAAGGTAGGCTTGGAGCAAGCTTGGTCTATCAAGGAAGCTTAGCACAGCAGTAGAATTTGAAAATGAATGGAGTACATAATACCATGTCTAATTTACCAAATTGTCCTGAATGTAATTCAGAGTACACTTATGAGGATCGCAGTCTTTTCATTTGCCCGGAATGCGCTCATGAGTGGTCTACCGAGTCAGAAGTGGTAAGCAGTGAAGACATTAAGGTCGTCAAAGATGCGAATGGTAACATTCTGCAGGATGGTGACTCTGTAACTGTCATTAAAGACCTTAAAGTGAAGGGAAGCTCATCCGTCTTAAAAATCGGCACCAAAGTAAAAAACATCCGTCTGGTGGATGGCGATCACGATATTGACTGCAAAATTGATGGTTTTGGAGCAATGAAGCTAAAATCGGAGTTTGTAAAAAAGAATTAAAATGTAAGAAAGGAGAAGCCGAGGGCTTCTCCTTTTTTATGTTTATAAGGGTGCCAACCATACGGTTCCTGTTCCCCTGTACACATTTACCAGCCCTTCGCCGGAAGCAGCCGAGCCCATTTTGGTTTTCCCGGATTTTTCGACGGTGAACTGTAAGGTATTGGACCACATGAGGGCAAAGTTACCATCCACCTTCAGCACATCGTTTTGCAATTCTATAACGACCGCTTCCTCGGAAGGGATTGGCGCTTGTAGTGCCAGAACCCCTTTTCCGCGGGCGCTTAAATTAAATAACCCTTCTCCACCCAGTGCGGCAGAGGAAAGATTACTACGTGCAACGACGGAAATGTCCAGCGTCGTGTCACAAGCCAAAAACAAGCCGTCTTCGATGGCAATATCATCATTGTCGACATCAATAAGCCAAATATATTGGTAGGTAGGCTCCAGCATAATGGTACCCGTGCCTTTATAGTGCGGTTTAATGGCACCTGTCCCTGTCACAGCACCGGACACCAAGTTTCGCATTAAGCCACCAACGCCTTTTACACCGGTAGTCATTTCCATGCTACCCACAGTATATTGCATGGCTCCCGCCTTCATCATAATCTCGCTATTGTTGATTTCAATCATGAGCTGTTTGCGGCGCATGTTACTTTTGCTCATATAGTAATTGTCTTGCGCAGCCGCAACCGAGGTGCAGCTCAAATCTGTTATGTATTCCAGTACCGTAAATCCGCCTAATTGGTCAGTGATAGCAACATTGCTGTTATCCTTTAAATTATTAATAACAAAAGCCATAAATGTAAGTGCCTCCTTGTTGTATTCATGTTGTGGGGATGGGAATCTTCTTTATTCCATACAATATTCGACAAAGAGACTTCTTTTCCTGCGGCGAATATTGACACTTCCCTTGGCTGATTTTCAGACTCAGAAAAGGAGAGCTTGAAAAAGATGCGAAAAAGGTTCAATATAAAGATATCGGTTTTTAAAATGATTGTCTTTGAAAGCAGTCGTATGAGAACGAGGCACGAAAATAGGGGGTAGAACAAGTGGAGATAGGGATAAGCACGTTTGTAGAAACAACGCCGGATCCCCAAACGGGGGAGGTTATCAGTCACGCACAACGAATACGTGAAGTGGTCGAGGAGATTGTGCTTGCAGATCAGGTAGGGCTGGATGTGTACGGCGTCGGGGAGCATCATCGTAAAGATTATGCGGCATCTGCACCTGCTGTTATCCTCGCTGCTGCTGCAGCACAGACCCAACGGATTCGGTTAACCAGTGCAGTTACGGTACTTTCATCGGATGATCCCGTACGTGTGTTTCAGGATTTTGCTACACTGGACGGCATTTCGAATGGACGAGCTGAGATTATGGCAGGCCGGGGTTCCTTTATCGAATCGTTCCCGTTATTTGGGTATGATTTGGATAACTACGATGAACTATTCGATGAAAAGCTGGAGCTGTTATTGAAGATCCGAGAATCCGAGAAGGTCACCTGGAAAGGCGGACATCGGCCTGCAATTCATAATTTGGGCGTGTATCCGCGTCCAGTTCAGAATCCGTTGCCTGTATGGATTGGGAGTGGGGGTAATCAGGAATCTGTGGTTCGTGCAGGCTTGCTCGGATTGCCGTTGGTTCTGGCGATTATTGGGGGTAGTCCTGTACAGTTTGCTCCGTTGGTGGAACTGTATAAAAAAGCCGCTAGGCATGCTGGTCATGATGCATCGCTGCTTCCGGTTGCATCACACTCACATGGTTTTATCGCAGAGACGACTGAGCTGGCAGCGGATAAATTCTTCCCTTCCACTCAGCAGAGCATGAATGTGCTTGGGCGTGAACGCGGTTGGGGCCCTTACACTCGCTCTAGCTTCGATGCCGCACGTAGCTTTGAAGGAGCGTTGTATGTAGGTGATTCCGACACGGTTGCCAAGAAAATCATTCATCTCCGTAAACAGGTAGGCATTACACGTTTTCTGTTGCACGTGCCCGTCGGTACGATGCCGCATGACGATGTCATGAGAGCAATTGAGCTATTGGGAACAGAGGTAGCACCACGGGTTCGTGAAGAGATATCCAAGTGGGAATCCGAAAGTAAATAAACGGAATTACTTCATAGATAAAAGAGAAAGGAGCAGACCATGGGAGTGAGGTCGCTCCTTTTAATAAAAAATATGACTGCTTTAGATCTCATGCAATGTTGCGAATTAGGAATTCTACATCAATTCTTTCTCAGTCTTGTAGGTACTGCAACACGGTTGGATGACAGAGGTTTTCCCTGTTTCAATTTTTTAGCCGTTCTAGGTATTCTTACGACTAAGGATCCTTCTGTGCTTTGTTTGGAAGGCAAGGCTATGCGAATATTCCCGGATTGAGGTGCGCTTTGGCTAGCGCTGCTAACCAGGTTGATGGTGTAACTTGCGTAGATTGGACTGACAGGAATCCGCCGCATACCTAAATTCCTACAGGTCGTACATCCTACGTTCCAACACCAATGGAAGGCCTGGCTAGGGAGCTGGGTAAAATAAGAACCTGACCATGTGCGTCCAAAGCTACTTTCGGCATAGTAATAGAACGTATTGCCTCCGGCATATCCACTCCAAACTTCTCTTGTCTGCCCAGGATCTACACGATACCAGCCAATCTTGGCATAGTTGATAGGACTACAGTTGAAGTTCGGATAAGCGTAAGCAATATAGATAGCCGCATTAGTACTGTTGCGAAAATTGAGACCCATTTGTCGTCACTTCTTTCCTCATATATTAATCCTACAGAATATTCTATGAGAGTTTTGAAGGAAGGGAACGGACAGGAGTCTCTTAATCGCTAAAATTGAACCATTTGCTGATGTCTATTTTGTTATGTTCATTTATAGATCTCCATTCATTCGTATCTGGTTGATAGATATAATCTTTTTGCCAGGTCATGATGTTTTCCACGATTGCCCGTATGGAAGAGACGATATAGGAGACTTCCTGATTCGTCATCATGGGATGGAGCGACAGACGCACCCAGCCCGGTTTTCGAGATAAGTCTCCCGCATCGATCAGGTCTGTCATTTGTTTAGATATTTGCTGGTCGATGCCCAGCAAATAATGTCCGTAGGGGCCTGCACAAGAGCAGCCGCCCCGGACCTGAATACCAAACCGATCATTCAATAGTTTTACGATCAGATTATAGTGAATAGGGCCGACAACGAAAGAAACGATCCCCATTCGTTCTTGGCTGCTTCCTCCTAAAATGTGTAGCCCTGGTATGGTACTCAAGCTCTGTAGTAATAATGATGTCAGTTCCTTTTTGCGCTCCAACAGGCGCTTCTGTCCCATTTGTTCTTTCAGCCGAATGCAGAGCGCCGTTCGAACGGCCTGTAGAAAGGCAGGCGTTCCTCCATCCTCACGGGCTTCAGTATTATCTTTATACTCGTATCCACCCCAAGGATTGGTCCAGCTAACTGTACCCCCTCCGGGCTGATCCGGAGCACAATTAAGGCATAGTCTCGAATCCACAATTAAAACGCCACTTGTACCGGGACCCCCAAGAAATTTATGGGGCGAAAATACAATCCCGTCCAGTTTCTCGAGAGGATCTGTGGGGTGCATGTTGATCTCGGCATAAGGTGCGCTTGCTGAAAAATCAATGAAACAAACGCCGCTATGTTCGTGCATTTTGCGGGCTAGCTGGTAAATCGGTACTTCGAACCCTGTAACATTGGAGCAGGCGGTAAAGGCGCCGATTTTGATAGGGCGATGCCGGAATTGAAGCAGCAGTCGTTCGAGATGAGTTGGATCGACAATCCCGCCGGGACCCGGAGGAAGACATACAACGTCTCCAATGGTTTCTGCCCAGGAGATATGATTGGAATGATGCTCCATATGTGTAACGAAAATAACGGGGCGTTCTTTTTCGGCGATGGGGTAGAGGGGCTTTAATTTTTCATGTATTTTCAATCCTAACAGCCGCTGAAGCTTATTCACTGCACCTGTCATACCTGACCCGGCGAACAGGATGATATCATGTTCATTGGCATGAACGTGGCCCTTAATGATTTGTTTCGCTTCTTCATAGGCTTGGGTCATCAGAGTTCCTGTCAAATTAGACTCCGTATGCGTATTCGCCACAAAAGGGCCTAATTCTTTTGCTATTTTCGACTCGATGGGTCCATACAGACGGCCACTGGCTGCCCAATCCGCATAAATCAGCTTTTTTTGCCCATATGGAGATTCAAAGGTCTGGTGATATCCGATTGTACTTTCGCGATACCTTTGGAAATAAGCCTCGTTAGAAGGCTGATACCTACAATTACTGCTTCCAATTCGAGCCATGAGCATACGGCGCCTCCCAAGTCGTTCTGTCTTCTTAGGGTACGTAAGTAGGTCCGAATGGGTTAAAAAAAATAGGCGAGTGTCATCATTTAGTCACAATAAAAGCCTCATCCAACAGCCGGATAAGGCGCAAGTCCATCTTATATAAACAACTGCATATCCGATTCGAGCGCATCTTTTAGATACGTTTTGGCCTCAATAATTTCCAGTTCAGGTATAAATTCTTCCGGTTTAAAACCCATAATTTCGACTGATAGCTTACAGGCATAAAATTTCACATTTTTCTTCCGCGCTCCTTTCAGGAAATGAATGAGCTTCGGGGCTTCGTTATCTTCGATCATTTCCGTCAGCATCAGCTTGCCAAGGCCGCTGAAATTCATTTTGGATAGTGGTAAGGATTCAGGCCCTTTGGGCGTCATCAAGTCCATGAGTTTCTCGTAAATCGTCTTATCCTCAAGCGTCATCTTCTCGGGATCACGAACCAGTGATAATCCCCAGAACGCAAAAAACATCGTCACATCCACATCCAGCTCCCGAGCTGTATTCGCCAAGATCAGTCCAGCCATTGCCTTATCATAATCGCCGCTGAACATAAGCAGATTCATCCTTTTATCCACAATTCCCGCCTCCATTACCAACAGATATATTCAGTATGGATTTGGGAATGAGAACTATGCCCAGTTCACATATTGATCACAATTACAGGGAATAAGTTGTAAACATGTGGTAATTAAAAAAATCTTGTTGCTAACTAACCAGCGTTAGTGTGCCCATCTCTCGTCAACAGACGGATGATCTGCGGGAAGAATGAGAATAATTTAAAGGCAACATCGTTTTAAAACCTAAATGACTTTAAAGATTTTATTCAATATACAGTCCAACTTTAAAAAAAACAAAAAAAATCATTTCCTTAAGTCCGAATTTCGATTAAAATATAGGTATTCTTCATACCTATGAATCGGAGCGATGGATATGGATAAATTCAAATTTAATTCCGAACACAACAAAATGATTGTTGATGCTATCGTAGATGGATATCGCGATTATATTGAGCATCGTAAAGATCGAAAAGCAAAAATGAAGATCAGTTCAGCTTTTGCCTGGACCAAGGGTAACTTTATCGAAAGTAAGATCGCAGAAGAGTGCGTTGATTACGGTTTTACATATAAAAAATCGAAAGCTGGATTAACGTGGGACTATCTCCAATTTATCCATGGAGACTCTAAAATTCTTTTTCTTATTAAGAACGCGGCCTATTTCAATGAGAAATGTTTTTCACAGGCAAAGCTACCTAGTAATTACGGGGGGGAAGGTTCACGTCGTACCTATCTTCATGAACTTTCAAAAATTAACAAAGATTTATTGTTTTCTCCTACTCAGCAATCCTCGAAGATAAGGGGGGGACCTGAACAACTTTCTTTTCTAATTTTAGAGAGTCAGGTAAAAGATGAACTCGAAAGCTTTAAATCATCCTACAATGAGTTCCATATACTCACATATGCACTTGATGAGGCATATCAGATATCTGAAATAATGCATTATTTGCCTAATCCTGAGGATAATATTGCTTACCTGATAGAAGACCTCTCAAGTCTTATTTCTGGAGCTGATTTAACGGAGGAAGATCGCGAAGTAGTCGCGCCAGAGATGAGTGAAGATATTATGGACCCAGCAGCTTTCGATATTGGGATCCTGGAAGAAGAGCAACACAACTAGACAAACAAGACGGGTTAGTCCAATAAGGAGGGAGCAGCATGTTCATAGGCGAAAATTTGACCAATCTACGGATCATGCATGGATATTCAAGAAAACAGCTCTCCGAAATGTTGGGTGTTACAGAACAAGCAGTCTGGCAGTACGAGAATGCGTATACATCTCCTAAAATGCAAATCGTGAATGAGTTAAAGCGGATTTTTAACGTGAAAAGTAAATACTTCTATACTAAAGACATGCTTGCACGGAATATGACACCTGCCAACGTAAACGTAATGAACATCGCTTATCGTTCAAAAGTTTTGAATGTTATCTCGAAGACGCAGGCGGAAGCGAAGCATGTTGAATATTTAGATGCTTTTATTAACTATATCACAGCCAGAGTTAGCCTCCCTACCCTCAAAATTATCAGCTTAAGGGATGAAGTTATCGAATATCTAAACCATTCAGATGACGATAGATCCACTCAAATTGATAAAGTTGCTCATTTGGCACGAAAAAGGCTGGGACTAGCGCAAGATACAAACGACGATCTTATGTTTCTAGTTGAAAAAAGTGGAGTATTCGCCTTTGAGAAGGCAATGGGCGACGAGATTGATGCTTATAGTCTCTGGACTCGAAACGACCGGCCTTATATCATATTAGGGAATATGAAACGATCAGCCGTTCGGAGAAACTTTGATATAGCACATGAACTGGGACATCTACTGCTTCATTATCGCCTTGAATTTGCCAATTTAGATCGAAAAGAACACAAAATTATTGAAAATGAAGCAAATATGTTTGCGGGAGCATTCTTATTACCTGAAGACGAATTTACACTTGATATGAAAAATATGGTTCATATCACAAATCCAGATAATTACTTGGATTTGAAAAAGAAATGGAAGACTTCGCTGCAAGTGTTGGGATACAGGGCGGCCCATTTGGGAAATCTTAAACCAAAAGATCATCGGAACTTCTATGCAGCTTTACATCGAAAAGGTTATTTGAAAATTGAACCACTCGATGAATTAATTACAATTCAGAAACCAACAAAAATCAAAACAATTATCGACCTTGTTTCTAAAAAGGGCCTTGTGAACATCCATCAAATGGTTGAGAATGATTGGAAAACTGAAGTATCCTTCTTTTACCACATGACCGGAATTGTTCCTGAGTTTTTTAATAAATATTTGGCAGAAAGTCTTGATTTCGGCCTGCAAAATGTCACGGATATATCCAAGCGTTTCTCTGATGTAGCTAAGCAAGTGTAACTATAGCATAGCATTTTAAAACATATATTTAAGGCTTTAAGACTGTCGAGAAACCTAGCTCTTTAGATGCAGGTTTCTTTTTGTTTTAATTCAAATTTTCGGAACTCCATTTTCACCGTTACCAATGTCATATCCACAAACCGTCCCATTCTGTATAATCTCAAGGGGATTCAAGACATAAGCCTGAGATCGGGAGGATCATGAGAAAGTGAGTATAGAGAACAAATATAAAGCACTTGAACTGGAAAAGCCGGGCATCTACGAGCTGGAGGGACTGGAAGTCGGGGTCACCTCTAATTGCAACTTCAAGTGTGATTACTGCTGCGCGTATCAGCGGAACGATGGGCAATGCATTAGCAGCAAAGAGGTCATTGATATTATTGATGACATTCCAACGTTAAAACGTGTGCGACTGTCCGGGGGAGAAGTGACCTTGAAGTATGAGGATTGTCTGGACATTGTGGCTCACTGTTCAAGCAAGGGCATCGCTACCCAGCTCAATACCAATGCCAGCTTGCTCAGCCCTGAACGAATTGAGAAACTACGTGATGCAGGACTTTCCAACATTCATATCTCCTTCAACTTCACGGATGCCGATAAATATGCAGCCTATTATCATGTTCATCCTCGCATGTATGAGAAAATCGTTCAAAATATCCGGTTATGTACCGAGGCCAAGCTGGAAACGGTGCTGGAGACGTTGCTGTTTGCAGAGACACAAAACAACATGCCAGCTATTAGCGAAATGGTATATGATCTCGGTGTGCGCATCCATGAAATCCAAAACAGCATTGTGATGGATCATACCAACTGGAACGCTATTTCCACCAAGGAAGCGCTCGTCCGTTCCGTTCATGACCTGATTGCACATAAAAAAGATGACACTGTATTGTATTTCACCTGTATGGACCGTTTCGCAGAAGCACTGGGTTTCAAGGAACAGCCGGGTGTGTATTTTTCCAATTGTGTTGATGGTAAAAAACAGCTCCATCTGCACGGGAACGGGGACATCCTGATCTGTGAGCTATGCCATCCTGTGGTCATCGGCAATATTTATGATGGAACATCCTTAAAGGATATTTACAAAAATAAACCGAAGCAGCTTCAGGAGTTTCTCGACAAACTGCCTTGCCCAGCATATGATGCGCTTTTTCCTGTAGGAAGCAAGTAGACATGATTTGAGATTGTGAAACTAAAGCATCTACCACCCTAACCGTCAGGGTGGTAGATATCCTTCATGTAACTTCATGAATCCTTTATCAATGATTTTAATGAAAGGGTTTACATGTTAAAATATAAAAATATGATCCTCTTATGAAAGAAGGAGTAGATATGAAATATAGAAATGTAGGCAACAGTGGTCTTAAAATTAGTGAAATCGGCCTGGGGAGCTGGTTGACGTACGGTACAGCCGCCGAGCAGGAAGCAGCTCATACTTGTATTGCCAAAGCCTTTGAACTCGGGATTAATTTCTTTGATACCGCGAACGCGTATAACCGGGGAGAAGGCGAAAAGGCTATGGGAGCTGCCTTGAAGTCTTATCGAAGAGATAGCTATGTATTATCTACCAAGGTGTACTTCCCTATGGATTCCGGTCCCAATGACAGGGGACTGTCACGCAAGCACATTATGGAGCAATGTGAAGCGAGTCTGAAGCGTCTGGGTACGGATTATATCGACATGTATTTTTGTCATCGTTATGATCCAGACACTCCTTTGGAAGAGACGCTGCGAGCGCTCGATGACCTTCAGGCTCAGGGTAAGATTCTGTACGCTGCTGTTAGCGAATGGAGTGCTGCCCAGCTCATGGATGCTTATGGGATTGGAAAAAGGCTGAATCTGCGCCCGCTGATTGCCAATCAGCCGATCTATAATATGTTCGAACGTTACATCGAGCATGAGGTACTTCCGATATCCGGGCAGGTAGGCATCGGCCAAATTGTATTTTCGCCTCTGGCCCAAGGGATCCTCACGGGGAAATACAAGCCTGGACAGCCTTTACCGACGGGTAGCCGCGGGGCTGATGCCTCTGTCAATAATGTTATCAGCAGTTATATGAACGATACCGTTCTAAACTGTGTCCAGGAGCTGGATAAGCTGGCGAAGGATTTGGGTGTCACCCTGTCACAGCTCGCACTTGCTTGGATTCTGAGAGAACCGGGTATCAGCGCTGCACTCATTGGGGCCACTAAACCGGCACAAATCGAAGAAAATGTAAAAGCAGTCGAAGTGACGCTGCAACCGGAGACATGCGCGGAAATTGAGCGGATTCTCAAGCAAGCAGAGGGTTTTGAACCTTTGCGTTAACTAGCTTCAAGTATGGCATAAATACCTGAACCCACACTAAATACAATCCCGATCACTAAAACAAGGATTTGCTTCTTATTGAGATCCAGCGGATCAAAAAAGATGGGTAACAGCCATTTTAGGGTGATGACAGACCATAAGCCCTCCAGTAACCCTAGCATCAACACCTTTTGTCCCCAGTGAAACTTCATTTGCGGTGTTAGCGGACCTGCTAGCATCAAATCACCTGAGGCACGGATATTCCAGAAAACGATAACCATGAATACAACAAGAGTTAATAGGGTTGACATAATATAGGCGACATCTTTTTTAGCCTTTTTCGTAAGTGTCGGCGATTTTTTAAACTCAGGCAAGCCAATTAGGAAAAAAACAATTCCCATAAAAATAGCCGCACCTATAAAGGAACCGAGTATGATATTGGCTACGATGCCGATGCCATTGATGAGTAATAATAAAATAAGCTCTCCCCCTTTGGGGTTACGATGATAGTTATTTTATTGTACATGCAGGAACGAAAATGCTCAAATATTTGGAAAAGCCCCAGCGCTTTCGCTGGAGCTTTCTTTGCTTTTTGCCGATTATAATGCTGATTTAATGACCTTTTTATAATACAGAATGGATAATACTCCAAAAATGGAATATAAGGCGGTGTACAGCACCATAACGATGATCATAGGCATCCAAATTTCGGTTCCAAACAAGAACCAGCCGGATTGAACGGCGAAATAGCTGTGTGATAGGCCAATCACTAATGGAATGCCGAAGTTAAAGAGCTGTTTTATTTTAATGCCTCGAAGCAGGTCACTTTGGGTGAACCCTAACTTTCTTAATACCGTATAATTGGCTTTTTCATCTTCGCTCTCATCCATTTGCTTAAAGTAAAGGATACAGCCTGATGTAATGAGAAAGGTGAGTCCTAAAAAGCCAACTACAAACATGATCACTCCCATGTTCCGCTTCTGATTGCTGCTCATTTCAAGGCGGGATGTTTGTTGATCATTAAAATTCGCAGCTGCAAAGAGACGATTGGCTTCTTCAATCTGTTCTGCATTTATCATATCAATTCCAATATATAAGGATGATTTCTTTTGAATCTCAGGATTTGCATCTCTCTTTAACCGCTCAAAGATGGTTTCGTCTACAATGACAGTGGGTACTCCCCCGGCTGCAAAATAGTAGGGAATCACATAATCCTTTTTTAGACCCACATATTGTTGAGGTATGACTTCCGTTTTCCCCTTTAAATCCAAGGGTCCAAAGTCTTTCAAGGACATGAATTTCTGTAACATATCATTATAGCCCGTTAAAACCGTTTGGCCTGGAGATACATCCGTATCCTCCACAGATTGGTCGCTTACGACAGGCAGTGTCATGGAATCCGTACCGTCATTTAATTGTTCCATAGGAGTCTCCATAATTTGCGCTGTCTTCACACTGACTTGAATCACTTCAATTTTCTTTTCACGATACTTTATATCATGCTCATGAAGTAACGCTTTGAATTTCTCAGCATCCGGTACATTCGTCATGGCAAAATGGGAAGGTACATTGTCCTCAGCTGCTTGATCCGCAGAATAATAGGCGATATAGCTTAAGGATAGTAAACCGATGGCAAGTGCCGATACTGTTGTAATAATGGTCAACAACAAAGCATTGGATTTCATACGGAACATAATGGATGAGAGAGACAGCACCTCATTAATGTTCAAATAGCCGCCTTTGCTTTTTCTGATGATATTGGAAATAAAGCGGATAGATCCTTTATAAAAAAGGAGTGTTCCGATGATGACAGAGCCCAAAATAAACACCATAGCCATAAATAGTTCATTTAAGGATGTAAAGTCTCCACCAAATAATCTGGAGGAAACATAATATCCTAAAGCGATGAATGAGACTCCAATGATCCCGATGATCATTTCATAGATCGTTATTTTCTTGATTTTACCTTCGGTGGTTGAGATCACTCTGAACAAAGACAAAATACTTTGTCTTTGGATAAAGGAATAATTCATGAGCATAACCAATAAGTAGATGATACCAAAAACGATGAGTGTTTGAGCCAGTGCTTGGTTAGAAAAATATAGAGTGGCAATGGCTTCGACGCCCGTCGTCTTGAATAGAATCATAATCACTAATTTGGAAAAGGAGAATCCAACCCCAATTCCTATGAAAAGTGAACTGAAGTATAGAATTAAGTTTTCAGCACTCAGGATGCGAAAAATTTTATTTTTAGTCATTCCGATCAATTGAAATAGGCCAATTTCTTTGCTGCGTCTTTTTATAAAGATATTATTAGCATACAAAAGGAAGATGCAGACAATAGCGACCAGTAAAACGGAAGCTGCGCGTATGGAAGCTGCACCTTTAACAGAACCCTTCACTTCGTCCATGGAGGGATCGTACTGTAGTGTGACAAAAGCGAAATAGAGCGCAACACTGAAAATGAGGGCAAAAACATAAAGGTAATAATTTTTCAGGTTTTTTTTCAAATTCTTTAGAATGAGCAGATTAATGTTCATATTGAACCCCGCCTAAGACCCCTTGGGTTTTCATGATATCCTGGAAGAAGCTTTGTCTTTCCTGCTCACCTTTGTGAAGCTGCGTATACATTTGCCCATCCTTAATAAAAATAACCCGACTGCAATGGCTGGCAGCGACAGGATCATGCGTGACCATAATAATGGTTGCCTTGCGTTTTTGGTTCAACTGGCCCAGCTTGTTTAATAAGTCGGAAGCCGACTTGGAATCCAGTGCACCCGTAGGTTCATCGGCAAAAATAATACTGGGCTCATGAATAAACGCTCTGGCCGCTGATGTACGCTGTTTCTGTCCACCCGAAATTTCATTGGGATACTTATCTTTCAACTCATAAATCCCCAATTCTGTAGCCACTTCCTGAAATCTTCGGTTGGCTTCTTTTTTAGGCGTTTTGGTGATGGATAAGGGTAAGAGGATGTTCTCCTTCACCGTTAGCGTATCTAGCAGATTATACTCCTGAAAAATAAAGCCTAAATGCTCTTTGCGAAATTCAGCCAGTTGCTTTTCTTTCATTTTCGTCATTTCGATATCATTGATTCTAATGGAACCTTGGCTCACTTTATCAATAGAGGAAAGAACATTCAGCAGTGTGGTTTTACCTGAACCGGAGGCTCCCATAATACTGACAAATTCCCCTTCTTCAATAAGGATATCTATTCCCTTCAAAACCTCCTGCATATTTAACTTATTACCATAGCTTTTACGGATTTTACGGGCTTCTAAAATGTTCACTTCGATGCACTCCTTATTGTTCTTGTAGCCTTATTATAAAAATAGAGCCGATGTTTTTCCTTTGATTGGGCGAACAATACATAAAAGCATGTGACATCTCTGTCACATGCTTACCACACTCACGAAATCATTTCGTTTGGGAAAAATTAAAGTGAAGGTTGTACCCACGTTCGGTTTGGAGTGCACATCTATATGTATGAGCAAGGTTTGTGCTGCCTTTTTCGTTAAATATAACCCCATACCCGTTGAAGTGTGATCAGAATGTTGGGTTGTGGATGTAAAACCTTTCTCGAAAATACGGGGTATATCCTTCGGGTCAATACCGCGCCCAAAGTCTTGAACCTCAAGCTGTATTCGATCCCTTTGTTCATAGCTGTGAATGATAATATCACTGGCATCGCTGTATTTGATGGCATTGGTTAAGAGCTGTCTGATGATAAAAGCCAGCCATTTGGCATCACTCAGCACTTCCATGTGCTCCAATTGGATGTCAAAACCGATCCCTTTTTGGATACACCATGACTGTAATGCTTTGATCTCTTTAAAAACCAGAGATTTTAAATCCACTTGCTCGACATACAGATCATTTTCAATAAAAGATATGCGTTTGTGATGGAGCTGCTGATCCAGCAGTAAGTGAATTCGTAGCCATTCATAGGTTAACTGAGCTTTTAAGGACTTGTCGTCCAACCGCTCAATCATCAAATGCATGGTAGTCAATGGTGTTTTTACCTCATGAATCCAGGATAATAGTTCATCCTTTTCATGTTCAAGTGTCAATTGATTTTGCGAGATGATCTGTTGTAACCGTTCGTTCTGGTCCGTGATTTTTTGTTCAATGATTTGCTCAAACGGACTCTCCGGTTCGCCTATACCCGTTAGTTCAAGAGGACTCTCCCATTTTTCTAGTGTGGTATAGAATTTGGTTTCCTTGGGATAGCGAATGATTAAAAAAACCAAGAAAATCATCATAGATAAGAAGACGATATAAAGGATCGGCATTAATGGAATTGCTGCATCCACATAAGCAATGAACAGGATCAGGAATTGCTGACACACAAACAGTAGAATCCAGCTCCGCCTCTCTATAAGGTATTTTTTAATCATAGGCAGGTGCCTCTTCTATAGCCATGTAGCCTTGCCCCACTTTCGTTTCAATAAAACGGCCCAAATCCAGCTCGTCCAATTTTTTACGTAGGCGGTTCAAGTTGACGGTCAGGGTATTGTCGCTGACAAAACGTTCATCATCCCAGAGGCTTTTAATTAATTCCTCACGTGCAACAATTTTATTTTTTTGTTCGATCAGCAGCTTCAAAATAAAAATCTCGTTCTTGGTTAATTCGATGGAGCCGGCCTCATTGGCTACTACATTTTTTTCATAATCGACCGTTGCGCCACACCATGTTTTCAGGGAGACAGGTTCAGTATTGTAATTATATACGCGGCGGAGTGTCGCCTGTAATTTGGCAATGAGTACATCAAAATGAAATGGTTTTTGGATAAAATCATCCGCTCCAAGCTGCATCGACATCACCATATCCGTAGGATGATCCCGTGAAGATAAGAAGAGGATGGGGACGTTAGAGTGGGATCGAATCATTCGACACCAATGAAACCCATCAAATTTCGGCAATTGAATATCTATCACGACCAGATCAGGCTTTATCGTTGTAAATTCCTGAATGACTTTATTAAAGTCCTGGATGCCATACACATCATAGTTCCATTGAGTTAACCGATCCTTCATTTCATGGAACAAAGTTTCATCATCTTCAATTAATAAGATTTTGAACAACGAATTCACCACTTTATATTTTTTTCAGGATTTTGTAAGTTCCTCTTTTATAAAGTGTATAGCAAAAATTGTGTATGTGCTACATGTGTGAATTCCACTTGATATTGCGATAATCTGCTGTTAATAGTTGAGGTTTATAGTGGGGTTTAGATTGACTATCTCATATATATATTAAAGGATGGATGCAATGATGGGGATTCACACGTATTTTCGGTCGTTAAATGAGCTGGAAAGAATCATCCGTTGTCCGGGTAAGTTTAAATTTGAGGAACATAGCGTATCGGCACATTCCTGGAAAGTGGTACAGTATGCCAAAACGCTGGCTGATATCGAAGAGAGGAACGGCGTAAGCATTGACTGGAAAAAGCTATACGAGATCACAAGCAGTCACGATTACGGGGAGATTTTTATTGGAGACATCAAAACGCCAGTTAAGCACTCCTCTAAGGAACTACGATTATTAATCCAACAGGTCGAAGAGGGTATGATTGAGTATTTTATTGAAGAGAATATTCCCGAGGATTTTAAGGCTATTTTTCGCAAACAGCTAAGGGAAGGTAAAGATGATTCTGTAGAAGGTTTAA
Organism: Paenibacillus sp. FSL L8-0158; assembly: GCF_038592965.1. Lineage (GTDB taxonomy): Bacteria > Bacillota > Bacilli > Paenibacillales > Paenibacillaceae > Paenibacillus > Paenibacillus polymyxa_D. The sequence goes on along the minus strand of NZ_CP151949.1, from coordinate 5,689,166 downwards.
TCCTTGAAGTTGCGGACAAGATGGATCAGGTATACGAAGCATTTGCAGAACTTCAGCGGGGAAATACGGAAAAGGAATTTATAGTCATGTACCGTAATGCACTTGTAAAAATCAAGAATATTCAATTACACTGCGTCGATTATTTTTTGGAAAATATCCTTCCCGATATGGTCGAGGAAGAAACGCCTTCATCCATTGATATCAAGAAGATTACGGAAGAAGCCTTAGCTTTGTAAATGAATTTCCCTACCGTCCAGAAGCTACTGAAGCGCTTCTGTTCATACATAATAATTCTCGTTTCAAAACCAGACAATGCTTGACTTCAAGTTAACTTTAAGTAGTAACATACGGAATGTGACATGGTGCTTAGGAAATACGATGACTATTCTGACAATTTAGGAGTGATGGAGATGAAAAAGAAACAACTGGGTAACAGCGATCTTCAAGTATCTGCACTGGGTCTGGGCTGCATGGGAATGTCCGAATATTACGGTGAGTTGAATGAGCAGGAATCGATCAAAACACTTCATCGTGCGCTGGAGCTAGGGATAAACTTTTGGGATACTGCCGATGTCTATGGTGTGGGGGAAAATGAAAAACTGATTAGCCAAGTCCTACGGAGCCACCGCGACGAAGTCGTATTAGCCACTAAATTTTCCATTATGCGTGGGGAAGATGGCGCATTTATGGGTGTAAGTGGCCGTCCCGAATACGTAAAAGAGGCATGTGATCGCAGCCTGCAAAGACTGGGTGTAGATGTGATTGATCTGTACTACCAGCATCGTGTCGATCCAAATGTGCCTATCGAGGAAACGGTTGGTGCGATGAGTGACTTGGTTCAAGCGGGAAAAGTCCGCTATTTGGGGCTGTCCGAAGCTTCTCCTGGGCTCATTCGACGCGCTCACAAAGTACATCCAATTACAGCGCTGCAAACGGAATATTCTTTATGGAGCCGAGAAGCAGAAGATGAAGTTATACCAACGTGTAAGGAACTGGGCATCGAATTTGTGGCCTACAGTCCACTTGGACGCGGCTTTTTGAGCGGGCAAATTCAGAAGTTTGATGATTTTGCAGAAGATGATTTCCGTCGCTCTGTGCCACGTTTTCAACCTGAGAATTTCCAGAAAAATCTGGATCTCGTGCAGCATGTTAAGGACCTTGCCGCCCAAAAAGGGGTCAAAGCTTCTCAACTGGCGTTGGCATGGCTGCTTGCACAAGAGGGAATTTTACCGATTCCAGGAACCAAGCGGGTTACGTATTTAGAGGAAAATGCAGGATCCGTCGATGTTGTTTTATCCGCACAGGAAATGGAAGCTATTAACGCAATTATTCCAAAAGGAATGGCAGCGGGTCTTCGTTATCCTGCAGAACGGATGCCGAATTGGCAAGCCGAATAATTAAGATAACATGTTAATCCCAAAAGCCGCCCTTAACGCGTATCGACGTGAAAGGCGGCTTTGTGGGTTTACATATACTGCTAAGGGTGTGCTTTTAAAATTCCCAAGGGACGTCCTACGGGCAGGAATGTACGACCGAAGTGAGCGTCCTACCTTTATAAAACGGGGGCTTGCAATGCAGTATTGATATTTTGTAGATCCATCGAAAGTTGCTCTTTTATGTTCCAAGGGTGATACCAGCCACGTTCGATCGTGTATGTTGAAATCTGCTCATGCGTATCAATAGCCTCATCCAGTTGCTTCGTAAGAATAGCTTTAATTTCTGGAGTTCCCGCTTCCGTTACAGCCATAGCGTAATTTCTCACTCCGCTTTTGGCGGCGTTCAGAAAATCGGCTGCAATGACTTGGTCCGTTAAGGTATTGAGTCCGGTCAAATACTCTAATAGTTTATTCATGGCTTAACCTCCTGTGAAATGGCTTGATCTAAGAGGGTACCGAGTTCTTGTAATTGGCGGGTCGATAAGTCAACATCCTGCTGTAATATAGCTTTGAGGGTCGGATCAGAGATTAATGCTTGCATGGTTTTAGACTTGGTAAGACACACTGCTTTGAACGCTGATAATTCATGGACTTCAAGGGTTTCGTGCAGGCCATACACCATATGACGTTTACCTCCAATGCTCTAATATATAGTTAAGGTTTAAGTACAACTTTGATGCAATTGTCTTGTCTGGTATCGAAAATTTCATATCCGTGTTTGGCGTCGCTTAACGGAATGACGTGTGTGACAACGTCCCCAGGGTCGACCTTACCTGTATCAATCAGCTCATACATATAAGGCATATAGTGAATAACGGGTGCCTGTCCCGTACGTAAATTAACATTCCGCTGAAAAATGTCTCCCATCGGAAAACCGTTATATCGACCGCCGTATACCCCGGTAACTTGAATGGTGCCGCCCTTGCGCACAGCCTGTGTAGCTATGATCAGTCCTCCCAGAGCTCCACCGTGAAGTTTAAGACCGGAAGCCAAGGATTCCAGCGGAGACATTTTGCCGCTCATGCCGGAGCAGTCAATAACTACGTCTGCGCCTCCTTTGGTTATTTCCTTGAGGTAGTTGCCGACGTTTTCTTGCGATTCTACATTCACGATCTCCACGTGATTGGTGCGCTTCGCGTGTTGCAGTCGATAATCCAGATAGTCTGCCGCAATGACTCGTTTTGCCCCTTTGAACCAGGCGAACTTCTGCGCTAGCAGACCTACCGGCCCACAGCCAATAACAATGACAGTATCCCCGTCCGTTACCCCGGCATTATCGACACTCCAGAACGCAGTGGTCATGGCATCAGAGATCAAGCAGAGCTTTTCGTCAGGATGTTCACAACTCTCCGGAATTTTGAAGTGAGTGAAGTTGGCAAAAGGCACACGTAAATATTCAGCTTGTCCACCCGGATATCCACCAGTTGTTCCTGAATAGCCGAAAAAACCGCCCATTTCTCCATGCTCATTAGAATAGTCACATTGACTTTCCAACTGGTTTTTACAGTAAAAGCATTCACCGCACGCTATGTTGAATGGAATGATCACGCGGTCTCCCTTTTTCAAGTTGGTTACGCCGCTGCCGACTTCCTCTACAACCCCCATCGGCTCATGCCCTATTACATAATCTTCCTGTAGATTCGGAATCAATCCGTGAATGAGATGTAGATCTGAACCACAAATAGCGGTTGTCGTCAGTCTGACAATCGCATCGTCGGCTTTTTGAATACTTGGGTCCGAAACCTCTTTAACCACAACGTTTTTGATACCTTGGTAGGTCACTGCTTTCATGCCTGGTTTCCTCCCATATGTTCGTCCGGCGTGCGATCAAACATACCCTTGCGGGTGGTATCATCTGGGAACAGTTTCATTTTGCTGATGTCCACCGTCTTGTTGGCTGATAGCTGATCCAATGGGTACTGCTTTTGCAGATCATAAGGATGAAACCACTTTTTTCGTACCATAAGATCAGTAATTTCCTGATGAAGAACGATGCCTTGATGCAGTTGATTGCGCAACAGAGTTCTGGCATCTGGAGAGACGGTTTCCGTCAAGGCTACGGCTGTATTTCGAACTCCTTCCTTGACGCGAATCAGAAAATCCATCGCTAAGGTCGTGTCTGCCATTTCTGGCATATTTAATGAGTTTTTTGGATCCGCATAATCCATTTTAGCGGACTGGGTCTGATCTAATGTCACATCATTCACCTCAATTTAATATTGGTGTGGGACGAAATTCTGGTACAGGTGCCTGAAACGGTGCCCTGGCATAGATTGCTTGCAAATCGGCAATAGCTTGTATAGATTGCTGAACATCTTTTTCCATTAAATCCTTTAGCTCTTGATCGAATACCAAGCCTTGCATTAATTTGGACTTGGCTAAGCATAACGTTTTAAAATTAAGCGCTTCGTGGATTTCTAAGGACTCATGCGCCGCTAATGTAGACTGTTGGTTTATCATCGGATCACCTTTCTTTTATGCTTCTCAAAGGTATGTTATCCAGCCTAACTAGGTTTATTCCGAAAGGATGGTGCTATTCTACTTCAACCTTGCCAAGCGATTTTTTTGCCGGTCCTTCAATGACTTCGCCTTGATATGAAAAGCGTGAGCCATGACAAGGGCAATCCCATGTTCTTTCCGCCTCATTCCACTCGACTTCGCAACCCATATGGGTGCATGTTGTGTCCACTAGGTGCAATGCTCCTTGTGGGTCACGGTATGCGCCCGCTCTTTTGCCGTTTACCCGGATGACCGCCCCTTCGTCGTGCTCCAGTTCATCAGCCTTTTTGTAGCTGATGTCCAACTTCCCAGCAATCAAATGTTTAGCCACATTCGCATTTTGAGTCACAAATGTTTTGATGTCGGGGTCCATATGGAATCTTGATGGGGAGAAAAGATCCTGGTATGGGCTTTCCTCTCTGGTAATCAGATTCGTATTTAATAAAGCTGCCGCCACACTTGTGGTCATCCCCCATTTTCTATAACCCGTAGCAACGAGGATGTTAGAGGTGTTGGATAGTTCCTGCCCAATATAAGGGAGCTTGTCTAGCGTATACAAGTCTTGGGCCGACCAGCGATAAACGATTTCCTTTAATCCAAATGTTTGCTCCGCGAACTTTTGTAAAGCTTCATAGTACTGGAAAGTACAGATTCCTTGTCCCGTTTTGTGGCCTTCCCCACCGACGATAACCATCGGTTCTCCGTTTACCATTACGGAGCGAAGTGAACGTTTTGGGGTTTCCGCACTTAGATACATACCACCTGGGTAGATTTTATCGGTTTTGACCGCGAGTACATAAGACCGCTCGGCATGCAATCGCGCAAAATAAAGACCGTTGGGATCATTGAATGGGAAATGCGAGGAGGATACGACATGGTTGCAGGTAATTTTCTTTCCATCGCTTGTTGTAATGATGGCAGGGTTTCCTTTTTCCACATCTACAACGGTGGTTTGCTCATAAATTTTCCCGCCCTGACGGATGACTTGGTTTGCCAAATATCTTAAGAAAGGTACAGGATTAAACTGGGCCTGGTTTTTCATCTTAATAGCTGCTTTAGTTGAAAACGGCAGAGGCGTTTGTTCGACATAACTTCCCGGGATGCCAAGTTCCTCGTAAGCTTTATATTCGTCGGCAATTTCTCTCACATACGTATCTTCACATGTATAAACGTAGGCATCTTCTTCTGTAAATTGACAATCGATATGATACTCTTCTACCGTTTGTTTGATAAATTGAAGAGCGTTGTGGTTGGCTTCGTAATAGAGTCGGGTTTTTTCCTTGCCAAAATGTGAGATAAACTCGCTATAGATCAAATCATGCTGTGCGGTAATTTTGGCGGTAGTATGACCGGTTGTCCCATGAAGTATCCGCCCCGCATCGACGACGGCGACGTTTAATCCTTTTTTAGAAAGTAAATAAGCAGTGGTAATACCGGTAATCCCCGCACCTACAATGGCAACATCCACCTGAATATCCTCACTAAGTTTGGGGAAGTTAGGGATGTCAGTGGAAGCTAACCAATACGATTCGGGAAATTGCGGAAATGTGATACGAGATTTGCCTTGTGTCATTTTTACAAAAACCCCTTTGATTACAATTTATGTATATTGTTATCATTGTGGGGTTTTATATTCACTAAACGACTCTTTTTAGTATTTTTTTGATACAGGAGGGAGTGATGGAAAAGAAACAAAGCCGTCCTTAACGCGGATCGGCGCGAAAGGAGGCTTTGTGGGTTTACATATACAGCTAAGGACGTGGTTTGAAAATGCCGAAAGGACGTCCTACGGGCAGAAATGTTCGGCCAAAATGTGCATTCAGAACGGCAGCTCCTGTACCGTACAGCGAGAGTAGACCAATGCCCATTTCAGCATAAGCGGCGATGGTATGGAACACCTCTGGGGCGATGCCGAATGCATCGAAACTAAGGCCGAGGAATAGAAAATCAATCAACACAAAAATAAAAAATAGGACCTTGTGCGTCTCCATGGCTCCTATGGTCATGAAGAGCGTAAAGATGAGATATCCGGCAAAGGCAACGCCGAGCTGTTTGCCATCCACAGCAGATGCCAGCTCTGAGCCGAATACGCCCATTTTAATCATCCAGCTACTAGCTACGGCTAACCAGAAGAAGGCGTAAGCACCAAATGCCGTCATGCCAAAGGTATTGTTATGCTTTGCATCCTGAATGCAGGCAAACAGCTGTGCAAAGGCACCAAGAAAAATAGCCCAAGGGATAATAAAGCTCAAGCCTTCAGTGAGACCAAGCTTTTGGGATGAAGCTACAAGTGTTACAATAGCCAAGCCAAACAGGCCGATCGCACTCGGATCGGCCGTTATAATTTTTACGTTAGAATGAGATTCATTTTGCATGAAAAAATAGAAGCCTCCAATAATATTCAAGTACGTGTCAATCTGCCGATGCCAGAATCACACTGACATATTGTAACGGAAACCAACCTACTCGCATAGTAGGTAAATCATAAAAATTTTACGATCTGTCTTGTGATGGGGCAAGGATTTATTAAATGGTGTTACCGCAGGATTTGTGATAATATTTACACCTATATAGAATGAGGAAGTGACATAGTGATTAATATAACAATTCCAACTCCGGATATCACGATTACCAAACAGGTTAACCCTGAGCTCAGCCATATTTATGGATTTACCGACTTTCACCTGATCCCTAGAGATAAGGCGGGTATCTTTATGTTCTACAATGCGCAGGAGGAATTGCTGTTCGTTGGTAAAGCAAGAAAGCTAAGACCAAGAATCAAAAAGCATTTTGAAGACACCGTATCGCCGATCAAGGACAAGCGGAATGAAGTAGCGATTATCGAGGTTTGTATTGTGGAAGATGCGGTAGAGCGAGAAATCTATGAAACCTACATTATCAATTCACAAAAGGCTAAATATAACGTTGAAAAAGTATTTTTTAAGTAATGAAGTAACCTCCGTATGAAAAAAAGAGCAATAAGTCGCAGTGACTGTACTGCCCTTATTGCTTTTTTGTATTTTTGCTTTTTTAGATCTTTCCAGAGAGGGGCCGTGGTATGAACAAAACAGATCGTTTGCTAGCGATCTTGCTAGAGTTGCAGCGTAAGGATATTTTACGAGCCGAGGATTTGGCAGCTATATTCGAAACGAGTGTGAGAACCATCTATCGGGATATTCAGGCTCTAAGCGAATCGGGCGTACCGATTGTAGGAGCACCGGGCATTGGATATTCCTTGATGGAGGGGTATTTCCTGCCCCCAGTGAGCTTTACCGCAGAAGAGGCTGTGGCGTTGCTAATCGGGACGGATTTTATCGAACAAAAATTTGATACAGACTACGGTATCAAGGCGCAAACCTCCCGCAGGAAGATTGAAGCTATTTTACCGGAGAGCGTCCGCAGGGAAGTTTCCCGGGTGCGTTCGACCATGAGATTGCTCGCTGTGGATGAAGGGGCAAACCATAGAGAGAAAACCTACTTGGAAACGCTGCGTCTTGCTGTATTGGAAAAACGAATGGTACAGTTTGGCTACTCCAAAAGAATGCCAGAGGCTGACGGGAATCGTCAAAGTGTGCGTGTGGTTGCTCCCTATGGTCTGGTATTGCTTCGTGGTTCGTGGGTGTTAATCGGGCAATGTGAATTGCGGCAGCAGCTCCGCCATTTCCGTCTGTCACGTATGGACGAGCTTATGGTACTGGAGGACAGGTTTCAGTTGCCTGTCGATTTTCATTTGCAGGATTACAAGCAAACCGATGACCGTCATGTGACTGTTCGCATACTAGCACGTTCGGATATTGCAGATAAGGTGAAGGAAGCGAACAACTTTTATATGGAGGCTATAGAGGAGCGTGCAGATGGATTGCATATACTTTTCCGCGTCAGACAGCCGGAGGAATTACTGCAATGGATACTTGGATGGGGCGCGGATATGGTTGTGCTGGAGCCTGAGTCGCTCCGGGAGCGGGTACGTGCGGAAGTGGAAAAAATGTTGAAATGCTACTGACATAATGCTGTCAGTAGCATTTTTGTATAGTAAAGCTACTTTGATAGAGAGGGGCAGTTACTAATATATGAATACAACCGAAACATTACAGCGTTTTGAAGAAACGGCACAACACTATCTTCTTGAATTGGACAGCTTTAGCTTGGAGCAATTGCAGTACACACCACAGGAGGACCAATGGTCGCTTGGACAAATGTATCTTCATTTGGTGAACTCTGCTCTGTATATGCATCTGAAGAACATTGATGTTTGTCTACAGCCTAATGGGGAGACAGGAGTTAAAACGGAGGCGGGTACGGCTGTTTTTAATCTAGGAGGATTTCCGCCCATACGTATCCAAGTGCCACCATCCCCGCAGTATACTCCCCCACAACCGACGAGCAAAGAAGAAATTGTGGAGGGTTTAAATGTTGTGATCCGGAAAATGAGAGAGATTGAGCCGATCGTTGGGAAATCAACAGGGCCGTCTACCGTCTCTCATCCCAGATTCGGCGCGTTGAATGCTGGAGAGTGGTTTTCGCTCATCGAGATGCATTATCGTCATCATCTTTTGCAGAAGGAGCGCTTGAAGCACGCAATAGCCGATTAATCGTCTCCCGGCGTAGCCCGATAAACTGGCCGATTTCCTCCTGCGTCAGCACGTCCGTCAACGTGGCGGGTGCGATGTAGGAGTGGAACCAGCGTTGGAGCTTCCGAAGCTTCTCGGCAGGTGACACCTCGGTGAGCTGGTCAATTCGTTGCTGCATCATGCGCAACTTATCCTGTAGCTGTAAAGCGATAGCCCGACATTGAGTCGGATCTTGCTCCAGCGCCTGATACCACTCTTTTTGTGACAGAACCTCAACCTCAGAGGTGACCAGCGCTATTGCTGTACCATAATAAGGATTGGGGCTGATCAGGGAGTGGTGCGGGATGATTTCATCGGGCACAATCACATTAACTAAAATTTGCGAGCCGTCTTCATGGACTCGGACAATTTTTAACAAGCCGCTCTTTAAGTGATATAAAGGGCCGGATTCTCCTTGTCGAAATAAGGTCTCGCCTTTGTGTAACATCATGAACGTAATAACCTCCATTCCATGTATTCCAGCTTTTAGATGAACCCGCCATTGACGCGGATTGTCTGCCCGGTAACCCACTGTGATTTGGCGCTGACCAGGAACTCAATCACATCAGCGATATCTTCCGGTTCGCCGATCCGACCCATAGCATTCATTTTCTTCATGCCTTCGATTTGCTGCTCGGTTTTCCCTGCTTGGAAAAGCTCGGTGTTCACAGGACCGGGAGCCACGGCGTTGATCGTAATTTGTTTGCTTCCGAATTCCTTGGCTAGCTGACGGGTAAATTGCTCCACTGCGCCCTTGGTACCTGCGTATACGCTATAGGTCGGGAACATTTGTCCGATCACGGATGTGGACAGGTTCACGATTCTTCCGTAGTTCTCCATATATTTCATGGCTTGCTGACAGGCAAAGAAAGTGCCCTTTACATTCAGTGCGAATTGTTTGTCAAAATCAGTTTCGGTTACCTCAGCCAGAGGTTGGGTGATCATCAGCCCAGCGTTGTTAACCAGAATATCCACTTTACCGAATTCAGCAATCGTATTTGTAAATAATGCTTCAATATCACTCATTTTGCCCAGATCAGCGTGAAGCGCTATGGCTTTGCCGCCTTTTTGAACAACGCTCTCCACGACTTCTTGGGCTTTGTCCGGACTGCTGGCATAATTGATGACTACATTAGCGCCCAGATCAGCCAGTTGCTCGGCAATGGCACGTCCAATCCCTCTAGAGGACCCGGTGATAATTGCTGTTTTTCCGTCTAAATGCTTCATATGTGTTTTGTCCTTCTTTCCATATCTATTTTAAGTGATTCCTTTTTCTAAAAGCATCCACACATCCGAAAACTCCTGATTAATCACGGGATTCTTCCATTCGTAGGCATGAGCGGGATGATGAAAACGGGCTGTGGCATAGAAAAGGGTACGCGCCAGTTGGGCTGGCTGATCCGATGTGATGTCTCCGCGTATAATGATATCAGCGAGCTGATCCACAATGTGGGCGATATGCTGGTCGATTAAATCAGCCGCTTGCTCGGTGACCCTCGTATACATCTCAAACATTTCCTCGTCGTCGCGGGCATAATACTGCTTAAGTTCGACCAAGGTCTGTATATATCGTTTTAAATGGGGCGTTCCCAGTATAGATGAATTCTGACAGACCTCCGTTAACGGGCCGATAATCTTTTCATTCAGCCATTTTTCGGTCACGCCTTCAAGAAGCTCGGCTTTACTTTTAAAGTGTCGGTAAATGGTGCCATGACTTACTCCCAATACTTTGGCAACATCGGTCACGGAGGTTTTGGCTATACCAAAACGCCTAAGTGTGTCTTCTGTAGCGATAAGAATCTGTTCCTTGGTTAGCACATCTGAGGATTTTTCCATAGGGACACGGTCAAGTGCCGTGTGAGTCACCTCCTTGAAGTCAGGATAACATAAAGAGTATCAAATGACAAATATCCGTTTTTGTCATTTGATACTCTTTTTTTAAAGAATCCAAAGAAGTGAACAGAAATACTACAATAACGATTCGATGACGGGATCAATGGCCCAGGGCTCCGTTGTTACTTCAAATCTCCCTTGTACATGGCCATCGCGATCGACCAGGAATTTAGAGAAGTTCCACTTGATACCGTCGCCAGCGTATATTTCTGGATATTTATCCCGCAGGAAATCCTCCATCCATTGACCGTCTTTGGTCTGCGTATCGAAGCCTTGAAACGGCGCCTGTTGGGTCAGATATTGAAATAAAGGATGCGGAGATGAGCCTCTGACATCTGTCTTCTCAAATAGAGGGAAGGTTACTCCATGGTTAATTTGGCAAATTCCCTGAATCTCCGAATGGCTACCGGGCTCTTTTTCATTGAATTGGTTACAAGGAAACGCAAGGATTTCAAAACCTTGTTCCCTCCGTTTTTCGTAGAGCTTCTGCAGATCAGTGAATTGACTGGAGAAGCTACACTTGCTGGCTGTGTTTACAATAAGGAGAACCTTTCCTCTATAGTCTGAGAGATCAATCGGTTCCCCGTTAATTGAGGTTGCTTGAAAATCATAAATAGACATGTTAACGTTCCTCCTCACGTTATTTTTAATACATCATATATCCAGAATTGTTATTGGTCTAATATATTATTGGAATCAACTTTATAGGTATTTACAATAATCTTGTCATGTAAAGACACATTGTCTATCTCTCTCTTGAAACCAAGAAGACTCGACCTAGAGAAAGTAGGAGATTTGCCTCTTCATAGCAAACTGTGGCATTCGCCGTTACCAAGATAGAATATAGATGCATATTCATGTAGTGTGTGCAAAAACCCAACAGAATCGAGGGATATTCGTGCCCATTGGAAAGATGATTCAATACAAGGAAATGCGAGAACATCCCATTTTACGTTCTCACTTGCCCGAAACCCGCTGGATCAGTAATGCAAGGACTTTACGGATGCTGGATACCTATCGCACAGTCTTCATCAAGCCTAATTATGGGAGTGGAGGGACTGGCATCATACGTGCGAAAAAGCTGGGGAGGAAATATGAGGTTCGTTGTGGCTCCAGTCGCAGAATCGTTAGATCTCACGCCGTAAGAAGAGCGGTTAGAACCTATCGGAGACCTCATCGTCGTTATTTGGTACAGCAGGGACTTAAGTTAGCTAAGTATAAAGGTTCGATTTTTGATGCCAGAGTGTATATGCAGAAGCCGGAATCGGAATGGGTCATTTCAGGAATAACCGGCCGTGTTGCTGCACCTCGAAAAGTCGTTACCAACTATCGGAAGGGAGGACATGCGGCGCCGTTGTCCAAAGTACTTTTAAGGGTCTTTAAAAATGACAGAACAAAAATGAAAGAGATTTTGGACCAGATCACCGAGCTTTCTAGAATTATTGCCGACACGATAGATAAAAATCATCCGGTTCGCGAGCTGGGCATCGATCTTGCTATTGAGAAGAGTGGTCAAATTTGGATTATCGAGGCCAATCCGCATCCCGGACATATGTTGTTCAGGCAGCTCCCCAATCACAAGATGATTCGCAACATTTTGAGAAACAAACGTCGTATACATCATTAGGATAAAGTTTGTGAAATCATTCATGGATAAGAAAAGGTGGAGAACGCCCAAGCAAAGATGCGGGAGCGTTCTCCGTTTTTTTTGTTAAATAACTGACAGATTTAAGACGAAGCTGGCTTAGATTTACAAGCAGATCATTGAGGGATATGACTGCAACATTCCAAGGTATCGTTGAGCTGAACGATGCCTATTTCTTATATTCTAAAAAAGAAAACGCTTGCCAAAAAGTTCACAGAAAGTTCACTTATGTGGAGGTTTCGACTATTTATATAATTACCAAGGTACACAGAAGGGATGATGGAATTGCCAACAACGAAGAAAGAAGATCTTTATTTTGGTTTCATGATGTGCTTGGGGATGGTCGTATTCATGACATTTTATAATCTATATACAAATGACTTGATTGGCACAATATCTCTAAAAGTAATGTTTCTTCAATTTATTTTATGTTCTATCATTGCTTTCGTATTGGAATTGTTTATTGTCGGTCCACTAGCAAAGAAAATAGCCTTCTCATTACCATACGACAAATCTAAAAAGGTATTTGTGATTCTGTCCCTTTCATGCTGTATGGTCATTGGAATGGTTCTCTGTATGTCACTTTATGGATTGGGGACGGCTTACTTTTTTAATGGTCTCTCGGGAGACTCATTATTTAAAAATTACTTGTCTTTAGTTTTTAAAAATTTTATTTTTGCTTTCCCTCTGCAGCTCTTAATTGTAGGGCCGCTTGTTCGGTACTTATTTGCTAAATTCGTGAAAGGTACACGAATTACGGTATCTTTAAGCTAAAACGTAGTCAACGACGGTATACGATAGCTCAAAAGCCGCTTTCTGTTAGAGAAGGCGGCTTGTTTTTACCCAGATGTCCCAATATCTTTACAGCGTTTGTCCGCTGTCTACCGTAATAATCTGGCCTGTCATGGCTTCCTGTGCCAAAGCAGAGCAGATCATGCTGGCGATATCTTCGGGCGCGGAAATTCGCTGTAGCAGCAAATGAGGAGCCAATGTTTTCATTTGTTCTTCCCTGCCTGCCCACCATCTTGTCGCTACAGCTCCCGGCACGATGCAATTGACGCGAATATCCGGCGCAAGTGCCCGTGCTAAAGATTTGGTCAGTCCGTGGACGGCCGCTTTGGATACAGCATAGGGAAGCGAGGAACCTAGCCCTGTTTGCCCTGCTATACTTCCCAGATTGACGATAGCTCCTTGTTTACTAAGCTTCATAAAAGGAGCTACGGCTCTGGCACAGTAAAACATGCCTTTTACATTTACATCAAATAGATCATTCCATACCTCCTCCGTGGCTGCCTCCAGATCATCCATAGGAATGTGATGTGTAATGCTAGCGTTATTCACGAGTATATTAATCGTACCGAATTGCTGGACAATCTGATCAACCATAGTTCGAACTTCCTGATCTCGGGAAACATCAGCCTGTAATGCGATAGCGCGTCCGCCCTTTTCTAGGATCATACGTACAGTTTCCTCAGCATCGTTTTTGGAGCGGGAATAGTTTACGACTACCGTAGCTTTTCGCTCTGCCAAGGCCATACATACGGCTCTCCCAATTCCTGTACCTCCACCTGTAACTAATGCTACTTTTTGATGTAAATCCATGTATATTCGCTCCTTCTCCATCCAGTTCATGTGCGTATGAAAAATAATACGATCTGATATGTATCATTGTAGAGGATGTATTGTATTCTGTATAATTGAATTAACTGAATTTATGATTCAATAAAATTGAACCAATTGTGCATATAGGAGTCTGAGAATGGACATTAAAACACTCAAAACATTTCAAATGATTGTGAATTACGGAAGTTTTATGCGTGCAGCGGAGGAGTTGAATTATGCACAATCTACCGTGACGATGCAAATACAGAAGCTGGAGTCCGATATGGGAATCCAACTGATCGAACGGGGCAAGAAAATAAAGTTAACTGAAGCGGGCAGGATGTTTTACGAGCAAAGTCTACATATTGTAAAGGATATGGAGCAATTGCAGGAGAATATGGACAATCTGCAAAGAGGAACCGCAGGCGACATTCGTATAGGAGTGACCGAACCGACTGCCAGTTATCGACTACCAGGAATTTTAAAACGATTCTTAACCCATTATCCGAACATTCAGGTTTCTATTGAGTTTGGGAATACCCCTACCTTAAGCGAGCGTATTCTCAAGGGGGATATTGACTTAGCGCTGTGTTCCGCACCGGATTTGGGCACAGAGCTATATTTTGAGGCTTTATTTAGGGAGAAATTTGTAGTTTTAATGCCTGAAAATCACCCGCTTGCGGAAAAAGAAAGCATTGGGCCGGAGGATTTACAGGGACAGCGGTTGCTTATTACGTCGGCTACCTGTCCCTATCGTCGCAAACTTGAAATGGTCATGAAGGAATATGGAATAACCACGTTAAACACGATGGAAATTGGCAGCATGACGGCTCTGAAATTTTATGTGGTAAGCGATTTGGGTATTGCACTTGTGCCACAAATTCTGGTCAGTCCTGTCCCGGCAGGAACAGCGGTGAGGGAGTTAAGCGGCAGCCTGATCGATATGACCTTCGGCCTTCTTTGCAAAGCAACAGACTATCCGTTAAAGCCGGCAAGCTCAAGGCTATATTCTGTATTGAAGCAGGAGCTCGGGGAATTGTCTGGGAGCAGTAAGCTAGAGTAGCGAGTATGCAGGGGATTGTGTTTTCTGTCACCTTATGATGTAAATGTAGTACGGTATAAAACCGACTGCCGTGGGCAATCGGTTCGTTTGTTTACTTTTTCTTAATCGGAATCCAAACTTCACTTCGGTAGTCTTCGGCATGTGAATCTCCCATCGTATACACTTCCAGTTCCGGACCGCCTGAATGCTCATAATTGCTGGCCGGGAACCATTCCTGAAAAATTCTTTGCCATATCTTTTGGATCGAATGAGGCATAGGGCCGATAGATGTAAACACAGCCCACGTTGCAGCTGGAATGGTTCTGGCTTCTAATCCGTTGGAAGCGGCTACGTCCTCGCTGCCTTCTGCGGCAATCAGGTACGTGAATTTCTCTTCCCTATGCTTGAAATCCAAACAAATACCGAGTATATCGTCGCCTGTTCCCAAGGCATGAATCCGATCTGATGTACCATCCGCATTCAGTTCGTTCCAGAATTTTGGGATTTCTCGAAGATTATCACCGTTCTTAGTGGTGACTTGAATGGACTTGCCAATGACCGTAAAGGCCGCTTTCTCTACAATTTTGTAATCCATTTCCTGATCTCCCTTCAACGATAGATGGAAGGTGATGCGTGGAAAGGCTTTCAGGTTCACCCCAGGGCTTCTGGCCTCAGAGGGAGAAATGCCGTGTACCTTTCGGAACGCTTTAGAAAAAGATTCGGGGGAATCATATCCGTATTTGAACGCTACATCCAGCACCTTGGCGGAAGAAAGACTCAATTCCTGAGCAGCCAAGGTCAATCGACGTTTGCGCACATATTCTGCTACCGTGACGCCGGTTAGCATATGAAACATACGCTGAAAATGGAAAGGAGACGAATAGGCTGCCTTTGCAATTTCATCGATATCGAGTGGCTGCTGTATTCTCTCTTCCATCAGATCGAGTGCGTTCTTGATCCGAAGCAACCATTCCAACCGCATCACCTTCCTTAGTTGTAATCATATCATTAGGAGCATCTGTAATCCTGTCTTTGCGTGCTCTTGTTGAACAGGAAAAACAATGTGCCTCCCCCCTTGTGTTCATAATTAAAATTTGGGACAATGAAAGAGGCGTCTAAATAGCGCAGATTGCTTAAACATGCTATGATGCAATGATAGTTGAGACGAGTCGTGATGGCTAGGGTTTATATATAGAAATACGAATTTGAATGTTTTGAAAAGAGGATCGAACATGAAAAAAGAATCCATTTATGGATTAACGCTAGATCAACTGACAGCATGGCTCATCGAGTATGGACATAAGAAATCCCGGGCATTGCAGGTATGGGACGCATTGTACCGGAAGCGGGTTACTGATTTTGCAGCGATGGCAGAGGTTCATGAGGGTTGTATTCGCCTGTTGGCAGAGCACTTTTCCATTGAAACACTAGAAGAACACGTAAAGCAACAGTCAGCAGACGGGACGGTCAAGTTCTTGTTCCGGCTCCAGGATGGTAATTTGATTGAGACGGTATTGATGCGGCATAAGTTTGGCTTATCCGTATGTGTGACTACCCAGGTAGGATGTAACATTGGGTGCAGCTTCTGTGCGAGCGGATTGTTGAAAAAGAGCCGTGACCTGTCCAGCGGTGAAATTGTAGAGCAGATTATGAAGGTACAGCTATACCTGGATCAAGAACGTCCGGGCGACCAGGTCAGTCACGTTGTTGTGATGGGAATTGGCGAACCGTTTGATAACTTCGTGAACCTGTCCGATTTCATTCGGGTGATTAAGGATCACAAAGGACTAGCGATTGGGCCGCGGCATATTACTGTTTCCACAAGTGGACTTGCTGATAAAATCATTGAATTTGCGGATTCCGATCTGCATGTTAATCTGGCGATCTCCCTACACGCCCCGAATAATGAGATTCGTACTCGCATTATGAAGATCAACCGGGCAATTCCGATTGAGAAACTCATGCAGGCGATTGATTATTATTTGGATAAAACGAATCGTCGGATTACGCTGGAGTACATCTTGCTGAAGGACGTTAATGACGGTAAGGAGCATGCGCTCGAACTGGCTGAGCTGGTGGGCCATCGTCGTAATCTGGCCAATGTCAACCTCATTCCGTACAATCCAGTGGATGAGCATAGCCAATACCAGCGGAGTGAGTCGGAGTCGATTACTGGCTTCTATGATGTTCTGAAAAAACAAGGCATTAGCTGTAGTGTTCGGCTGGAGCATGGAGTCGATATTGACGCAGCCTGCGGACAGCTACGCAGCAAACAAATCCGCAAGGATGCCAAGGGTAGCCGCAATGCGGAGCGCGAAGCCATTAGTTAAATACACAAGCGTACTCTCTAACAGGAGTACGCTTTTTTATATCACGAGCCGCAGGGCGAAACGTTACCCGGAAATGTGAAAATAGTCACGTAATAGTTGCTGCTTTTACGTTATAGTGAGTGGTTAGTGGAGGGGTTATATGGCTAACGTAATTTCGAATGTGGCGCTCGTTCCGGGCATCTATGTGATGAGAATAGAGGGAAAGTTTAAAGGGAACATGGGGCAGTTTTACATGCTGCGCAGCGGGACAGGTTACCCACTGTTGCCCAGACCCATCAGCATTTATGATATCGGGGAAGAGAGTATTTCCTTTTTGTATCGGGTTGTTGGAGAGGGGACAAATTTGTTTTCCCAATTACAGCCTGGTCAGGAAATTCAGTTAGAAGGACCTTTCGGAAACGGTTTTCCGCAGGTAGAGGGTAGTTTGGCTTTAATCGGCGGTGGCATGGGTACAGCTCCGTTGCTGTTGGCTGCAAAGTATTACCCGCATGCGCACGTTTATCTGGGGTTTGCACAGCAAGCCTTCGGGGTTGAAGCGTTCGAAGCTGTGGCGGCATCTGTGCAGGTCAAGGTAGGGGGAAGTATCGTCGAACAGGTCGATCCGACGCTCTATGCGAATATGTTCTCCTGCGGGCCAACTCCAATGTTGCAAGCACTTGCCATGAAAACAGTGGATACGTCGTCCCGTTTATATATTTCAACTGAAAGACACATGGCCTGTGGTATTGGCGCATGTTTGGGCTGTACGATGCGTACCCGTGGAGGCAATCGGAGGGTATGTAAAGAAGGGCCTGTATTCCCGGTGGAGGAGGTGGAGTTCGATGATCTCCATGGCGTGTAATATTGCGGGTGTACCGTTCAAGAACCCGATTATCATGGCTTCCGGTACGTTTGGATTCGGACGTGAGTATGCGGAATTCTATTCTCCTGAATTATTGGGCGGCATCGTCGGCAAAGGACTGACTCTGCATCCGAAGGCTGGTAATACCGGATCACGAATACATGAGACAGCATCCGGCATGCTCAATAGTGTAGGACTGGAGAATCCGGGTGTTGCCGCCTTTTTGAAGGATGAACTGGATGGCATGACTCACTGGAACACGGCTGTTATTGCCAACGTGGGCGGTTCCAATCTGGAGGAATATGTTCAGGCCGTAGCGATGATTACGGAAAATGCACAAAAGCGTCGCACGATGAACCGCAGAGGCGTTGATATGCTGGAATTGAACATTTCATGTCCCAATGTGAAGCAGGGTGGAATGCAATTTGGTATCCAGACGGAGGTAGCGCGGGAGGTTGTGCGTCAGGTGCGCAATGTGACGGCGCTTCCGTTAGTCGTCAAACTGTCTCCAAACGCAGAGAACATCACGCAGATGGCGGTTATGTGCGAGGAAGAAGGCGCAGACGGAGTTTCGCTAATCAATACATTTTCTGCAATGAAAATAGATATACGCCGGCGTCGCAGTGTCTTCGCCAACACGTATGCAGGTCTTTCTGGTCCGGCCATTAAACCGATTGCTTTGCGTATGGTTCATCAGGTGGCACAGGCGGTGTCGATTCCGGTGATCGGGATGGGCGGGATTAGCTCGGTGGAAGATATTATTGAATTCACCATGGCAGGGGCCGCTGCAATTCAGGTGGGAACGTACAATTTTGTCCATTTACATGCAGGGGCCGAGCTGGTACATGGCCTTGAACAATGGATGCAGCGAGAAAAGGTGCAGTCATTGGATGAAATACGGGGAATTTTGTGAATTTGGAACCATTTTGCATACACTAATTCATATGAGGATTTTGCAAAATCCTGATATAAAGCCGGCTTGTCTTTTAAAGACAAGTCGGTTTTATTTATTTGACTGAAATAGCCAAGCATCAACTAGGGGTTAATATCGCATTTGCTCAAGATGAACGAAATTTGCCTTTCCAGCCGATGAATGGCTTGCAAAATAAGAAGGAAATTGTCAAACGATGTCGAATATCAAGGGAATATAGGGTTAGAGATAGGCTCTTCTTCCTAATGGAGGGCTTAACAAAAAAGCTAGGTGATAGGGTTGCGGTCAAAAAGTAAGTCGAAACCGAGACGACAATTCAAAGTTTCGCTACAATTCATGATTATTATTTTGGTTGTTTTAGTTATCATTATCTCCTTAATTATATCCTTGCTTCTCATTCGTAATTTCGTGATTAACAAGCATTTTGATAATACGAAGGAAAAACTTTCGGGTGTTGCCAAGATGGTTGCCAGTGACAACGATGTTATTCGTAATGTCGAGCAGGGAGTTCCTGTGAAGCAGATCCAAGACTACTCAATTGGAGTCATGCATAACGTTAATGTGGATTTTGTTGTCATTCTGAACCACGATTTAATTCGGCTATCTCATCCGAATGCAACGATGGTCGGCAAACCGTTCTCGGATTTGAATGATGCCAGAAGAGCGCTATCCGGTCAGGGACATTTTTCTGAGAATATAGGTATTTTGGGCAAAGGTTACCGATATTTTACGCCGATATTTAATCAACAGCATGAGGTCATTGGCATTGTATGTGTAGGGCTGACCATGAGAACCCTAAATCATGATTTGATGCAGGCGCAGTATACCATTTTTGGGGGGCTGATGCTGGGGCTCTTTAGTGGAGTTCTAGGCGCGATCATTCTGGCTCAGAAAATCAAAACGATTTTATTTGGGCTTGAGCCGCAAGAGATAGCAACACGATTGCGCGAAAAAGAAATTATTGAAAATGAGGTCGCTGAAGGAATTATAGCCATTTCGGCTGACAAGAAAATTATGCTTATGAACAAAGAGGCTCAGGCCAAGTATCAACTGGCAAACCAAGAGATGAAAGCCCCGATTGGCGAGCAGCTAGATACCAACTTTTATAACGTGCTCTTCAAGAGAGTGTTTGATGATAAAAAGAAAATCAAGGATCGCTCATTTTATGTGAATGGTATAGAAGTCATTGCGACAGTAACCCCTATATATATTGAGAATGAGTTTTTTGGGGCAGTTGCAACGCTGCGCGACCAATCCGAGATGATCCATCTTAGCAACCAGTTAAGTGGTACAAAATATTATATTAACTCCCTTCGCGGACAGACCCATGAATTTATGAACAAAATGCACGTAATATCCGGGCTGATTGAAATGAGGAAATATGCGGAGGTCAGTCAATATATTCATCAGTTAAATCACCGGTATCAAGATGAGGTAGGCTTTTTGACGGAGAGAATTAAAGTTCCGGCATTAGCAGGTTTTATTATGGGTAAAATCAACGAAGCACGCGAACAGAATATTTCGGTTCTTCTTGCAGAAAGCTCGAATGTCTCTAATGTGGAGATGCAGGATATCGTTCATGATGTCATACACATCCTAGGTAATTTTTTTGACAACGCCATAGATTCCATCTTACAAAAAAAAGAACCCGGCAAAATTGAGCTGAAATTGAACTATGAGTGTGAGGGAAATGTATTTATTTTAAAAGTGAAAGATAATGGGTTGGGGATTGATTTTGAGATGCAAAAAAGAATATTCGAGCATGGTTTTTCAACCAAAGGAGAAGACAGAGGCTACGGCTTGAATCTGGTTAAAACCATGGTGGAAAATCATCAAGGAATCATTGAGCTTGATAGCCAACCGGGTCTGGGAACAAGTATATATGTAGAGTTGCCCTGTACATTGGAGGTGACAAATAAATGAAGGTTCTAATTGTTGAGGATGATCCGATGGTTGCTGAGCTCAATCAACAGTTTATCGAGCGCATGGACAATTTGGACGTTGTATGTAAGGCAGATACCGTCAAGAAAGCACAGGACTGCCTTCAAAAATGGTCACCGGATCTGGTATTACTGGACGTATATTTACCTGGAAAAAGCGGATTAACTTTATTATCTCATATGCAGGAGCATCAGTATCATGCTTCAGTGATTTTAATTACGGCTGCAAAAGATATTCAGACGGTGAAGGAAGCTGTTTTTTATGGTGTTGCAGACTATTTAATTAAACCCTTTACATTCGAACGCTTTAGACTGGCTGTTGAGAAGATCCAGCGTCTAGCCATGGTGATGGAGGAAGGGAACGGAATTAATCAAGCTGTTATTGACCATTATTTTAATAAAGAAGAGCATACGGGTGTGGAAAAGAAAAAACCTGTTGAACATCCATCGCATAATCTATCGAAAAACCTGTCTAAAAATTTGTCCAAACTGACCATGACCACGATACTGAAGAGTATTCAAGAGCTGGACGGACCCTTCTCGGTTGAAACGTTAGCTAGAGAAGTGGACTTGTCCCGTATCACGGTCAAAAAATATATTCAGTTCCTGGTGGACGATGGCTTTCTCGTTGAATCAATAGAATACCACAAGGTTGGTAGGCCGCTAATGCTCTATCAGTTGAATCCTGATATAAAAGAACCGCCATTTCCATTGTAATCTGGAAATAGCGGTTCTTTTTTTTAACCAAGAGTACAGAGCTTCCTAATTATTTCATAGAGAGAACAGGAAGTGGGACCAGATTGTCCGAAGAATGAGTTGTAACGATATCATGGAAGTTGTCGTAGCTAGTTTCAATCATGTTGGATAACGCCGTAACGGTATTCGAGCCAGCATGAGGCGTTACCAAAACTCTTGGGTACAGCTCCACAAGCTTCTGGATTGTTGGGTCCGGGAGCATTTGCCATGGTTCAAATGCTCTAAAGAACAATTCGTCTTCTTTAGGGAAGACATCCGTAGCGAAGCCTTCCAGATGGTTACTGAGCAAAGCGTCCAAAATGGCTTGGTTATCTTGTAATTCTCCACGTGAGGTATTGATGAGAATAGATCCCTTTTTCATTTTTGCTAAAAAGTTGGCGTTAATCATTTTGTCGTTCTGTCCCGGCAGATAAGGAACGTGCACACTAACAACATCACTCTCTGCCAGTAATTTATCCAAGGTTGTGAATGGAATGACTTCCTTAGCCGCGTCCGATGCGTACACATCATAACCAATAACAGAGGCGCCCAATCCTTTAAACAATTTGGCCTCCGTCAGACCAATGCGACCAACCCCGATAATCCCAACTTTACAGTTATGGATCTCTTTGCTGAATGTATGCTCATCCACAATAAAATTTTTGAACGAGCTTTTGGTAGTCATATAAGCGGTGTGCCGGAACAGCATCATAGCCAAAGTTAAGGAGAGCTCGGCGATAGCATTCGGAGAGTAGGATGGCACACGTGCTACCTTCATTCCGAATTCGCTGCAGGCATCCAAATCAATATGGTTGATTCCGACTGTTCTGGTGAAAACATATCGAATTCCATATTCATTGAATTTTGTGATATTTTCTCGATTGGCAGCACAGTTTCCTCTTAGCAAAACGGCATCGTGATGCTGCGCCAATTCTGCATTGCTGGTGGTTAACAACTCTTCTACCAGCGTTAGTTGGAAGTTATATTTATTGAGATCCTGGAAATAGGGTTTCTCATAAGAACGGACACCATAGCAAATGATTTTTAACATGTTGTTTACCCCCTGATTTAGAAAATTCCAATTTTATCAATGACATTGAGTGTAATGATCCACACTGGAATCATGACGACAGAAGTGATAGTAGATAGAAGCGATGCATTGGAAGTCAAGATGGCTTCCTTATCAAAACTGATGGCATAGGCTGCGGCTACGGTAGCCGTAGGAGTAGCCATCATGATGACAATAGTAGCTAAAGCGACAGAATCGACTGACAGAATATGAGATACAGTCAACAAAGCCAGCAAGACGATGTTAACAATAGGTACAAGCCAAACCTTAACGATGCTGTAATACCAAGAGGTCTTATCCGTAGCTGCCGACTTGAAGCTGATCTCCCCCAATGTCGAGCCAATCGATAACCAGGCTAATGGAGAA
The DNA here is from genome assembly GCF_038592965.1 of Paenibacillus sp. FSL L8-0158. Classification (GTDB taxonomy): domain Bacteria; phylum Bacillota; class Bacilli; order Paenibacillales; family Paenibacillaceae; genus Paenibacillus; species Paenibacillus polymyxa_D. Next base: position 5,666,227 of record NZ_CP151949.1, on the reverse strand, counting down.
GCTAGTCCAGCAAGGTAGGTCATGGGCTTGAACAGCCAGACAGCCGTTTGATCAATTCTTAGAAAGGCGAACTGCTGAATGGCCCCATCCTCTGTAGCTACACTCATCTGTGGCAAATAACCTTGAAACAACCAAACAAACAAGCCTATAAAAGTCGCAATAACGATCGGATTCAAAAACATAGTTTTGAGATTTTTAAGCTCCATTTTCAGGCCGCTCATTTTGATATAGCCATAGGAGTATAAGAAAATGCGGTACCCTATGTTAAAAATGGAACTGTACATCACTCCGGTAGGGCCGTAAATAGCTCCGACGATTGGAATTCCGAAGAAAGTAGTAGAACCGAAAATAGTTAACACCCGCAAAACATCCTGTTTATCCTTGTTGTAGCTGAGGAAGAACGGTTTAGAAATAAAGATGAGAATAATATAAATTAGAATTCCCCATATTAAAACATTCATTCCTTGTTTTAACATTGTAGGATTAATATCCTGCATGAAAGAATTAAAGGCTAGTGCTGGTAGAGCTACGGTTAGAACAACCTTGGATAGCATCTTTCCTACTGCTGCGTTAAAAATTCCCTTCTTGCGGCAAAAGAAACCAAGAAGGATAATAAAAACGGTGGAAGCGATAGAACTGAGAATTTTGTTATCTGTTAAGGTCGCTGTAATCATTTCTAGTAAAGACATAGATAAAACCCTCTCTTGTACCTTTTTTCACATATATGACGGTGCAAAATGTGACGATGCAATTCCCTGATCTTTTGGCCAAAGTGTTGGTTTGCACTTTTATAGTAAAATGACTTTGTGAAAAAAAGAACAATATCTAATTAATTTAACTTATGAAACTAATTTAAAAAATTTATACGTTACATCAGATAGCAAATGAAATGAGAGGGGACGTCTTCACAGAATGATTATTTTTTGGCTTTGTGAGTGCTCATCAACATCCGTGCTATAATGTAAATCATTAAACCCCACTTGATTAGTGGGTTAAATAGAACAGACGAGCAGGAGGGGCCCATGAATCCGATACAACATATACTGAACGAATTTCAGCTGATCGTGCTGGACGGCGCAATGGCGACCGAGCTGGAGCGTCATGGACATGATCTGAACGATAGCTTATGGTCAGCTAAAATCCTCCATGAGCATCCGGAGTCGATCAAGCGTGTACATAGGGATTATTTTGAAGCTGGGGCAGACTGTGCGATTACTGCGAGCTATCAGGCTACCGTTGAAGGCTATGTTAAACGAGGCTTAAGCGAAGCTGAGGCGCTGGAATTGATTCAATTATCGGTGCGGATTGCTGTGCAGGCACGAGATGAGTTTTGGGCTGACGTGACGGCTACTGCAAGTCAGCGACATCGTCCCAAGCCGCTAGTCGCGGCCTCCGTTGGCCCTTACGGGGCGTTTTTGGCAGATGGATCAGAGTATCGCGGCGATTACAAGCTGAACGAGGAACAGCTTGTGGAGTTTCACAGGCCGCGTATGAAAGCTCTGATTGAGGCGGGTGCAGATATTTTAGCTTGTGAAACGATACCCTGTCTGGTTGAAGCCAAGGCCATCGCCCGATTGCTGAGGGAATTCCCCGGCACGTATGCCTGGATCAGCTTTAGCGCAAAGGATGGGCAGCATATCAGCAATGGTGAGTCTGCCGCTGCATGTGCTGAGTGGCTGAATGGGCATGAGCAAGTGGCCGCTGTAGGGATCAATTGCACTTTGCCGAATTTCGTTCCATCTCTTATTCACGAAATACGCAGTCACACGGATAAGCCTGTGGTGGTATATCCCAATCTGGGGGAGGAATATGACCCGGTCACCAAGACATGGCACGGCAGCACTTGTACAGAGACGTTCGGACAAAGTGCCCGCCAATGGTATGAAGCGGGAGCTCGTCTGATTGGCGGTTGTTGCCGGACTCAGCCGCAGGATATTGAGGAAATCGCATCATGGACGAGAGATGTATAAACGGGCATAAGCCTAGCGCAGGGATAAAGATTATCTATAAGAGGTAACTGGATGGCCCGAAAAAGACAAGCAGGCTGAACCAAGTTGTGCTCCAGTAATGGAGGGGCTTGGTTCAGCCTGCTTTGTTGACTACCTGCACCGATCCGGTCAGCTTTCTGCCAAACGTTCCAGCAGTGCGTCTCCATTGCGGCTCACCCGAATATGGGCAAAATGTGCGTTCTGTTCTACAGTACGTCCGGTTCCCTCAGGGATGAAATAATTCTCAATACCGTACACAATACGAGAACCATACCACTGTCCATTTAGAATGACCTCATGACTGGCAAGTTTTTCGCCATCTTGATAGAGGCGGTCTGCGACGTATACTCCTTGGTTATCTGGTGTGAGAACGACTTTGACCTTGCCTCGGCTCCATTCTCCCTCCTGAAGAGAGGTCCTGGAAGGAGGGGTAGATATGTCGTAATTCAGTGCCACATAATCGCCTTGTAGTAGGGAGCGCGGGTCTATAGGAGCCAGTTTGAGCTTAATGGAGGCCCCTGTGGCGAGCAGGGTTTCGCTTCTCGCCGTCTGATAGCCGATGATCCCCAGCTGTAGCACGATGACAATGGCAATGAGTAACGGGCTTAAGCGCATAAAGCTAAAGCTGCGGTGGTCGGCATCGAATGCTGCTTTGCCGCTATGGGCCATTCGCCGATCCGCCCACCAGGTCAAGCCGAGTGCAATGATCCCCAGAAGCGCCAACGTAAAAGACTTATACAGTAGCGTCCACAATAAATCATAGTATTTGAAGCCGATAAAAATAAACCAGAAGACAACGCTCATGATGGCCTCCGATTTTTGTTTCACACGGACAAAGGCAAAGACCATCCCAGTAACGATAACAAAATAAAAAATGTTAATGAACATATAAGAGTGTGGAACGACATCCTCGAAAAACGTCGCCCAAAACAGGAACAGCAAGCTGAAAAATAATGAGCTATTCCGCAGATGTTCTTTTAACTCCGTCTTGGATATAAAGTAACTTATCCCATATAACACGGCATTGACGATGAAAAGAGAGAAGATGATGAACTTATAGGTCCAGTTCCAACCATCCCACTCCTGATACTGCTGAAATAAAATGGTCGCCAGATTCAGGTTTACAAAGGTGTAGGCAAAAAACAACTGCCTTTTCCCCTTGGAGCGAAACCATCCAGCGATGGAAACGATCAGAAATAATACCGAAAGAAGCGACTGATCTGACCATAGAATGGCCGCCAAGCCTGTAATGTAGCTGATGGTCAGCAGTGTATAACGTATTACCGAATCCAGCTTGGATTCCGGTATGACAATCATCAAAATCATAAGTAGCAATGACACAACCAACAGTACATATTCGGTGTGGTTTACATTCGTGCTAATCATAATCAATCCGATGAGAGATATACTTCCGATCAGCACTCCAACCACTTTGATTACACGGGATACAGTTTTGCTGATCCATTCACTGCCATGTTCCTCGGGAACAGTCATCTCAGTCTTTGATGTACTGATGTCTGTTGTCCCTGCTTCCGGCGGTGTTTTCCCCAAACGATTCAAATAACGGAAAAACCACACGTTACCGGTCAGCAGCAGCGCCACAAAAATCAAACCAAAAACAAAAAACAGAGATGAGTAGTAAGCCTCTGCCAGCTCTATAAATTTAAAGACAGCAAAAGCGGAGAGCGCCAAAGCATTCAAGGTCAGTAGCGTTTTATTCAGCCGTACCTTGATAAATATATAAAATCCTAAAGTAATCACAGCGATATGCGGTATATTCATGACCAGGCCATACCCATCAAATGCAAAAGAGTTGGTCATCGCCAACATGGCTATATGAAAAACAGTAAAGCTCATATATTGTAGTGGAGCAGACTGTATACGATGAAGGAACGTCAATAGAAACAACGCCAGATTGATCAGTGCGAACACTCCGGCAATGGACAACGATTCCAGTTCGCTATAAGACGGGTTTTGCATCGTAGGGTAAAAATAAAACCACAAACCAAGATGAATCAGTACATAAGACAGCATATAAAAAGGATTGTAGCGAGTGATCCAGCTAAGTAGCAGAGCCGGTACCGACCAAATGAAAAACAATCCGTAGCTGTCCGCATGGGAATTGTAAATTTGACCGAGCAATGCCACAGAAACGCCAAAGGCTATACAGCCAGCCACCAAAAACATATTAGACAGAAAAGCTTGTTGACCGGGAACAGCACGTATCCGTGCAAATACAAAAGACAAGCCATAGAACAGAACAATAAGCGCAGCAGCCAGTACAATCTTGACAGTCCGATCCAGTCCACCCCAATTGGAGGCGAAAAAATAAATAATCGCAGCAAGTATCAGTGAGATGCCCAGCAGATAGCCCGTACGTATCGCATTGAATCGCAGCATGGATTTCACGTACCTTTCCTGTTGGTTTGATGCTTATTATAACGTTGAAAGGTCTCAGAACCAAGTACAAATTAGGATCAGGTCATAAAAAAGAGGGCCACCGTATACGGCGGCTCTCTTTAACGTTGCTGGATTCCAGCTAGGCATTGACGGTACGAATCTCTTGTCGGGACTGATGTCGGAAGCGATACTCACGCGGTGGAATCCCTGCTGTTTTCTTAAATGCCTTGGAAAAGGTGGACATATCGGTATAGCCGATGGACTGGGCTATGATCGACAAATTGTAAGTCGTCTGCTCCAGTAATCTTTTGGCTTCGTTAATCTTAAGGTTTTGCAAATACTTGGCGGGAGAGATGAGGAAGGTGGAATGGAACTTGCGTGAAAAATGGGCACGATCCACACCTACATGCTCAGCAATTTGCTCAATCGTAACACGGTCACAATAATGCATTTCAATGTAGTCTTTCCCCTGCTGGAGCCAATAATCAGAGCATACAAAGTTGCGCAGTACGTCAGATGTGTTGCGGGACAACCCCTCGAAGATCTGGTGTAGTGTAATCAAGCGGGCCAAATCGCTGCCCTGTCTGTTGTTGTCTTGTACGATGGAAAACAGGTTGGAGATAAGTTCAAGGATTTCCTCGCTCACGGCGTTAGCCATAAATGGCGTAGAGGGATTAATTCCGATCCGCTCCAGTAGCGCGAGGGATTTGGGTCCCTCAAAGGCAATCCATACCTTTTGCAACGGGTGTTCGTGATCGGTGTAATATTCATGTGCAACATGCGGAAAAAAACAGAATAAATCAGACTTTTGGACACGGTACTTCTGTTGCTTATAAATAAACTCAGCCTGACCTTCAAGCACAAAAATCAAATAAAAATAAGGAACAGCTTTGGGACCGACATGGCAGCTTGTTTTCGAAATATCCATACCCAGTCTGACAGGCCAAATGGCGCTGGACTTTTCCAATTCGGTAGCTGTGAAATAATGGTCTTCCACGATGTCGAAGTGATCTTCATTTTTTGCTCTTTTCATAACTTGTCACCTCTCCTTTGGTGGAGATAAGGGAATTTTGATTTTATTGTATATAAAGGAAAGCATAATTACAAGTTAATTCATTGGAATTAAGGGTTATATAATTAAAACTACGTATGCCAAAGGCTCCATGGCCGGTTTGAGACGAGCGATGGAGCCTTTTAAGTTCTGTATTATGAGATGGAGATTAGCCTATATTTATACGTTCAGGATTCCTTCTTTTGGAGTAACGTTGAAGGCTTTGGCCAGATCGGCCAATTCCTGATCTGTAATTCGCTGCCGAATATCATGGTGAGCAATGAGCATGTAAATTTGCGCCGCTTTTTCAATGGTTTCAATCAGGCCAAACGCTTCATCAATGGAGCTGCCCGTTCCGAAAATGCCATGATGAGGCCATAATACAGCGCGATGACCCTTCATTTTTTTTGCTGTTTCGCGGCCGATTTCGCTGGAACCCGGTACCATCCAAGGGATTACACCGATACCGTCCGGAAAGACGACAATACATTCGGTACACATTTCCCACAGCGTTTTGGTGAATTGGTTCTCATCCAGACTATGAATGAAGGTCATGGCAATAACATGGGTGGCATGATTATGGATCACAACACGATGGTTAGGATCGACCTTCAAGCGCTCAATGTGGCTCATAAAATGAGAAGGCAACTCACTGGTAGGCACTGCGCCATGTTTGAGGCCCCACAAGACTTCCAACTGCTCGCCATCCTGGGAGACACGAAGGACCCCTAAGTTAGCTTCTGGATCTGCGATTACATTTTTAAAATATTTTCCTGATCCGGTGACGATAAAATATTTACCAGCCAGTTCATTTACCGGGAAAGCAGGTTTAATCGTCCGAATGACCTGATGAATATCTATATATTTTGCAACCTCAGCTTCATCCAGAATATAGCTTACATTACCTCCATTGCGTTCATCCCAGCCGAATTTCCACATGTTTTGTGTAATTTCCGCCATCTCGCGAACAAATGGGATATCCAGTCCCGATTTTCGTCCTTTTTGATTCTCCAGTACAGTAGTCATGGATGATCTCTCCCTTTGGATGATATGAATATAAGCATTATCAGTACAGTAGTTACCGTTTCAACAGTACCTGTTGTTCATAGTTTTTTACTTCGGCCAGCCATTCCTCACGAACAGGAACGTCGTTTTGAGCGCAATAGTAATCCCATATGGCACCAAACGGATACGATTTGAACTCTTCGACTAGAGCAAGACGAGTGGTGAAGTCCCGTTCATCTTCCGCCTGCTTTAATGCTTCAATCGGTTCGAGCATAGCGCGAAGCAGCGCTTTGATCGTGTTGCGTGTTCCGATGACCCATGCTGCCACATGGTTGATACTTCCATCGAAGAAATCAAGACCGATATGGGTTCGGGAAAGCAATTCACCGCGAACCAGCTCACGGGCAATGTCCAGCAACTCGTCGTCCATCGTCACGACATGATCACTGTCCCAACGAACCGGTCTGCTGACATGGAGCAATAATTGATCGGTGAACATCAGCACAGAGGACAGTTTGTTCGAAATGACTTCGGTTGGATGGAAGTGACCCGCATCGAGACAGATAGATTTACCGCGTGTCAGGGCGTAACCCATATAGAATTCATGTGAGCCCACGACATAGCTTTCCGAGCCGATGCCGAACAGCTTGCTTTCAACCGCATCGATGTTGTATTCTTCGCTGATTTCCTCGCTGAAAATCTCGTCCAGCGCATCTCGCAGACGCTCTCTTGGAGCCAGGCGGTCAACCGGAGTATCTTTATAGCCATCCGGCATCCAGTGGTTTGTGACACAAGGCTGACCGAGTTCTTTGCCAAAGTGCTCTGCAATCCTGCGTGATTTTTTGCAGTGTGTGATCCAGAAATCACGGATTTCCGAATCCCTGTGACTCAGCGTGAAGCCATCTTCCGCTTTGGGATGGGAGAACAGGGTTGGATTAAAATCAAGCCCAAGCCCTTGCTGTTTGGCCCAGTCTACCCAGTTTTGAAAATGGCGTGGCTCCAGTTGATCCAAATCCACTTGTTCTGTGGTGTCCGCATAGATTGCGTGCAGATTGACCTTATGTTTACCCGGAATGAGTGATAAGGCTTTTTCTAAATCCTGACGCAGCTCATGCGGTGTGCCTGCTCTGCCCGGGTAGCTGCCCGTTACGGCAATCCCCCCGCTAAGCTGTTTGTCTTTGAACAGAAATCCCTGAACATCATCTCCCTGCCAGCAGTGCAGTGATATTTTGATTTGTGAAAGCTTCCGTAAAATGTCGTCCACTTGAATACCGTGGCGGGCATACAGCTTTTTCGCTTCGTTATAACTGGCTTCAATAGCTTCGTTCATGGCTTTACTCCTTTATTGAGATATCTGAATAGAGGTTGTTGTTTGTATCTTGAGGTGCTCCCAGCGATCCAGAAGTTCTTGCATGCCTTCCACCGCTTGCGGCTCATATAGCCGAGTCGGAAAGGATCGGGCGATGGTACGGCCAGCAGCTTTGAGATCCTCAAGAGCACCAGAGCTGATTAATTGCACGACAATATTGCCGATGGCCGTAGATTCGGAAGGTCCTGCTTGAACCTCAATTTCCAAGAGATCGGCTGTTAACTGACATAGTAATTCGTTGTTAGCACCTCCGCCGACAATGTGCAATCTGGTAACCGTTTCGTCTGTTAAACGTTGCAGTTCATGTAAGGCATCGCGGTAGCTTAAGGCCAGACTGTCGAAAATACAGCGGGCGAGTGAACCCGGCGTTCTGGGGATGGGCTGGCCCGTTTCTTCGCAGAATCGCTGGATTTCAAGGGTCATACTATCCGGGTTTAAGAATGATGACTGGTTACAGAGGACGAGGCTGACAAACGGTGTCTCTGCTGAAGCCAGTTCGGCCAATTCGGCAAAGCTATGTGCGAAGCCTCCTTCTCTCCGAACCTCCTGTATCATCCACAATCCCATAATATTTTTCAGAAAACGGTACGTACCGTAAACGCCCCACTCATTTGTGTAGTTCGCCTGCATGGCTGCCTTGGTATTCAAGGCTTCGGATTGTTCCATTCCCAGTAGTGACCACGTTCCGCTGCTAATATAAGCCCAAGATTCTTCCCGCTGTGACGGGACACCTGCAACAGCCGATGCAGTATCGTGAGTAGGCGCAAGAATGAGCTGACAGTCCGGAAGATCGTATTTTTGAACAAGCTCCGGCAAAAGAGAACCCAAAACCCGTCCAGGCTCGGCAAGCTCTGAAAACTGATTGCGTCGCAGTTGGAGCAGGGACAACAGGTCTTCATCAAACTCTCGAGTGTTCACGTTGAGAAGCTGCATCGTGGACGCATTCGTCATTTCATTGACCATGATGCCTGTCAGGCGATAGTACAGATAATCAGGGACCATCAATATTTTATCCGCCTGGGCAAGCTGTTCCCGATCATGAACGAACAGTTGATACAGGGTATTAAAATTTAGTTCCTGAATGCCTGTTTTCTCATACACAGCCTCTCGACTGATGAGCTGGTGCAGCCTGTCGGGCGCGTGGAGGGTACGTGCATCCCGGTAAGCGTATACCTCATGAATGCGGTTACCTTTCTGATCAAGCAGCACATAATCTACAGCCCATGTATCAATGCCGAGCGTACAGGAATGAATCCCCATCTGTTTGGCTTTTTGCAAGCCCTGAATAATTTCATTTAATAGTTCGTCGATATTCCAGTAATCGTGGCCGCCTTTTTCGGTAAAGGAGTTGTTGAAACGGTGAAGCTCTTGCAAGTGTAGCTGGTCATCTTGCAGAGTTGCACCTACGAGCCTTCCGCTTGAAGCTCCAATATCAACAGCAAGATAATTATTCATATCCAATCTCCTTGCATGGATGAAATACTGGCAGCCTGAAAGTCTGCCTTTTGTTTTCTTAACTAACTCCATACTACTTCCGTTTTTCTTTGTAGTCAACAGAAACGGAAGTGAAATTTGTGGGTTTATTTTTGTTTTTACGATATTCCAATTGTGGAAGGTTCTTCAAATGCTGCTGTCTGTATGAAAAATAGTCTTGAAACCGCCCGCCAGAGGGTGTAGTATACAAGATATCAATTTCATATGACTCGTATAATATTGGGGATATGGCCCAAAAGTTTCTACCGGATGACCACTGTAATCGTCCGACTATGAGTGATAGCGCATCGGCTTCGGATGAATGCGGGCATTTATTTGTGCGCCAATCCGTCAGGGATTATAACCCCAAGGACAGGCTTCACTTGAGAAACAACTCAAGGGAGCCTGTCCTTTTTTGGTTTTGGCAGGTTTTACTGTTCAGGATTTTGCAAAATCCTCACTATTTTAAAGTACAGAAGGAGCGATACTTGCATAATGAAAGCTTTGGAGGAACGTATTCGTCAAGAAGGACAGATTTTATCTGACACCGTATTAAAGGTAGATTCATTTTTGAATCATCAGGTAGATACAGCATTAGCATTAGAGATTGGTAAGGAGTTTGCACGCCTGTTCGGCAGTGCTCCGATCACCAAGGTGCTTACCATTGAAGCTAGTGGTATTCAATTTGCAATGGCTACTGCTATTGCCTTGGGGGTCCCGTTCATTTATGCGAAGAAAAAGAAGGCCATCACGCTGAATGAGCAGGTATACTTCGCAGAGGTTCATTCGTTCACTCGGCAGGAAACCTATCAGGTGAGCATTTCTCAAAAATATCTCGATGCCAGCGACCATGTGCTGATCGTAGATGATTTTTTGGCTACTGGTGCAGCATTGGTCGGACTTACGGATATTGTGAAGGAAGCAGGAGCGGAGCTGGCAGGGGTTGGTTGCGTAATTGAAAAGAGCTTTCAGGAAGGCCGTGGACTATTGGAGCAAAGAGGCATTGCTGTGCGCTCTCTTGCGCGTATCGCTTCCATGGCACCAGGCGAGGTTCATTTTATAGAGGAAGCTGGCACGGTGATTCCTCCCGTTAAGGAGAATGTGGGATGTTAAGTAAACAAAAATTATTTGCACTGGGTTTCCAGCATGTCATGGCGATGTACGCTGGAGCGATTGCTGTTCCTCTGATTGTAGGGGGAGCATTGCACCTGACGCCAGCCCAGATGGCCTATCTGGTGGCTGCCGATCTGTTCACTTGTGGGATTGCTACGTTATTGCAGATTATGGGCACACGTTTTTTTGGTAGTAGACTGCCTGTCATTTTAGGCTGTACGTTTACGGCAGTAGGCCCCATTATCGCGATTGCTTCGACCTCAAATTTGGCGACAGCGTACGGTGCCATTATTTTGTCTGGTATATTCGTGGTGCTTGCGGCACCACTGTATGGCAAGCTGCTACGTTTTTTCCCAACGGTGGTTACAGGTTCGGTTGTTACGATTATCGGTCTATCCCTCATTCCGGTGGCGATGAACAATGTAGCAGGGGGCCAGGGCAGCGCGGATTTTGGACAGCCGCGTAATTTGTTGTTGGCGCTGGTTACTTTGCTGGTTATTTTGCTTGTGAATCGGTTAGCAAAGGGCTTTATGCGCTCGATTTCCGTGCTCATCGGTCTGTTTGCAGGCACGGTGGTTGCTTATGCGATGGGAATGGTGCATTTTGCTCCAGTGGCCGATGCGTCATGGGTGAGTGTTGCGCAGCCGTTTTATTTTGGTAAGCCGGAGTTTAGCATTATGGCAGTTTGTACGATGATTATTGTCAATATTGTCAGCATGGTCGAGTCTACGGGCGTTTATCTGGCAGTAGGCAAAGCGATTGATCAGAAGGTGGAGCAGAAGCAGATCGTCAATGGTCTGCGTTCCGAGGGACTTGCGATCATGCTTGGGGGTATTTTTAACGCATTTCCTTATACAGCTTTCTCGCAAAATGTGGGTCTGATCTCACTCACACGCGTCAAATCGCGGAACGTTATTTTTGCTGCGGGCGGTATCATGGTTGTTCTCGGTTTGCTTCCTAAGCTGGCTGCTTTAACGACAGTGATTCCTAACGCTGTGCTGGGCGGGGCGATGATCGTCATGTTCGGCTCGGTCGCTGCATCAGGCATGTCTATTTTGTCAGAAGTGGATCTGCGGAAGGAAAGCAATCTGCTGATCGCAGCATGCAGTATTGCCGTGGGCCTAGGCTCTGCCGTTCTGCCACAAATGTTCGACCAGCTGCCGAGCTTTGCCAAAATGCTGTTGCAAAATGGTATCGTTTCGGGCTCGATTACAGCGATTGTCTTGAACATCGTTTTGACGAGAAAACAAGGGGAATCGGTCAAAGGCGTGACGGTTCAGGAGGTTCCACAGAAGGTTTAAGGATTGGAATCAGATAAAGAAAGCCGGAGAGAAAGCGTAAGCTTCTTTCCGGCTTTTTGGCATGGTGGCCAACAGAACGATTACTTGTTCAGCAGCACGAAGTTATTGATAAAACCCTCTTTTTGTATAAAAATGGGGGTTTGGATTTTCGATGTGAAATCGTAATAGTATACGCCGCGTCTTTCTTCTTGATTTTTCTGAGGAGTGCTACCCAAATAATAGACCCCCTTGCCGTCTGGGGACATATAGACAAATTGGCGAGATAAAAAGGGCAACTTTATTTTGGTGCGTTTACCTGTTGCAATATCAACCAGACTATACTCGGGATTGCCGTGATTAATGAAACGAGTGGTTATGAGGAGCAGCTTATCATTACTGCTGGACATTGAAGTTATTTTCTCTTTTTTTAGTGTGACGATAGAACGCTCTTGCTTGGTAACGTTATTGATTTCTGTAACCTTGTTGTCCGGGGGGGCCATAATGGTCTGTGTTCGGTCTGAGATGTCACCTTGTTTATCTCGCTCCCTCTCCGAATACTGTGAATTGTAAATTGTATTTTTTTCTGAATTATAGGCTATAGACCAAGTGATATTATCTTGGTTTTCATCATGCATAAATTTCATGGTACGAGTTGATTTATTGTAGAAAATGGTTTTAAGTGTATGTTCTCCTTTTTTGACCGCTGCTAGAACGAGTGGGCCATCTGGAGTAGTTGGTACGATACGATTAATGGCAAACAAATTATCGGTAAGCTGTTTGGTATTTTTGGTATTCAAGTCATACGAAAATAATTGGTCTCCCTTATCACCGACATCAGCAGAATAATAAATTTTGTGATCAGGCAAGGACACCACAGAAAGCGGGTATTGAGAGGTATAAGGAACATCGGCCAGTTTGGTCAATTTTTTACTGTTTAAGTCGTATGTCATAACTCGCATAACCATGCCTTGATCTGCGTTCTTCCCATTCACATATTCTGTATAAGTCATGGATAGATATTGGCCTTTTTCGGCCGACGCTATTTTTTTATTCGATTGGCTTTTTTGGGGTACAGATGATTCTGCTGCTGGAGTAGAAGAGGGAGAGCAGGATGACAATAAAGCTGGCACGAGCAGGGAAAGTATAAAGAATCTAAAGAATTTGTAGCTGCTTGTTCTCAAAACGAAGCATCCTTTCTGAAATAAGTGATGAATCAAACTGAATATGATAACAAAAAGGGAAAGGATAGGACGCGAGATCCTATCCTTTTTTGGTATAAAGATCTTAAAAATCATAGGAATATCTTGCTGAAAATGAGACGTACGAATGCCATTCTAAACCTAACTTCTCTACACCCGTTTTCCAAATATCAATGACTGCATCTGGAAGACTCCCATTATCAGCTTTATAAAAATTAGCTACGGCATTATTATCATAATTCCTTACCCGAATTTCTATCCCAAACTCGGGATTATCAATGGCTCCTTTTGTTGCACAGTCACCTCTTTGGAGTCTATTGGAATTTTCCCCATACGTGTCTGTGAAGTTTGTTCCTCTCCCTGTGCCTCGAACATAGCCATCAGATGTTCCGTGAATTTTAATTTCATTATCATGTGCTCCATATGTATAAGTCCCAGGTGGTTTGCGTGTACCGCGTGGTAATGCCTGAAGTGAAACATTATTAGTAGTAATCGCATTTTCTTTTTGTTCAGGCAAGATAAAATCTTTGATAAAACCTTCGCCGTCATAAATTACTTTTAAACCAGGCTGAGGGTCAGGGTTATCAATATGATATACCGGCAGTGATTTGGTTGCTTCTTCGATCTCTTTATCCTGTTGTTTTTCTTTTTCTAGCTCAACCTGTTGTTCAGCAGTAAGTGGGGCAATAGCAGCTTTAGATTTTTGCTGTTCAGGTACCGGAGCTCCCTTTTCTAGTACAACCATATTATTGTTCTCATCATATTGGATGATGGTACCCGCCAACATCTGGTCAGGGATTTTTTCCCCTTTCTCAGCATGAGAGATTGTCGGACTGACAACTCCCCAAGAAATGAGTAACGTTACAGCTAGAAAAGCTTGTGGTAGAAACTTTACTTTCATACAAAGTGCCTCCTTGAAAAATTTGTAAATCCATAGATAGCATAAATGAGCTTACATACTATGTCAACCTTTTAATGACATATATGAATATATTTATCTATATTTTTATAAGCGAGAGTTCATTATCCTTACATATAAGACATTTAATGACAGTTTTATAGCAGCGGAATTGATAGTCCAGTAGGAGTAAGAAGCTGAAGGAGTTCTCCAAGTGAACATTAGGAGCTTATTAATCTACTAGAAGAATTTGCTAGAGTGATGGGTGATATCATGGTATAATTTACCTTATGGATTTTGAATAGTGGTGGATGTTTTCGGACCACGGTGTAGCTTCCTGAAAGGGGGTGAAGCCGATGGTCAACCTTGTGTCGTGCTACGATGTGTTGCGTTGGATGGTTACGTTACTAAGCCTGGTGTTTAGTATTCGTAAACTTTATCGCTGGCTACGTCGGAAATTTCGGAACAAGCGAAAACCCACCGCGTAATTAGGTTGGCCCCTAACGGTGGGTTTCGTTTGCATTAACATTTAGTTATGCAGCGCGCCGTGGTGGTGATCCACAGCCTTTCAAGTCCTAAGAGTCTTTGCCGTTGGCGCGGCGAAGGCTCTTTTTAGTATACGGACACGATGGTTTTTTCTATACCTAATTTTAGCACGTTCATTTCGTACACGCAATGAATAGCCATCACCTTCATTCTCGCCGTATCGTTCAAATTTGAATTATTGTGCAGCATTTATTGACAAGCTTGTGACAACAAAATAAGATAATCGTAAATCGTAATGAAAAGAAATAAAGGAAGAAAACAGGTGTGAGCCGGATGACTCTATGTACGGGGTTTTGTTGAGACCTTGTAGATGGTTGTTGAGCGTGTTCACTTAAAAGGGAAGTTCGGTAGATTCCGACACGGGCCCGCCACTGTATACAGGCATCAGCAGAATACTGCTGGAGCTTTCAGAACAGCCACTGGAACTGTGAAGAACCGGGAAGGCCTGAAAGATACGCTTGGAGTCAGGAGACCTGCCTGTTTTGACATCACTGTCAGACCCACGGGATGCTGGGGAGGTGGTTAGGCGTGCTGCATACGGAATGTCTGAAACCGATCTGATCCCTTCTATGTTTTTGGAGTTGGCTTTGAGGTGAGTTTTGACATTTTATAATGAAAGCATTTCTGACTGCTAATCAAGTGGTCCGGAATGCTTTTTTCGCGTTTTGCGTTAGGTTTATGCGGTTTTACAAGATAGAGGGGGATTCATCGAATGGTTATTAATCGTAGCAGGCGTTCATGGTTGATATGTACAGGGGTGATACTGTTGCTGGCAGTTATGGCTCTTTCGGGATGTGCCAGCAATAAGACGTCGGATAGCTCCGGCAAGGGTGAGAACGCCTCAGCACAACAAACAGTGACAGATAAAAAGCTGGTAATGGCGTATACATGGAAACCGTCAGGCGTTGACCCACACGGAGATAATAGCTGGGATGTGATGCGATCCGGTGCAGGTGAGACACTGGTACGTTTGAATGAAAAGCTGGAGCCTGTGGCTTGGCTGGCAAAGGAGTGGAAGCAGGATAGCCCTACAGTTTGGACGTTCAGCTTGCAGGACAAAGTCACTTTTCATAATGGAAAAAGTATGGATGCAGCAAGTGTAAAAGCGTCTTTGCTGCGCTCTATCGAGAAAAGCCATCTGGCGAAGGATTTACTGAATGTAAAGTCCATTGATGTAAGCGGCCCGCTGGCCTTGAAGATCACGACAAAACAGCCGAATGCGGCGTTGGTGTCTAATCTAGCTGATCCATCGACGATTGTACTGGATGTGGCATCGATGAAAGATGAGCAGAGTTACCCAGCGATGACAGGCGCCTTTAAAATCAAAGCGTTCAACAAGGACCAATCGTTGGTCGTGGAGCGTTATGACGGATATTGGGGCGAGAAGGCACGACTGGCTGAAGCGACGATGAAGTTCATTACGGACGGGAATTCGCGCCTGATGGCGCTGCAATCCGGCGAGGTGGACGTAGCGACGGATATTCCGGTTGATAACGCAGAGGTACTGAAAAAGAACGACAAGCTGCAAGTACTGTCAGCTCCGTCCTTACGCACCCATATGATCGTGTACAATATGGAATCGCCAGTATTCAAGGATGCGGCGAACCGTAAGGTGGTGGACAGCCTGATTCCACGCGCATCGATTGTGAGCGCCGTCATGAGGGGCTTCGGTACGGAAGCAAGCAGTCCGTTCCCGAGCATTCTTCCCTTCGGTAAAATTGAACGTAAAGCGCTGGACGGAACAGCGGGGCAGTTGTTAACAAAGGATGGCTGGCAAAAGGACGCCCAAGGGATATGGACTAAGCAAGGCAAGCCGTTCGAGGTTACGCTGCTGACTTTCCCTCAGCGTCCGGAACTCTCTGTTATGGCTGAGGTCATCCAAAGCCAATTGCTGAAAGAGGGAATCCAGGTCAAGATTCGCAAGGTGGAAAATATCGACGAGGCGTTGACCAAAAACGATTGGGATTTTGCTATGTACAGCATGCTTACTGCTCATACAGGAGAGCCGCAATATTTTATGGACATGTTTTATTCTTCGAAAAGCGAAGCCAATGTAAGCCGTTATAGTTCCAAACCGCTAGAGAGTATTCTGAACAGCTTAAAGTTGGCGAAGGATACAGCGCAGCGTAATGCCATGACACTACAAGCGCTGGATATCATTAATACGGATTTGCCACAGTCGTTCATTGTGCATCCTGATAATGTGTTTGGTGTGAAAAAAGGGGTGGAGGGTTTTACACCCCATCCGATCGAGTATTACTACATTACAGCGCAATCCGATATTGCGGAATAACGAGCTGCGTATCCTATGATTCGTTTTATACTGGAACGTGTGGCGCAGCTGCTCATCATTGTATTCGTGGTATCTACGCTGACTTTTGTACTGATGCGGCTGGCTCCTGGAGACCCTGCTACTATTTTGCTCACCGCGCATAATGTCCCTGCCTCTGAGGAAGCCTTGACGACGCTACGAAAGGAACTGGGCTTAAACGAACCGCTTCATATTCAATATGTGAACTGGCTGCGGGATGTGTTCACAGGGCATTGGGGCACTTCGTATGTATCCAAGGAGTCGGTGCTAGCCGAACTGTGGAACAGACTGCCTGCTACTGTGGAGCTAGCTGCTGCGGGCTTCGCCGTCATGACGGTGCTTACGCTGGGTCTGGGTCTGGCTGCCTCTCTAAAAATCAGCGGCCCACTGGATCGTCTGGGCAGGCTGTTCGCCTTGCTGGGATCGTCGATCCCCTCTTTTTGGCTTGGTTTTCTGTTGATCTATCTATTCTCCGTTCGCTTGGGCTGGCTCCCATCCATGGGAAGGGAGGACTGGACACATCTAGTGCTCCCAGCGCTGACGCTTGGGGCAGGCTTGGGAACTGTGCAAGCCCGTGTACTGCGCGCTCAAATGCTGGAGCTTGGCGACCGGAATTTTGTGAAAGCAGCGAAGGCTCGAGGTTTTTCCCGTATGCATATCCTGTTTTTTGAGATATTTAAACATGCGGTACTGCCTATAATTACACTGCTAGGTACCAATCTATCATTTATGTTGGCAGGTAATGTCATCGTAGAGACCATTTTTTCATGGCCGGGGTTGGGCAAGTATTTTATAGATGCGATTACACAGCGAGATTATCCGGTGATTCAGGGGTATGTTATTTTCGCCGTATTTTTAATTGTAGGAGTTCAGTGTTTGGTGGATGTGGTCCAGACGGCGATAGATCCGAGGCTGCGTTTGCGTTAAGGGGGAAGCTGAATATGAAAAAGACACGGCTTTCCTTTCAGGGGAGCCTGCTGGCAGGAGGCGTACTGTTTGGCCTGATCGTGCTGCTTGGGTTATTGGCTCCATGGGTCGCTCCTCATGATCCTCTTCAAGTGGACCTTTTGAACCGTCTGGCACCACCCAGCCGGAAGTATCCTTTCGGTGCGGATCATCTGGGCAGGGATGTGCTATCCCGGCTAATTTACGGGATTCGGACGAGCGTGCTAATCGCATGTGCGATTACTGTAGCTACGTTGTGCTTCAGTCTGCCTATAGGGTTGCTCATTGGTTATGTGCGCGGACGCGTGGACCAGCTGGTTATGCGAGAAATCGACGGCGTACTGGCTTTTCCTGATATTATTTTAACGGTGGCGATTGTGGGCATTTTGGGCCCAGGTTTTGTTAACATGACCCTTGCGATTATTGCGGTACGGTGGGCGGGCTATGTTCGGTATATGCGTAGTCTGGTTCAAAAAGCCTGTCAGGAGGACTACGTTCGGTATGCCCGTTTATCCGGCAATTCACACGTACGTATACTGAGCCGTTATGTATTGCCACAAGCGTTGCCGCAGTTGTTGGTTTATGCGGTATGGGATATCGGACGAGTGGTGCTGATGATCGCTGGGCTGTCCTTTCTTGGACTGGGTGTACAGCCGCCCAAGCCAGAATGGGGCGTGATGCTGCATGATGCCACCTCATATTTTCAGGTGGCTCCGCATGTCATGATTTTCCCGGGCTTGGCGATTATGCTGTTCGTACTTGCCTGCCAGCTTTTGGGCGACCGCTTTTCGGAAAAGGGGGTGGCCAAATAGTGGAGGATCAATCAGCCCTTGGGTGCGAGGATAGGATAGAACAAGTGGCAGGGCGAAAACCGTTGTTACACGTGGAACATTTGGAAATCTGCCGCACAGGCGTAGGAGTAAGCGAAAGCGGAAGCAAACCGCTGCTGCGTGATGTGAGCTTTTCCATATATTCAGGGGAGATTGTGGCCCTGACCGGACCAAGCGGATGCGGCAAGAGCCTGACCGCACACGCAATCGCAGGTACGCTGGAGCCAGGTATCAGTGTTACGCAAGGGCATATCTACTATAACGGGGAAGACATTCTCCCGTTCCAGGAACGGCGCTGGCAAAGGCTGCGCCGAGAGGATATTGCCCTGCTCATTCAACAATCGCTGAGCGGGTTGAATCCGATCCGGACTGTCCGCGCCCAGCTGATGGACACGCTTAGACTGCACGGGCGGCGTTGGATGCCGCACGACCAGATGGAGCCGGGGCACGCTGATGCTGCCCCATCCCACACTGCATCACAGCAAGTCCACCCACTGGGCGTGCTGCCACGGATGCGGCAGATGCTGAGCCGTGTCTCAGAAATAGCCAGAGGAGGCGCTACCCCAGTGCGGGAGGCCTATTTGCGCTCTCAGCTCCGCAAGGTTGGGTTTGCAGATCCTGAGCATATTTTGTCGTCATATCCTTTTGAGCTAAGCGGAGGCATGTGTCAAAGAGTGCTGCTGGCTGCAATGTTAAGCTCCGGTCCGAGCCTATTTATTGCCGACGAGCCTACTACGGCGTTGGATGTGATCAACCGCGACAAGGTTTTGGCATTGCTGCAACAGTTGAGAGAAGACTTTGATCTCACCATATTGTTGATTTCACATGATCGCCAGGGTATGAGCCGTATAGCAGATCGAGTGTTGGAGATGAGCCCGGAAGGAAGGATGCACCAGTGATGCTGGAATTGAAGAATGTGACCAAAGCATACCCTGTCCGCAAACGGAGAAAAGGCTGGTTCAGCACGCAAGATAGCGAACAGGCCGTGAAGAAGGTGAGTCTGGAGCTACGACAAGGAGAATGTCTTGGACTGGTTGGAGAAAGTGGAAGTGGCAAAAGCACGCTGGCACAATGTATTCTGGGACTGGAGTCGTTGACCTCGGGGGAGATTTGGCTAGATCATCAGCCTATACATTTTGGAAAGATGAAGGATGTTCAGCTGTACAAGCGAATCCAGTTGGTTGCACAGGATTCGTCCTCCTCGCTGCATCCCCGTATGACCATTCGAGATATTTTAATGGAGCCAATCCACAACTATTTCCCTGAGCGAAAAGCGCAGGCGCTGGATATTTGTCTGTCTCTATTGGAATCGGTAGGATTAGAGGCTGACAGTCTGGAAAAATACCCAGCACAGCTGAGTGGCGGGCAAAAGCAGCGGGTATGTATTGCCCGAGCTTTGGCGGTGGAGCCACATATTATCTTGTTCGATGAATCGATCGCCAATCTGGATATGACAACGCAGTCTTCTGTACTGGACATGCTCAAGAGGATGCAGGTGGAACGTCAGTTGTCCTACCTATTTATCACTCACGATCTCCAATCTACCCGTCTGTTTTGTGACCGCGTTGCCGTCATGATTCAGGGGGAGATTGTGGAAATATTTAAGGAATGGGATGAAGACTTGTTACAGCATGAGTACACGCGTACTCTGTTTCAAACGTTGGCGAATTAAGCCATAAACTTAACAAATTTAAAAGAAATAAGAGGGTTGCTTGTCGAATAGTGTTGACAAAATTGAGCGTGATACCTATTCTAAATATGATTATGATAATCATTATCACATATATAGAAAAGGGGAAATACATTGATGTCCGTTCGACACCGCAAGACTGCTACCCTTATGTTGGTGGCGCTCCTCTTATTATCCGTTGTTTTGGGCTGCGCAAAGCAGGAGAGCACACCTGCATCCACCTCTACTGACGGAGCTGCCAATGAAAAGTCGATCACGCTATCGTGGCCGCGTGACATTGGCACGATGAATCCTCATGTATACAATCCTTCCCAACTTTTTGCGCAATCCATGGTTTATGAGCCGTTAGTCAGCTACAAGCAAGGAGGCAAGCTGGAGCCTGCTTTGGCTGAATCCTGGACTATTTCCAAGGACGGAAAAATATATACGTTTAAGCTGCGCAAAGGTGTGAAATTTTCGGATGGTACGCTATTTAATGCGGCCATTGTCAAAAAAAACTTTGACGCTATCATGAAAAATGAGAAAACGCACAGCTGGCTTGGTATAGTAGGCGTTCTCGACAAAACTGAAGCTGTAGATGACAGCACGTTCCAAATGACGCTCAAAGAGCCATACTACCCAGTGCTTCAGGATTTGTCTGTCGTTCGCCCGTTCCGTTTTCTGGGTGAAGCCGGGTTCCCGGATGATGGAGATACGTCCAAAGGAATCAAGAAACCTGTAGGTACAGGACCTTGGATGCTGGATGAATACAAGCAAGATGAGTATGCAACCTTTAAGCGTAATCCAAATTATTGGGGCACTGCACCAAAGGTGGATAAAATTACGGTGAAAATTATTCCCGATGGCGAAACCCGTGTAATGGCCTTTGAAAAAGGCGACTTGGATCTGATTTATGGAGAGGGTGTCATTAGTCTGGATGCCTTCAAACAGCTTCGCGACACGAATCAGTATGTTACCACGCTGTCCGAGCCTGTCGGAACAAGAAGTCTGTTGCTCAACTCGTCCAATCCCAAGCTGGCAGACCTTCGGGTACGTCTGGCCCTCCAGCATGGCTTTAACAAGCAGGCAATGGTGGAAGGTGTGACTTCAGGGCTGGAGGAAAAAGCGGATACGGTTTTATCCAAAAACTATCCGTATACGAATGTAAACTTACAGCCTGTTGGCTATGATGTGGAAAAATCCAAAGCGTTGCTGGATGAGGCTGGCTGGAAGCTGCCCGCAGGTGGTACAGTACGGGAGAAAGACGGACAACAGCTGGATTTTGAGCTGATTTTTGATAAAACCGATCCGATCCAAAAGGCGATGGCTGAAACCATTCAGGCCGAATGGGGAGAACTGGGTGTCAAAGTAAACCTGACCGGACTGGAGCTGACGGTTCAAGTTAAGCGCCTTAGATCCAACCAGTTTGATCTGTACTTCTGGTATAACTACGGTGCGCCTTATGATCCGCATTCCTTTATTAACGTCATTGCCAAGAAGAGCTTCGGAGTTTCCGAGACGCTGAGCGCCCTTCCGATGAAGAAGGAGCTGGACCAGAAAGTACACGAGGCGCTCTCATCGACAGATGAAACCAAGCGCCAAGAGCTGTATGCTTCGATTCTGAAGACCCTTCAGGAGCAATCTGCCATTGTGCCTATTTCGTATATTAAGAAAACGGCAGTGTATCAGAAAAAGATTACGAACTTTGTATTCCCGGCCAATCGGGATGAAAATCCGTTTGGTGGGATTGAAATCGGGAAGTAGTTAAAACCGAAGGGTAACGTTCGTTTACAGGATAGGAGGACAACTCATGATCAGCTATATCGGGAAGCGAATGGTAGCGGTCATTCCTATTGTTTTCTTTGCCACCCTCGTTACCTTTGCACTGATTCATATTTCACCAGTTGATCCGGCCGAGGCCTATTTGACGGCTGCTCATATTTATCCTACTCCAGAGATTCTGGAGCAGAAAAGACATGAGTTCGGGCTGGATCAGCCTTTGCTGACGCAGTATATGCATACACTTCAAGGAATCAGTCAATTGGACTTTGGTACTTCGTATCTGACCAACAAGCCGGTATGGGATGAGGTCAAGGTTCGGCTGCCCGCCACTTTTGAATTGGCTGTGAGCAGTATGGCGCTATCTATTCTAGTGAGTATCCCGCTGGGCCTGCTGGCGGCGATGCGTAAAAATGGCTGGATCGACATGCTTAGTCGAGGGATTTCATATTTTGGGGCGTCTATTCCCCAGTTCTGGTTGGGATATTTGTTAATCTTCTTTTTCTCTGTCCGATTGGATTGGCTCCCTGTAGAGGGGCGAGGAACGTGGCAGCATCTGGTGCTGCCCACGTTGACTCTGTCGCTGGTTCTGATTGCTTTATATACGCGCCTGCTACGTTCCAGTGTGTTGGAGCAGCTTCAGGAAACGTATGTGCAGTATGCCAGAACTAGAGGAATCCGTGAGCGGGTGATCATGCTCAAGCATGTACTGAAAATTGCCATTGCTCCACTGATAACAAGTATGGGTATGAATCTGGGCAAGCTTCTGACCGGAACAATTATTGTGGAGCAGGTGTTTTCATGGCCCGGATTTGGTCGTTATTTTGTGGAAGCGATTTTTAACCGGGATATTCCCGTCATACAATGCTATGTGTTTTTGGCGGCATGCCTGTTCATCGTATGCAATTTGCTCGTTGATCTGGTGCATTTGTATATGGACCCCCGAATTTCATCGAAGGGACGAGCAGAGCAGTGATGATAAGGTTGCGTACAATGTTCAAAGGTCAAAAGGTAATCGTGGTCTGCTCTGTCGTACTGGCTGCTCTTTTTATCATTATGGCGCTAGCTCCTTGGCTGGCTCCCCATGATCCGGTTAAAGTCAATTTACTGCATAAGCTGGAGGGATCTTCGAAGGAATACTGGCTGGGAACCGATCATTTGGGTCGGTGCAATTTATCCCGGTTGCTGTATGGAGCGCGGATTTCGCTAGGCTTTGCAACCTTAATTTTCCTCTCCTCGCTTAGCATCGGCGTTGTAGTCGGATCGCTAGCAGGTTATGTGGGCGGCTGGGTCGATAGTGTACTGATGCGGTTCTGTGAAGGTATTATGGCGTTTCCGAATTTGGTACTTGTGCTAGGCATTGTCGGTATTTTTGGACCGGGCCTCATGCAGGTACTGCTTGCTTTAATGATGGTGCAGTGGGTGTATTATGCCAGAATGTGCCGCAATATGGTCGTCAGTCTGAAAGAACGGAATTTTATAGCTGCCGCAAGGATTAGCGGGTCCTCCTCAGGAGCCATTATCCGGCGGCATATTATTCCGAATGTGCTGCGGCCGATTGTGGTCATTGGTACGCTGGAAATGGGCTGGGCGATCATGGATATTTCTGCGTTGTCTTTCCTCGGTTTGGGCATCCAGCCGCCGACTCCTGAATGGGGAGCGATGATTCATGAGGGAACGGGATACATCCGCAGTCATCCGGAATTAATGATCTATCCGGGGGTCATGATTCTGGTGGTGGTGATGACCTTCAATATATTGGGGGAGGCGCTGTCCGACCGATACGGAATTGCCAAACGTCAGTAAAACAGGAGTGTGTTACAACGATGGACGACAGGGCGAAGGTGCTGGAGGTCAGCGGCTTACAGGTGAAGCTCAGAACCGATGCAGGGACGGTGTCTCTGCTGGAGCCAACTCATTTTGAGCTGAAAAGGGGACAAGTTCTGGGTCTTGTCGGCGAGAGTGGAAGCGGCAAAACGGTGACTTGTAAAGCGTTGCTCCAATTGCTGGATCGCCAGACGATGGACATAGAAGGAAGTGTCCGTCTGAACGGGCGTGAGCTGAACGGAATGGCGGCCGAGGAGATGCGCCGTATTCGAGGCAAGGAAATCGCGTTTATTATGCAAAATCCGATGAGTGCCTTTACGCCAGTGTATACGATCGGAGCTCAGTTTATGGAAACGGTTCGCACGCACACCGGATTAACCAAACGACAGGCCCATGAACTTGCCATAACGGCTCTGGAAAATATGAATTTGCCCGATCCAGCCAAGCTGATGAAGCGTTATTCGTTTCAGTTGAGCGGCGGGATGCTGCAACGAGTCATGATCGCCATTTCTATGTGCCTGCGGCCAGCAGTGGTTATTGCCGATGAACCAACGACGGCGCTTGATGTGGTCAATCAGCTACAGGTGCTAAGAGAGCTGGATCGCTTGCGTACGGAATACAATACGTCCATTTTGCTGATCTCGCATGATCTGGGCGTCATTTCCCAATTGGCGGATGAAGTGGCTGTCATGCAGCAGGGCCGTATTGTTGAGCAGGCTGAGGTCCATCAGTTGTTCGATCACCCGCAGGATGAATATACGAAAATGCTGCTGCATGTCAGACCCAAGTTGTCCCTTCGGGGCATGAATCAGGTAGGTGGTTAGTCGCCTGTTCGACGGTCACACTTTCAAAAGGGGAGCGAATGCGCATGCTACAAGTGAAGGAAGTAACCCATTGCTATGGAGGGCGCAAATGGCTGGGCCGCTCTGAACCACGTCCCCCTGTGTTGGCTAACGTTTCGCTTACTATAGAGAGTGGATTTTGCCTGGGCTTACTTGGAACCAGTGGAGCCGGTAAAAGCACGCTGGGCAAGGTTATACTGGGGCTGGAGAAGCCGCAGGAGGGTCAGGTGCTGTTCCAGGGACAAGACATTTATAACGCGAGTCCCCAGGTCCGCAGGGGACTGCGACGGGATATGCAGGTCGTATTTCAGGACTGCTACTCTGCTGTAAACCCCCGAATGACCGCCGGGCAGATTATTGGGGAGCCTTTGGACAATTACGAACGGTTATCGGTACAGGAACAAAAAAGAACGGTCGAAAGTCTGCTGGAACGGGTTGGCCTCAAGCCGGAGGATCGGATTAAATATCCGCATCAATTCAGCGGCGGACAATTGCAGCGGATCAACATTGCACGGGCGATTGCGCTCAAACCAAAGCTGATCGTGCTGGATGAGTCCGTCAGCAGCCTGGATATGGTTCACCAGATGCACATTTTATCCCTGCTGGGAGAACTGAAATCTTCGTTTGGATTGTCATATCTGTTCATCACGCATGATATTCGGGCGGCATACGCCGTCTGCGATGGCCTTGCTGTGATGGAGCAGGGGAGATTGATCGAGCGCTGTGATGAGAAGGATCAGATTTTTGAATCTGCTCATCCGGCTGTACGACGGTTGATCTCGTCCATTTTGCCGGAACATCCAGCAGAGCGTTTTTCGCTTCATGGATAACAGTGGACCCGCAAGGGTCCTTTTTTTGTGCAACATATATTTTGTTCATTGAAAGTCGTTATGGGATTTTGCAAAATCATCAGATAATAATTGAAATGAAATTTACTTGTTGTATTATTTGAATAACCCGTTATAATAAAAAAATCATAGTAAATTACTTGGATATTAAAAAAGGGGATGTCATATATGAAGAAATCTGCTTTGGTAGCAGCGATTGGCCTATCTCTTGTGTTATTAACGGGTGCCTTGAGTGGATGTTCCTCGAAGGATGCGGCATCGGGGGATAAAGTCATCTATGTCGGCACACAAAATGACTACCCGCCGTTTGCTTTTACGAATGATAAAAACGAGCTGACCGGATACGATGTGGAAGTAGTCAAGGAGATCGACAAGAAGCTGGACGGCTATAAGATTGAATTTGTACCCTCGGGCTGGGATGCGATATTCCTTGCACTGGATTCGAATAAAGTTCAGATGATCGCAGATGAAGTTGCCAAAAATCCTGAACGTGAGAAAAAGTATTTGTTCTCGGATGAGTCCTATTTCTCGGCTCAGTCGGTTATTATTGTGAAAAAGGGTAGAACGGATATTCATTCCCTCAAGGATTTGGAAGGCAAGAAGGTAGCAGCCTCGGTAGGTGATTCCTACACACAGTTGCTGGAACAGTATAATGCGAAGAACGGGAATAAAATTATTTTGAAATATAATGATACAGGTACTTCGTCCGATAACCTTCAAGACGTGCAAAATGGCCGAGTGGACGCTTATGTGAATGATCCGGTTATGGCGGCGGCAACGATCAAGAAGGAAGGTTTGCAGGTGGAAGCTGTGGGCGAGCCGGTGCAAAGCGATAACATCAACCTGGTGTTCAAAAAGGATAAGCAGGGCGAAGAGCTGAAAGCTAAAATCGACCCGATTATTAAAGAGTTGAAAACGGACGGAACACTGAAAAAATTGTCTGAACAATGGACAGGCGGGGAATTTATTCCTCAGTAATAACAATGTAAAGGGTAAAGTGGGGTTCCTATGGAAAAGCTGTTTGATCTTGATTATATGCTGAAAAGCCTTCCCCAGATCGTCGAGTATCTCCCCGTGACCTTATGGATTGCGTTTGTGTCCATGCTGCTGGGTGGGATCATCGGGTTAGCTACGGCTTTAATCCGGATATACAAGGTGCCTGTCTTGGCGCCATTGTCTACGTTGTATGTCTCGTACATTCGGGGAACACCGCTCATTGTGCAGCTGTTTCTCGTATATTACGGAATACCCAAGTTTCTGTATTATTTCCAGAGCGAATATGGATTCTTACAGCAATTCAATGTCTATGTCATTCCGCCCGAGCTGTTTGCGTTGCTCTCATTTTCATTGAACCTCGGAGGATATTTGTCGGAGACGTTCCGGGCGGCGATTCATTCAGTCGACCGGGGACAATTTGAGGCTGCTAATTCCATCGGTATGAGCCAAACACAAATTATGCTCAAAATTGTATTGCCGCAGGCGTTGACGGTCGCTTTGCCCAATTTGGGAAACACGCTGATCAGTACGGTGAAGGATACGTCTTTTATTTTTATGATCGGTGTCGTCGATATGATGGGACAGGCTAAAATTATGGGCGCGCGAGCGTTGGCTTTTTTTGAGGTATATGTTGCGGTGTCTCTGATTTACTGGTTGGTGTGCATTATTATTGAGCGCGGGCTTGTCGTGCTGGAGAAGCGTATTCGAATTTACGAAAGAAGTGAGTAAGGGTATGATTCAACTTCATCAAATTCATAAGCATTTTGGACAGCATCACGTGTTGAAGGGCATAGACCTGACGGTAGGCAAGGGAGAAGTCGTAGTGATCCTGGGCCCAAGCGGATCGGGGAAGTCCACGCTGCTGCGCAGCATTAATTTTTTGGAACAGCCGACCAGTGGTGTCATTGAAATCGACGGTGTAAAGGTAGACGCGGCCAAGGCGGGAAAAAAGGACATTCTCGGACTACGGATGGCAACGGCAATGGTATTTCAGCAATATCAGTTGTTTAAAAATTTGAATGCACTCCACAATGTGATGATTGGTCTGACCAGTGTGAAAAAGCTGGATCGTAAGCAGGCGAGGGAGATCAGTGAAGGCATTCTGGAAAAGGTCGGGTTAAAGGATCGTATGACTTATTATCCTGCCCAGCTTTCGGGTGGACAGCAGCAGCGAGTTGCAATTGCCCGTGCTTTGGCACTAAATCCGCAGGTGTTGTTGTTTGATGAACCGACATCTTCACTTGATCCTGAACTGGTGGATGAAGTGCTGTCCGTGATTCAAAAGGTGGCGAGTGAAGGCAATACGATGATTATTGTCACGCATGAGCTTGGTTTTGCGAGAGATGTAGCGGATCGGGTTGTGCTGATGGAGCATGGCGTGATCGTGGAGCAGGGACCCGTGGAGCAGTTTTTCACCAATCCGAAGGAAGAACGGACACGGCAGTTTCTGGGCAAAGCATTGGTACAGAGAGCGCCACAGGAGCAGCCTGTATCCCCGTAAAAGGTACGCGGATGGGTTATAGGTATGTGCAGCGCTGTAGACTTATTGTACCTATGTAAAAAGCACGTTAGACAAGTCGCAGGAGGAAGGAAAGCCCGCGCTTGTTTGTCGTGCTTTTTTGGCCCCTCATATTTCCAATTCTTTTCCATTGCAAAGTAGCTTATCACACTTATTCATGATAAATTCTAAGAACAATACAGTGAAGATGTAATCGGGAAGGAACATTGGATATGAAAAAGGTTTTGTTCATTAATACCGGAGGGACCATTTCTTCCTCCTATCAGGAAAACGGCCTGACACCGACCCAATCGGCTGAGAATATTTTGGCGGAAATTCCGGAGCTGAAGGAGATTTGCGAGATTGATGCCCATAATCTGATGAGCATTGATAGCACAAATACACAACCTGAGGATTGGGCTTCCATCGCCCGGATGGTACATCGTTCGCTCGATCAATACGACGGTATTGTCATTGCACACGGCACGGACACGATGGCTTATACAGCATCAGCCTTGAGCTTCATGTTGGGAACTGTAGACAAACCCGTCGTCGTGACAGGTTCGCAGGTTTCTATTTTGGCGGAGCACAGCGATTCCAAAAAGAATGTAATCGACTCATTCCTGACCGCATGTGGCGAGGTGGCCGGGGTTTTTGTCGTGTTTAACGGCAAAATTATCAACGGTAGCCGCAGTTCGAAAATCAGAACACGCAGCTATAACGCCTTTGAGAGTATTAACTATCCGTACATAGGCCTTGTGGAGAACGGTAAGGTGGTCTATACGGAGGGCGTATTCGCAAATCGCAGTACCGTTCGTCACCCATACAACGACGGGTATGCTTCCGAAGTATTTCTGCTCAGGCTGATTCCGGGTACGAATCCGGCGATCTTCGATGCCATTCAGGGCTTGGGCTATAAAGGTATCGTCATTGAGGGCTTTGGTATGGGTGGCGTCCCTTTTAAAGAAAGAAGCCTGATCAGTAAAATCGAGGAACTGATGAAGGACGGTATGAGTATCGTCGTGACTACTCAATGTCCTTATGAGGGCGGGGATTTGACGATTTACGAAGTGGGGCAAAAGGTACTGGAGAAGGGGGTTATTCCGGGGTATGACATGACAACGGAAGCGCTGGTGACGAAAATGATGTGGGCGTTGGGGCAGACGACCGACCCGGCAGGGGTAGCCAAGATTATGGCAACGAACTACGCGGACGAAGTTTCCTTGCCTGCGGATACAGCTTCCTTATAGGAAGCTGACTTCCGTAGATGAGGATTTTGTAAAAATACCGGGCTAACGCTGGCCTTGCCCCAGTCTGCTTTTAATCTCAATAGCTACTTTCAGCGCTTGTACAGCCGAATCCAGTGGAATCAGGCTTTCCGAATGTCCGCCAAAGCATTCAAGTGCATGATCCAGGCTTTTTTCGTATGGATTGGCTGATTCGAGGTTGATTTTTTGCTGTCCTGATGCGGTATACTCATATAATACGGTAGGTATAAGATCGTTTTCGTCGCTCTCATGAAATACCAGCTTGGCCTTTTCAAAACAAGCCTCATAGGCCACTGTGAATGGGTAGCTTCCCGGCATGTGGGATGAGGCGATGACTTCTGTGAATGTATCCTGATGCTGAAAGTAAGCCCGAACCTGTGCTTGTTCAGGATGGGTCACTTCTGTACCCCAGACTGTACATGGGTCACAGGGGCCTAATAGCCAGGTCAATAAATCCAGTTCATGAATCATGAACTGAGTAGGGATGGAGCTTAGTCCAAGATCCCCCCACAGAGGAGGCGTTTCTCTTTTCAAAGATAAGGAAATGAGCTTCCCGTATTTCTGTTGGCGGTATGCCTCATACAGATAGGTATAGGCAGGATCAAACTTAATGAACTGGTTGACCAGAATCTTTTTGTCATATTGCTTCTCAGCTTGTTGCATAAGAAGAGCGTCTTCGAGATTAAAGCAAACGGGTGTTTCACAAAATACATGCTTACCGTGCTTCAGCGCATCCACAGCATATGACCTATGCAGGTGGGAGGGCAGGCATAGATCGACGATATCCACGTCTGGATCCAGCAGAATATCCTCTATATTTTGTGTGACTTCTACGTTTAGCTCCTCTTTCAGCTCCTCTTTCAGCTTTTGCAGCTTGGCTTCGTTCCTTCCAAATACGATGATTTTGTTTACCTTGGGATGGTTGTTTAACAGTGAGGCATGATACGCGCCGAATCCCGTCCCCAATATTCCAATATTCATCATCCATTACACCCCTTTACTTCTATGATACACACCTATTACTGCCAACAGGGTGTCAACAATCTTTGCATTATCTTTTCAATTCGGGTTAACCATCTATTGTGGAGGTATGATTGTGAGACTGCATCGTTTAATCGCGATTTTATTATGTATCGAATCTAGAGGGAGAATGAAAGCCAAGGAATTGGCGTTGGCACTGGAAACCTCTGTACGCTCCATTTACAGGGATATCGACCTCCTGGCTGAAGCCGGCGTTCCGATTGTTACCGCTTCCGGCCCGAAGGGCGGAATTTATTTAATGGAGGGTTATACGGCAAACCTGAAACAGTTGAATGGCGGGGATGTTATTCAGTTGTATTTAACAGGGATGGGCATTTATACAGGAGGGCCCACGGAATCGGGTTTGAAGTTAAAGAATGCTCTGCTCAAACTGGAACAGACGATGCCAGACCCTTATCAGTCCGATATTAAGAAAGCCAAAGCGCGGTTTTATTTTGATGATACGCCGTGGTGGACGGAACGTATAGCAATTCCTTGTCTTGAGGCCGTGAGAACTGCAGTGTGGGGATCACATAAAATAACCATTCAATATGAGAAAGCTGACGGAATCTGTTCTTCCCGTCATGTGCATCCCTATGGACTTGTGGTGAAAAAAGGAGATTGGTATCTCATTGCCTTCTGTGAAGTTGGGCAGGAGATTCGGACCTTTAAATGTGAGCGAATCAAGGAGGTTCTGCCGTCTGCGGAAGTCTTTGAGGTTCCGGTGGATTTTTCGCTGGAACATCATTGGATGAGGCAAGAAACCGCGTTTAAGCAGCTTTGTACAGAGAAAGAATACTATCCCGTTTTGATCCGAACGAATAAGAAGCAAGCGGGAATTATAGCGAAAAGAATGGAAATCATCCAGTCTGTACAGGAAGGCACTCATTTCATTCTAACGGTCAACATGTATAGTTATGAAGCGGCCTGCCGCGATGCTATGGATTGGATTGGCAGGGTTGAAGTTGTGGAGCCTGTAATACTCCGACAGTTTGTGAAGGAAGAAATTAACCGACTCCAGAGGATATATGGATAAATCATTAAAAAAACACCTGCCTAGGGCAGATGCTTTTGCTTGTTAAGTCCAGGCCCAGAGAAATCCGTCACGATCCCAGGCGATTCTGCCACCATGAAGCTTGCGAAATGCTTTTTTGATTTCTTTTTCCAGAGATACATGACCATGCTCGCTTATAAACACATACTGCTCTCCATACTCAGAGCGTACATATGCAATTGCATCTTCTTGTTTCAGGGTGCCCACTTCACGGATCTGCGCAACCATCCATTGTGCAATTTCTTGTTCTGCTGTAGGGGTGTTGTCCATTTGTCGTATCCTTTCCTGCGTACCGATTGGGTGTAGCTGTTCGGCTCACCTCCCCGTAGTATACGGCAATTCGGAGAATTATTGAATTTTTTGATATAAATTTACTGGAGCGGTTGGCTAAGTGAACTTTCTTTTGTATAATTAAGGGAATATTCACGGGAATTTTCTTTTTTTGTATTGTAATCATGCAAGTAATCCCTGGGGGTGCCTGGTTTGAAGGAAACAACCACAATTCGCGCAGAGCTGGAGCAGTACATCAGACGAGAAGGAATTACGATTAGTAAGTTTGGGGAGAACACAGGTATTAATGCAGGCACGATCAGTGCCATTATTAACGGTAATCGTCCGATTGCGATGCTGCTGTTGGATCGGATTGGTGCAGGCATGGGGCTTGAAGAAGGGAGCCTCTATGAGTTATACATTGATGAATTCATACGGAATACGGCACCGAATTGGCGACGGGTTCGTCCCTTTTTGCATCGCTGTGCAGAGCTGAACAAACTGGATTGTATTAAGCAAGTCGTGGAGTTTATGATGGACTATCTCATATACGCCCCAGCATTGTTTGAGACAGCAGAAGAATTATTCAGCGAAGGTAAGCTCGAGGCTGCTGCAATTATTTATAAAAATGTTTCGGAAAGTGAGAAGTACCAACATTCGGAGCGTCTGGCGCTCTGCCAATACCGTTTATTTACGATTGCCGTTGGTGATGATCAGGACGAAAATTTATGGGCAGCCACACATTTCGAAAGCTTTGTGGACCGACTGGGTGAAGCAGACCAACTGGATGCCTTAAGAGACTTGGCTAATACCTATGCCTCCTTGCGGCGTTGGGATAAAGTAGAATGGTTTGCTGAAAAAATGGCTCAAAAAGCCAAGGTGCAATACGAGCAAAAATACGGAAATACCAGAAGATCGGAGCGTGGCAAGGAACCTAAGGGTCCTTTGTTTATGTATATTGTATATTCTTACGTGCTGCGTGCCGGGGTGTGGGATGAGCGCGGGGATTATCAGAAGGCACTGGAATTTGTATCCCTATACTCTGATTTGAGCTGGGTGCAAGAGGATACGGAAGAAGCTCGCCGTTTAAAGGCCCTTTGTAGCAACTGGGCTGAGGCCAACGGGTATTTATATCAGTTGATGTCCGGCAGTCTGGATGTGATTCCACAGTATGTAGATTATTTGGAAAAAAACGAAGGCGAAATTCTGGTGGGGTTGCATAAAATAATGGTAGCGGCCAACCGTTATGATTTTAATGTAGACCATGTACTGCAACGTTTCGAAAAACAAATTGAGGCATTTGCAGATCAGCATGTCAAGGTAGGCACTTATACGGAGCAAATGTCAGCAGATCTCTATGCACGATTTTTGGCAGAGATGGCTTGTTATGATCTCAACAAACATCGTTATACCAAAGGTATGAAATTCTTGCTTGAGAGCCTTTCTTATTCCGTCGTGCTGAATGGTAATCCTGTCACAATCAAATGTGTAGGGTTATTTGAAAAGTATCGACATACTGCCACTTCTCAGGACAAAGAGGAATATAAAAACTTACTTGGAGAGGTAGAGTACATCCATGATAAAAAAGATCGTTTTTTCTCTGCTCGCATTTAATGTTTTTATCCTGTTGAATTTTTCACCCGTTACCCCTCCTATGGAAGATCCTAGCGATGTCCACAGTCATGGGTTGGGGGGATGGGCATTTTCATCCCTTGAACCATCTACTTGAAAAGGTCTGGATTGTCGTAACCCCAAAGGTATCCTCTTGTGAAAAGAGGATACCTTTTTTTGATCATGCGATGCGCTTGAATGGACCGCTTGGCTCAAGGCTTGGATGATGGAGGTACAGCAGGTGGAAACCAGACATGACGCAGATCCACCCAGCCCTGACTGTTAAAAGATACGCCGCGCACAGAAGGGAGATAGGCCGTCTGAACGGGTTTTTCATATAAAATATGCAGCTGGTGCTCATCCATGAGCCGAGTTTCGATATGTTCAAATTGCTGCGCCCTAACAGTGTGATCGGCCTCCCGTGCAATTTCACGCAGCAGTCTTTCGATATCCACACGGCTATGAGGCTCGACATGCCCAGATACATTGAGATACAAGTCAAACAGGCGTAATTGCTCATCACGGTCACGAAAGAGAGAAAAGATGATTAAGTCAGACTCCATACGGATAGATGAGCTTTTGAATTCATTCATAGATGCGGCCACGATGTTACAGGTATACCCACAGGATTCGAGCTGAGCCGCAACCCGGTCTGCGTCCGCTTTATACTCGGGAATGGTAGCAATTTGCAGTGCCGCCAGTGGTTCATAAGAATCGTTAGATAAATTTACTGCTGGAGGAAGGGAGCGATGATCCAGACATGCTACAATGCGGGCACGTATTTCTGGATCGCGCAGCGGTCCATCCTTGTGTGTATTACATGTGATAAATTTGCGTACCGAAGCCGCCGAGTGAATCTGGCTCCATGCGGTATCCGTATCTCCCGCCGATACGGGATTATGGATAATGTGAAAGGAAGAAGCGGTGTCTTCCGTATCCGACGATACCAGCTTAGTCGCCCACGGGAGTTGGACAATTTCCACTCGGTCCAGATGAGCCCGGCCTTGAAAATAAGGTGCGAAAGCCTCCAGTGTACACAGGCTTTCGTTCATTTCCGTGACTTTGAATGCCCCTGTACCGATAGGACGGATGCCAAAGGCGGCCTCACCGACCTGATTAAGCTCACGCGGCACAATCGCAGCCCGGCTGGTACACAGGAAGGATAGAAATAGCTCGTTCGGCTCCTTTAGTACGAAGCGTACTATCGTTGGACTTAGCGCCTGGACGTGCTGAATTTGCCGGACGATAAAATGATAAAGTCTCCTTCCCGGCGCCCGACTCAGTCGCTCAAAGGTATAGACGACGTCTTCAGCGGTCAGTATTTTTCCGTTATGAAACAACACTTCTTTACGCAGGAAAAAGGTCCACTGTGTACGAGTGGTGTCCACCTCCCAAGCGTGCGCCAATCCCGGCAAAATCTCGCCGCTTTCGTTCGCCCGACGGGCCAGGCCATCAAAGACGTGGCTGGATACGAAGGACTCGGCGAGCCAGTTCAAGTACAACGGGTCCAGCGTATAAAGCTGTTGGCGAATAGGCAGACGCAGCGTGTCGATTTGCTGCTGATCACTTCGCACCTCCGCGTGGTGCCCAAAATAATTTAGCAGCCAGCCTTGCAAATGCTCTTGCATGGTGGAGGAGCGCGAATGAACTCGGATCTCATCCAGCGCGCGTTTGATATCATGGCGGTCTATGGCTTGCATCATGGATTGCACGGCAATGTCTTCCGGCTGAATAAGGAAGCGCAGACTGGAGCGGCGGCCTCTGCCTCGGCGGGGAGTCCATTGTATCCAGTCATGCTGCTCCATTTTCTGAATGATCATCAAGGCGTTGCGGTGAGTACAGTCAAAAATAGCCGCCAGCTCATCCAGTGTCGTCTCTATAGTATGGTTTTCGTCCTTGTCGTCAGCTGCGTGTGAGTGAAGTCGTAAAAATTGGGCATGGAGTTTCATTCAAGGTTCTCCGTTTCCCCTATATTTGATTAAAAGCGTAGCCACTTTTATAAAATAGGAAATTTTGTTTGAATTAATTTCTCTTTATCTTCTTATTTTATCATCTACAATAAGGGTTATAAAGCATATTTGCGGAGGTATTTATCATGCATGACAAGATGAATGGAACGTCTTTGCCGAAAGCGTCAATTTTGTCCGCCTTTGCTGGCGCCATTGGGTTGGCACTGGTTCATCAATATCTGTTTTACGGACATGGGCTGGGCGTGTCTATGCCCATTTTTGTTATAGTGTTTTACGCCTATATGTACGCCTTTAATCGAGATCGTTTCCAGACCAGATCATGGATAGGGCGTTTGCTGTTTGTGATCATTTTCATGCTGGCATTGACATATGCGCTGTTCAATAATCCGATCCTATATGTGTTAAATGCGCTGGCGATACCTGCTCTGATTAGCGTACATATGGTGCTGCTGTTTGGGGAGAAAAGGCATGGCTGGTCAGAACCCGGTATTATTGGGCAGGCTTTAAGCCATTGGTTTTATCAAAACTTTCGTCATATCGTGACCCCGTTTCGGATGGTCAAGACAGTAGCCCTTCGGAATGTGAAGGATGAGCGTAAGCGTGTATTGGGCAAAGTGATAATCGGTTTGCTTATTGCCTTACCGCTACTGTTCATCATCATATCTTTGCTGGCTTCGGCGGATGGGATGTTCGAAAAGTTGTTATCTGGCATACCCGATTGGATCGGCACGCTGTCCTTTGGGAGTGGCATGCTGCGGCTGATCTGGACCTGCTTTTTCACCTTCTGCTTCTTCTGTTACTTGTGGGGATTTGTACAGCCTGCTCCGCGTAATACGCAGAGAGAAACTAAGTCATCAACAGTACCTTACCACGAGCCGGTTGCGATCAAGTTTGATCCTGTAATTACCGCTACGGTGCTGATTGTCATGAATT
Source organism: Paenibacillus sp. FSL L8-0158 (assembly GCF_038592965.1). Classification (GTDB taxonomy): domain Bacteria; phylum Bacillota; class Bacilli; order Paenibacillales; family Paenibacillaceae; genus Paenibacillus; species Paenibacillus polymyxa_D. The sequence goes on along the minus strand of NZ_CP151949.1, from coordinate 5,630,234 downwards.
TGGTGTATGTTGTGTTCGTCGTGTTGCAGTTCGGATATTTGTTTGGTGCATGGGAAGGTGCTCTGCCCGAAGGAACCTCGTATGCTGAATATGCGAGAAGAGGATTCGGGGAGCTGGTTATGGTAACAGGTATCAACTTTGTGCTGATGATCAGTGTATTGAAGTGGACTGAATTTGGCTCAAGTATAGTGCAAAAAATGAACAGCGGCCTGCTGTACATACTCGTTGGTTGTTCGGGTGTGATGCTGTACTCGGGATATACCCGGCTGGTTATGTACGAAGAAGCATACGGCTATACGTACACCCGCTATTTGGTACACGCGTTTATGATTTTTCTGGGCTTGCTACTGCTTATTGCAGCAGTGCGCATTCATGTCCGCCAACTGCCGTTGGCGAAGTATTACATTGTACTCGCTCTGGTCGCCTATGTCGTCGTGAACTATGTGGGCATTGATATACGGATTGCTGAAAATAATCTCGAACGGTATCGCACGACATCGGTGATAGATAAGGAATATTTGAGTGAGCTATCGGCGGACGCGATTCCGCTGCTGATTGACTTTAGTCGTAAGGAACATGGATCACTAGATGAGTTTTTACAAGCCCGTTTGACGAGCATGACGAGAGAAGAATCGGCTTGGCCTGAATTCAATTGGGCAAAGTATCGAGCGCAACGGGAATTGCACGACTATATTTTGGAATGAGAGGTGTTTGGGAATGATCGGAACAGAAACGGCACAGGGTATGGTACTGGAGCTACAGGATGAAATGTCACAGTATCAGCATCAGTTTGGTGTAAGACGGAACGATTTTCTCGTGGAGGCTATGTCTTACGGAATGAGTGAGGAGGAAGCTCGGTCTTATGCTATCCAGAGTATCGGTCCGGTCGTTCCCGTCGCCTATATGCCTACGTTGGCTCCCGGTAAAATCCGACCACTCAGTCCAATGCTGGCAGCGCGGTACCGATATGCGGGGGATTGGAAGGATATCGACGAGCATCTGCTCCTACCTGATGAAGTCCTGCGGATCGCAGGTACAGAGCAGTTCCGCAGCTGGATCAGCGATATGCGGAATTACTGGGTGGAATCGGCTCCATACCGATTCGGGGATGATCGTCTTTCGCTGCTGTCGGTTGCGAGCGAGGAAGAAGGTCACTTTTCCATGCTCGTCTGGAAGGAGCCCGGTGAAGAGCCAGAAGTATGGACGTACGCTTCGCAGCATGAATACCGATTCAGTCATCTGCTCCATTGGTTCAAGTGGCTGAACGGGCGCAGTGAAGAATGAGAGGTACAGATGATGAAAAAGAATCGTAATTGGATCGTGCTATTTATCGGCATCGCTCTGATGGTGGGGGCAGCAGACTATTTAACACAAGCTAAGACTACGACTACTCCCGAGCTTATCGTTCCAACCGTAATCAGTGAAGAAAGCCTTCAGTTAAGTGATGATTGACGAGAAAGGCGTTTTATTTTCTCAACCTAATGGATCAGAAGGCCGGGCCATCACTGTAGATGGAATTTAAATAGAAAAAATAAAATAAGTTAATTTTCCGTGGTATTGCGTTGTTAAAGTAAGCCGGAAATCACCCTAATAGTTGAGAGGGAATGGAGGCCAACATCAATTGAATGTGGAGCATTCAGATGTTCAAGCGACTCCGTTCATTTCCTCTACAACTTATATTCAGGGGGAATTTCAATGGCTAGAAGTGCAAGTACTTACGCATCTGTAATTGACGGTTTTAAGGTAGAAACGAACAAGAAGTATTCGCCAGTAGGTGGAACGAAATGTAATATTTTCGCGCAAGATGTGATGTCTGCGATGTCGGCACCCTTGCCAAGTGGCTTAGCCAATCAAATGGCTGATGCTTTACTGAATAAAAAAGCGCCGGGCTGGTACTCTGTAACCTTTCAGGATGCTCAAAAAAGAGCCAATCTCGGGTATCCTACGATCGGGATCAAAAAAGAAGATGGACATGGTCATGTAGTCGTTGTCAGACCGAAGGGTTCATCGATTACGATTTTGAAAGAAGTACAGGTTGCTCAGGCGGGGACCAAAAATTATAACAGTAATACCATTAACTATTCGTGGGTGGCAGCAGATCTGCCTGGAGTGAAATTCTACACACACGACTAATTATATTCGATATATTGGAAATTTAATGACCCCGGAAGCAGATCCACTCGATCTGTCTCCGGGGTCGTCTTTTTTATTTTGAAACGGAATGTTTAGATACAATGAAAGCTTTGCCTGGCTTGATAAAAGCAACAGCATAGCCATTAGAGAAGGAGGAGGATTCCGCTCTGTACTCAAGTTTAGTCAGCAGTTGCCCTTGACGATTGATGTAACCGAATTTGCCGTCAGAGACGGATGATTGTGTTTGTTTACCGACTAAAGCAAAGCCTTCTTTGAACGGAGAGGTAACATCATATTTATGTTGATATTTAATGACCAGCGTTCCGTTTTTATCAATAAATCCGACTTCGTTTTTTGCATTTTTCACACTCGCCAGGCCTTCACTAAAATTCTGGGCATCCGTAAATTTAAAGGGAATCGCGACTTTCCCCTGTTTATTGATGAATCCCCATTTCCCCTTGGTATTTTGCACCGAGGCCAACCCTTCCGAGAAGTCTCCACCGGATTTATATTGAGGAGGAATGACTTCTTTCCCTGCTGTATTGATATACCCGTATAGCTCTTTGCTATTTTGAACAATAGCCAAGCCATCCGAGAAACCACGACTGTATTTGTATTTATAAGGAATCGCTAGTTGACCAGAGGCATTCACAAAACCGATCTTGCCAGTGTTGGGAGCGTAGGCAAGAGCCAGACCGTCCGTAAATATATATTCTGAATCCACATTTTCTTTAAAATGAGAAAGGATTTTTCCCGTTCGATCTATAATTGCATTTTCTTTGGTGTCTGCTATGGTGACCTTGGCTTTCCCTTCGGAAAAGAAATTGGCTTCGGTATATTGGCAAGGGATGACTAGTGTCCCTTTGGTGTTCATGTATCCGTAGAGATTCGTTTTTGTATTTTTGACTACCGCTCGCTGCTCATGAAAATCACCAATGGGTTTAAGCTCGGCGGGAAGTGAGAAAGCTTTCTCTCCTTTGGTATTGTAATACACGAGGTTTCCAGCGGACGTTTCAGCGGCTAATAAGCCATCATGAAAAGCACCATCGCTCAGCGGGCGAGCAACGTTGTAATCCAGAGCAGTTTTAGAAACTTCAATGGTTGTTGTGCTGGATGCGGCCCAGCCTGTTCCAATAACGGAGAGGCTAGTAACCAGAATTAATGCAGCTAATCCTAACTTTTTTAACATGCATAAGCTCCTTTGTGAGTTGATTTTAACTTTGGGATTCGGAAAATCTTACCCTCATACGTAAGGTCTTCCATAATATAGACGATAAAAATGTAGGAATGTTTCTTGATATTCTAAATTTTTCTAATTTTCAGCTCTTATTGAGAGATTTAAGATAAGAGATCACGTTCATTTTCAAGAAAAAAAGTGAAGAAGTCGTGTCATTTTTAAAAAAGTCTATACATATAAATTAAATGTATAGACAAATCAAAAAACTGGATTTATAATTACGCTGTAAACGTTTTCTAGTACTTAACATCCAATAAGACCTTGAAGGGAAGGAATAACCATGAAGAAAATTTTACTGGCGTGCAGCTCAGGTATGTCTACAAGTTTGCTGGTTACTAAGATGCAGGAATATGCTAAGTCCATTGGGGACGAGGCTGAAATTTGGGCAGTAGGCCAAGATCAGGCGGCAGAAGACATGGCTAAGGCTGACGCGGTATTGATTGGACCACAAATGAGTTTTCTGAAAGGACAACTGGAAAAGGAAGCAGCTCCATATGGTATTCATGTAGAAGTGATCGACATGATGGCCTACGGAATGGTTGACGGTAAGAAAGCCTATGAACAGGCCGTGAAGCTGGTGGAACGCAAAAATGGATAAAGTCAATATAGCTGAACTGACAGAAGAGCAAATTAGTTTCCAACTTATTCTTCATAGTGGAAGCGCTCGCAGTAAAGTAATTCAGGCGCTGACCGAATACCGAAATGAGAATGTAGAAGGTGCGGACGAACTGCTCAAACAAGCCAAGCAGGATTTACGTGCTGCGCATGATATCCATTTTCAGATGGTTAAGAAGGAAGCGGGAGGTGACCAAACTCCTTTCTCGCTCCTTCTAATGCATGCCGAGGATCATCTGATGTCCACGGTTACCATGAAGGACCTGGTTCTAGAATTGCTGGAGCTGTTCAAATCCAGAAATTTATAACGAAACATATAAGTATGTGAAATTGAGGACATGAAAAGCTTGCAACCCTATTGATGCAAGTCACTTCGCGGGGAGGAATAGGCTTTGTTTGAAAAATTAAGCCGGATACTGATACCTATTGCCGGTAAACTGAACAACAACCGCTATCTTACTGTACTGCGTGATGCATTTATGCTGTCATTTCCATTAACGGTTTTTGGCTCCATTATCGTCGTTATTATCAATCTGCCGTTTCTAAAAGGGTGGATGGGCGACGGCAATTATGCGACTTTTAGCAGTCTGCTGAACATTGCGCCTAATGCCACACTGAATATCATGACCTTATTTGTAATCGTCGGGATTGGGTATTATCTATCTCGAAGTTATAAGGTCGAGCCCATATTCGGCGGCATGATTGCGTTGGCCAGTTTCTTGATGCTCACCCCGTTTGTGCTGACACAAGAAAGCGGTGCCACGATTGCTGGTGTCATTCCGGTGGATCGGATCGGTGCCAAAGGCATGTTCCTTGGTATGATCGTCGCTTTTATCGCGGCTGAGATATATCGAAAGGTGACGCAGCGGAATTTTGTCATTAAAATGCCTCCAGGCGTTCCGCCGGCAGTTGCCAAATCATTTGCCGCTTTGCTTCCGGCGTGTATTACATTGGGCATATTCTTGATCATCAACGTTGTGGTTACACTGACCCTTCATAATAACCTGCATGATCTGATTTATCATGCTGTACAGGCACCTCTGGTGCATTTGGGCAGTGGCATTATCCCTACATTGATTGCTATTTTCTTTGTTCAGCTTTTATGGTTCTTTGGGCTTCATGGTCAAATTATTATTAACTCGGTTATGGACCCCATCTGGAATACGTTGGCACTTGAAAACTATGAAGCGTACTCCAAAGGAGCAGAACTGCCGCATATCATCACCAAGCAGTTTGTGGATATTTACACCGTAGGTATCGGTGGTACAGGTATGACACTGGCTGTCGTGCTTTCGATTCTGATCTTCCTGAAGAGCAAGCAATTGAAGCAGGTCAGTAAGCTGGCTCTTGGACCGGGCCTGTTTAATGTCAATGAACCCGTCATATTCGGTCTGCCGATTGTGATGAATCCGCTTATTTTTGTTCCATGGGTTATTTCTCCAATGATTGTTACGCTGATTACTTACTTTGCCATGACCACCGGAATTGTGCCGCCGCCAAACGGGATACAAGTTCCTTGGACGATGCCGTTGTTCTTTAGTGGAATGATGGCTACGGGTTCTCTAATGGGAGGCATACTGCAGTTGTTTAATATGGCTGTCGTCTTTGTCATCTGGTTCCCGTTCCTGAAAATTATTGATCGGATGAACGTTCGTAAAGAGCAGGAAGAGGAGCTTAGTCAAGCAGCCATTGCAGGTAAGGATCAAACTGTTGGAATGTAATGTGAATAAGCAGCTGGATTAGCAGCTTATTCATTGCAAAAGAGAGAGGAGTAGAGCTGTGAATCATACCGAAATGAAAGATATAGAGCAGCAAACCATTCAATACCGTTTTCCATCCGACTTCTGGTGGGGTTCCTCAGCTTCGGCTACCCAAACAGAAGGAACCGTGGAGGGAGACGGCAAAGGACCGAACATTTGGGATTATTGGTTTGAGCAGGAGCCGAACCGTTTCTATGACGGGGTCGGCCCTGCCGATACGTCCCGTTTCTATACCCGTTACAAAGAGGATATTGCACTCATGAAAGAGCTTGGCCATAACTCTTTCCGGTTCTCTATTTCCTGGTCACGCCTGTTTCCGGCAGGGAAAGGTGCAATGAACCAACAGGCTGTTCAATTCTATACTTCCGTCATTGAGGAGTTGCATCAAGCGGGTATTGAGCCATTTGTGAATTTGTATCATTTTGATTTGCCGATGGCTTTACAGGAAAAAGGAGGCTGGGTGAACCGGGAGACGGTCGAAGCTTACGTGGATTACGCTAACACTTGCTTTGAGCTATTCGGGGATCGTGTAGCCAAATGGTTTACGCATAACGAGCCGATTGTCCCGGTGGAAGGCGGCTATCTGTACGATTTCCACTATCCGAATGAAGTGGATTTCGGAAAAGCTGTACAGGTGGGATATCATACCCTGTTATCGAGCGCGAGCGCCATTAAGGCTTACAGAGAGGGAGGCTATAAGGGCAAAATCGGTATTATTTTGAACCTGACGCCGAGCTATCCGCGTAGTCAGCATCCGGCAGACGTGCAGGCTGCTGAAATATGTGACGCGTTCTTTAACCGTTCCTTTTTAGACCCATCTGTGACGGGAGAATTTAATCCTTTGCTCGTGGAACTGTTACGCCAAGAGGGATTTGTACCAAGCATGGAAGACGGGGACCGGGAGATTATACGCCAGGGCACTGTGGACCTGCTGGGGATTAACTATTATCAGCCGCGCAGAGTCAAGGCCCGCGAAAGTCTGCCGAATCCAGACGCGCCTTTTGTACCGGAAAGATTCTTCGATTATTACGCCATGCCTGGTCGCAAGATGAATGAGATGCGAGGCTGGGAGATTTATGAGAAGGGCATTTACGACATTCTGACCAATGTCAGAGAAAATTATGGCAACATTGAATGCTTCATTTCAGAAAACGGAATGGGCGTTCAAGGTGAAGAAAAGTTCAGAGATGAACAGGGTATGATTCGCGATGACTATCGCATTGATTTTATCCGTGAGCATCTTAAATGGGTCCAACGGGCCATCTCAGAAGGCTCCAATGTGAAAGGCTATCACTTATGGACGTTTATGGACAACTGGTCCTGGACGAATGCTTATAAGAATCGCTATGGTTTTGTGTCTGTCGATCTTCAGAACGGTGGCAAGAGATCCGTTAAACAGAGTGGGCACTGGTTCAAACAGGTGATCGAGAATAACGGATTCTAAGGTGGTCCTCTGGACCGCCTTTTTTTCTTCATCATCGTCAAAGAGCTGTGCTGTAAGCCGCTGGTGAGAAAGTATAATGTTCGGTATACTTACTTATACCTAATACCTTAACGTCCCGCCTGCAGAACAAAAAGAACCAGCGCTACCGATGTTTTGGTAAAATGCTGACATAAAATAATTTTTAGTACAGGTGGTAGACAGATGAACAAATACGAGCGGATTGCACAAGAGGTCAAAGAGCGGATTATGAATAAGACCTATAGCAGTGATGATCCGATTCCCGATGAGATCTCACTGGCAAAAGAGTTTCGTGTAAGTCGGATGACGATTAAGCGGGCATTGGACACATTGGTGATGGACGGGTTGTTGAATCGTAAAAGAGGACACGGAACCTTTATCGTCAAATCAGTTCACAATGGCCCTGTTAACGTTGTCGTAAATGAAATGCTGGGGTTAACCAACGTACTGCGCGGGAAAGAGATCAAAAATAAAATCGTCGCCTTTGACGTTCAATTTCCATCTGAAGAGGTAGCGACCCATCTATTTATTGATGCCAATTCCCCTGTATATCATGTGATCCGTCTGCGTGTCGTAGAGGGTGAGCCTTATGTTATCGAGCGCACATACATGCCCACGAAGCTGATCAGTGGTATTACCGAGGAAGTACTGTATGGTTCGGTGTACAAACATATCAAGGAGGAGCTGGGACTTAATATTGTCGGTTCACACCGTACCATCCGGGCATCCAAGTCAACGGAACTGGATCGGGAGCATTTGGACTGCGCAGCGGATGATCCAATCTTGGAAATTGAGCAGGTGGGTTATCTGGATACGGGTATACCCTTTGAATACTCGTTCTCGCGGCATAGGTACGATAAATTTGTGTTTACCACAGTGAATCGGATGCGCTGAGCGAGTGAGTACGAAGCGGAAGGTTAAGCAAACATGGCAGAAGAAGCCTATCTTATGTGGGTGCTCTCCTGCCATGTTCTTTTTAATGAAGCAAGTTAATGGCCAAGCAATCTGACTTCATGCACCGTCGGGGTATACCAGTTGTTCGGATTATTGAATAGTACTGCATTTACAAGGTTGATTCGCACGTAGCGAGCTTGAAAATTGACTTTGTCACTGGTAAAACCATACGTGGTATTACCTGTGCGATCAATCGTGGCGTAGTTAACTCCATCCGTGCTGTATTCAATTTTATATTTGTAATACGCTTCAGATCCTTTGTACATAAACCATGAAATATCCACTTCGCTGATGGCCTTGGTACTGCCCAAATCGACCTGCCACCAAGCGGGCCAGGATGCAGAAGCAGCCTTCCACGAGGTTTGGGCGTTGCCATCGTTCGCCAGTGAAGCTGGAGAACTGGATGCAGCTGAGCCAGCAGTCGCTGTTTTGCCCTGTGCGTGATTCACAAGGGACGGTAGGATTACTGTGCCTGTCGCAGCATCCAGATCCCAGCTACTGTACCAGTTCAGGGTTGCTGTTTTGTTGGCGTCATTCAGAGTTAGTGGCAACCAGATGAATTTGTGGTCACTCAGATTGAGCGGATTCCAGCGGTCGCCCATATAGATGTAGCTGGTTCCTGCGCTACCCGTAATCGTGGCGATGGAGTGGATTTGCGATCCATAAGCCGCTGGATCACCGAAGGGCGATAGAGCAGACCAGCTTCCCGTCATGGAGCTGGCGGTTGCGTAAGCGCCCTGATTCGGATACCAGCCGGATGCCTGAGAGGTGAACAGGTAGTAGGTATTGTTCTTTTTCACAACAGCAGGAGCTTCGCGATAGCCATTTTCAAAAATCCAGCCAACGAACGACTGCACGCCTGTATAATCGGCTGTTAGCCTGAAAATCGCCATCGTATCGTTGGCGCCGCCATTTTTACGGGAAGCTGTAATAAGGTAGCCGCTACCGTCAGTATCCGTGAACACCGTCATATCACGAGACTCGTAATTCAGCGGGCGAAAGCTGCCTTGGTAGGCAAAATTTCCGTCGGGTGTATCGCTGGTAGCGACGGCTACACGACCTAGGGAGTAGTCCGTGCCATTTTCATAGTGCGCCCATAGTACATATTTTCCGGTGGTTTTGTTGTAGATGACTTTGGGACGCTCGATTTTGCTCGAATTCAGTTCAGGGGCGGAATCTTTGGTGAGAATACTGCTGCGGAAGGACCAATTTTTCAAATCAGTTGAGGTATATACGTTCACTTTTTCAAATTTCCAGTTTTCGGCGTGCTCGCCGTACCAATAATAAGTGGAACCTACTTTTAGGATATTACCGCTGTTCGCCTGAATGGGATTACCTGCGGTGTCTTTCCAATCCGTTCCGTTCGTAATGGCCGTGCTTGCTGTTGCGCTCAGGGATAGGTCGGCATTGGCGACGTCCAAACCATTCAGCGCCTGATTCACCTCGGTCCCGTAGGTTGCTTGCGTAACGCCTGTTGTATTGGCATGTGCTGCGTCGGGTTGAAGACCCGCACTGGCCACTGCGAATAGGATACAAATCCATGCGGCTAACCATTTGCTGCTGTGGATCCACTTCACGATATCATCTGCCTCCTTTAACACGGATAGGATGGGCCGGAGTGGCTTGTCCGGCACCTCATCTTCGATTTTATCCCAATTGGAAGCGTTTACAAGTGGAATAAATTGAAGTCTTTAGATGGTGAAACTGTTGTTAGGTGAAAGTACGTTAGTTATATCGAAATTGTTTTTAAATGTGCGTTTTGTCATTGACATATTCGAATAATTCAAATTTAAAGTGACTAGAATCACATAAACGGTTACTTTAGTTGGGTATACTTGCTTTAAATTGAGGATTAACAAATGGGGCATATGTTGATACATCCTTTGTTGATCTTATTTTGGAGAGAAGAGGGATACAAAGATGCTAAGTGAGCAAACCATTGCAACGATCAAATCGACTGTACCTGTTTTGGAGGTACATGGAACTACAATCACCAAGCGTTTTTACCAGATGATGTTTGAGGCCCATCCCGAGCTTCTCAATATATTCAATCACGCGAATCAGAAGCAAGGACGTCAACAAGGGGCGCTAGCCAATGCTGTATATGCAGCTGCACAGCACATTGACCGTCTGGAGGAAATTATTCCGGTGGTACGTCAGATTGCACATAAGCATCGCAGTTTGGGAATTAAGCCCGAGCATTATCCAATTGTCGGAAAATATCTGCTCGCTGCGATCAAAGACGTACTGGGAGATGCGGCTACAGACGAGATCATTGCCGCATGGGCTGAGGCCTATGGTGTGATCGCTAATGTATTTATAGACATGGAAGCTGAAATGTACAAGGAGGCTGGACAGCAGCAGGGAGGCTGGTCAGACTTTAAGAGCTTTGTTGTGCAGAAAAAGGTTAAGGAAAGCGACCAAATTACGTCCTTTTATCTGGTGCCGCAGGATGGACAGGTGCTGCCTGAATTCGAGCCTGGGCAATATATCAGCTTAAAAATGGAAATTCCGGGCGAACATAATACCCATATTCGTCAATACAGTCTTTCGGATGCACCGGGGCAACCTCATTACCGGATATCCGTAAAGCGCGAGGATGCCGTAGAGTCCCGTCCGGCAGGTAAAGTATCCGTATATCTGCATGAGCAGGTGCAAGAGGGCGATGTGCTTCAGGTATCTGCACCGGCGGGTGATTTTACGCTGGATCGGGCAGATCGCAGACCTGTCGTGCTGATCAGCGGCGGGGTCGGGCTAACCCCAATGGTCAGTATGCTGGCTTCCTTGGTGAAATCTGCTCCGCATCGGCCTGTCACCTTTGTCCACGCAGCAGTCAACGGAGATAACCATGCTCTGCGCAATGAGGTGGAAAAGCTGATCGCCACACATGCACAGGCTGCGGTTCGTTGGTGTTACAGCAGACCAACGGAGCAAGATCGGCTGGCACAGGCTTTTCACAAGGAAGGCCGTTTGGATCTGGCCTGGTTGCAATCCGTGATACCGGAGCGTAACGCACAATATTACTTTTGCGGCCCTGAGGGATTCATGCAATCGGTATACGGCCTGTTGAAGGAGTGGAATATCCCTGCTTCGGATATCCACTATGAATTCTTCGGCCCTGCCAGCGCATGGGAAGCAGAAGCACAATGACACAATGAGAACATCAAAAAAGACGAAGGATATTTATCCTTCGTCTTTTTTGCGGTGATTACAATGGGAAACCCTGCTCATGGGGTACTATTTTTCAAAGTGCACTCCTGTTCATAACAAGGGAGTACGCAAAAATTCCATACCTCGCGGCATATATGGGCGTAATGCCTCCGGAATACGGATCGAACCGTCCTCTTGCTGGTGATGCTCCAGCAACGGAATCAAAATCCGGGGCGAAGCAACCGCTGTATTGTTGAGCGTGTAACAATATTTCAGCTTGCCATCCGCATTGCGGTACCGGATGTTGGAACGACGCGCCTGAAAATCAAGCAGCTGGGACGACGAATGTGTCTCGCCGTAAGCTTGGCGGCTGGGCATCCATGTCTCAATGTCCACCTGCTTGTAGGTTTTTTGTGCCATGTCGCCTGTACAGACAGCCATCTTACGGTAGGGCAGCTCCAGCTGTTGAAGCAGGTCTTCCGCATTGCGTGTAATCTCCTGAAACATCTGCTCCGAAGTATCCAGGCTGGCTTCGCAGATGATGACCTGCTCGACCTTGGCAAACTGGTGTACACGATACAATCCGTGTACATCCCTTCCGGCCGAGCCGACCTCATTGCGGAAGCATACGGACACAGCAGCCAGCCGAATCGGGTCGGTAACATCCACGATCTCACCGCTGTAATACGAAACCAGCGGCACTTCCGAAGTGCCTACAAGCCACTGATCCTCTCCTGTGATGCGGTACGTCTGATCCAGTCCGAGCGGGAAAAAACCAGTGCTGCGCATCGCCTCAGCACGTACCATCAGCGGAACATCCAGCAACTGGAATCCACGTTCAGTCAGCAGATCCACCGCAAGCTGCTGCACAGCCCGATGCAATGCAACCCCCGCTCCCGTCAGATAGTAGTTACGGGTTCCGGCTGTTTTGACACCCCGAGGAACGTCAATTAGCTTGTGAAGCTCACCAAGCGCCATATGATCCTTTGGCTCAAATCCGAAGTTCGGAACCTCTCCAACCCGCTCCAGTTCTACATTATCCTCATCCGATCTGCCCCGTGGCGTATCTGGCGATACGATATTAGGCATCAGAAGCAAAAGCTGTTGAAACTGCTCCTCTACTTCCTGTTGCGGGGTTTCCAGAAGATCCAGCCGTCCGTTAATTTCTTTGACCTGCCGCTTTACCTCTTCTGCCTGTTCACTCTTGCCGACATGGATTAGCGCACCAATATCCTGACTGCACTGATTACGCTTCTGTCGAAGGTGTTCCACTTCCTGAAGCAGCTGCTTTCTCCGATCATCCAGGGTCAGCAGCTCCGCGACGGATACCTGTATTCCTTTGCCGTCTGCTGCCATCTGAACCTGTTCTTGATGCTCTCTGATCCATTTGATATCCAACATGACACCGCACTCCTTTTCGGATAAAAATACAAAAAGCGCCCTCATCCACATGGGACGAGGAGCGCTTTGATCTCGCGGTGCCACCCAAATTGACCAGACAGCATGACAGATGTCATGACTCTCCAATCCACTTTGCTCCGCTGTAACGGGCGGGTCCGGTTTACTTAGGTACATATCGCTATTTCCTACGCTAGCGTATGGTCCTTGGCGTAAACGCCTCCGAGTTGGATGCTCTTCACAGGCGTAATATCGTTTGCTTTTTTGTTAGTATACGGATTTTCGGCAGGGTAATCAAGGGCATGATCTGCAACACACTCATGCGGGTTTCATGTTTGCGAAGGGAAGAGGTAGGCTTTATTTCTTATGTATATCCGTCCTGCTTTTTCTGTGATGATGAAACTGGAAGAAAATTTAAGTAAAAGCCTCAATTTAACGCTCAAAATGGGCTATAGTCTCTATAATGCCTTTTTAATTTCATGTAAAATGTAATGATTACCAAAATGGACAGCGATGGAGGAAAACATGGAGGATTTTAAAGATCGTTTACATACGATTCGCCAAGAACAGAACAAAGTGCTCAAGGAGTATCAAACATTAATCGCGGACTATGAAGCCTCAGATATCATTTTGGAAAATGAGGTTCTGCGAAAAAAGTTCGAGGATTATCAGGCTCGCTGCATTCACTTGGAAGAGCGAGTACGACATATTGAGCAGGAAAATGGAAAATTGCGCACTGCGCTGACGGAGCAAATGCTGAGCGAAAAGGCGAATATGATTCGCATTTCGCGTGAAAAGCTGGAGACCTATTTTGCTTCCAGAACCACAGAAGGGGAAAATCGGCTGACATCCTTTGAATATGGGGCTAAAAACCGGGTGGACCAGCTTATTCAGCAAACTACGCATGAGCTTAAAGAAGATCAGGACGAGATCGTCGCCAGATTACGCCTGTTCTCAGAGGAGATTCGAGACCGGATCATGGAGCAACGCAGGCGGTTTCAGGAGGCCGAGCGTAAATTGCTTCATCAGACGGCAAGCGAGTTCCAGCAGTTCGGAGAAGAAGAGATCAGCGAAGAAACGATGCAGAAGCGCATGAAGCAAAATCAGTTTGAAATGAAGCTAGGCTTGAACTGGATCAACAAGCTGGGGATTTTGCTCATTATATTGGGTGTGGGAGCCGCTTTTAAATACTCATACTCGAACTGGTTTACAGGAAATATGAAGGGCGTGGCCTTCTTTCTGCTAGGAGCGCTGATGCTGGGCGGCGGCGAATGGCTGTACCGCAAGCAGAAGCAGACCTTTGCGCTCGGTATTTTGGGCGGCGGTATTTCTGTACTGTACGGGTCGATTTTTTACAGCTACTTTTTGTTAGAAATCATAGGAATGTATACAGGCATAGGCTTGTCCGTACTCGTTACGGTGACCGCTGTGCTACTGTCATTAAGGTATGAATCCCGAACGATATGCTCTTTCGGTTTAGTAGGGGGATATCTTCCGCTCTTTTCCTATATGGCAGCGAACGGGCTGGAAGGGAACGCCGTGTATATCGCCATGGGTTATTTGTTCCTGTTGAACTTGCTGATTCTGCTTGTATCCTTCCGCAAACGGTGGGTCGTCGTGCAATATATCAGCTTTTTGCTTAATACGCCCTTGATGATTGTGCTGGCGTGGTTATCGGAAAGCGCCGTAGCGAGCATGCTGTATGCAGTCATTACATTTGCGATGTACCTCGGGATGACACTGTGGGTGCCGTTCCGTTTAAAAACAAAACTGTCATGGCTGGATTTCTCCCTATTAGCTCTGAATACAGTCGTGAGCTGTTCCGTTCTGTATTCTCTGTTCGGCGATGCAGGCCTGGATGATTACAAAGGCTTGCTGGCTCTCGTCTTTTGCTTGGTGTACGGGGGATTGGGACAATGGGTCCGTCGATATATTCAAGAGGAGAAACAAACCAAAATATTATTTTATGCGACTTCGTTGACCTTTGCCATCCTTATGATTCCGTTCCAGTTTGGAGTTAGATGGTTATCCATGGGGTGGTTGATTGAAGCGGTTCTTCTTACATTATATGGACACCGTTACTGGTTGAAGGAATTGGAACGAGCTGGCTGGGGCATTCTATTACTGTGTCTGGGCGCATTCTTTTTCGTCGATTTCCCTATATATCTGTTGTCAGGATTTGAGACGGATTATTTTGGACTCAAATATACGCTTATTACACTGGGAATGTTGGTCGTTACCGTCTTCTATGCGATTGAATTTAGCCGTCCGAATGCTTTCAAAAACAATCGGTTGTACGAAATGCATATCATGCAAGGATTTAAATATGTAGCTTTGGTGAACGTGTATTTCTACCTTTTGTATGAAGCCGGGCATTGGTATAACATCGTTGTATCCGACGAGTTTGCCCATTACACCTTGTACAAAGTATTGTTGTACACCTGCGTATCGCTGGTGTTGGCTTATTTCCTGCCTAAAGTGAAGCTGTTGTACGATCGGGTGATTAAATACTACAGCTTGGCGTTGTACGTCATAGGCTACGCGCTGGCACTGGTGGCCACCGTAGCGATTCCAACTTTGCATGAAAATTATGCGCAAAATACGGCTGCTGATTATGTGGCGTTGGTGGTACTTGCAGCCTTTAATGTGCTGGTATTCTTCAGTAGCAGGGATTTCTTGAACGCACTGATGACCCGACATTATAGAAGTAATGAGTTGTATCCGGTCATTATGGGTGTATATTTGCTGGGCATCATAACCGCCTTTCTCGGAGTTCAGTTCCGTCTGGGGGATGCTGGTCTTGTGTTCAGTCTGGTGTATTTGCTACTGGCCATTTTGTATATTGTATACGGCTTCCTCAAGCGAGTGGTCTACATTCGCAGATTTGGATTGGGCTTGACTCTGCTGTCGACAGGTAAGCTGCTGTTGTATGATCTGCACCTGTTAACGACAGGAAGCACGATTGTAGCCTACTTCTCTTTTGGTGTTGTACTGTTGGCGATTTCGTATATTTATCAAAAAGTATCCAATCGCATGGGAGAGACCATAATAAAGAAGGATATTGAAGAAAAAATGTAGTTTTCTGTTGTATTGTGTAGATACCGAACATTATGAAAATAAATCCGGTAATAGTGAAAAATTATGCATGACCTTACATCCTACTTACGCTATAATGAGTAAAAATTATTTATGTGCGCATGCTCATGTTTATGCGTAAGTAGAGAGAATGAGGGGGATATAATGAATTTGAGCAAGGGGCAGAATAGCCTGTCTGATAAAAATGAACGCTTCTCGTCTGCTGGATTTATATTGGCGGCGATCGGCAGTGCGGCAGGACTGGGTAACATTTGGAAATTTCCGTATATTACAGGACAATATGGCGGAGCTGCATTTTTCTTGTTGTTTATTGTCTGCCTGTTGCTTGTTGGTTTGCCTGTACTTTTAGCAGAGCTTGCGCTTGGTCGTGCAGGTCGAGGAAGTGCTGCTTCTGCAATGGTAAAAGTAGGCGGGCATCCGATTTGGGGCAAGATGAGCATCATGTTTGTTATCGTGCCGTTTGTTATTTTATCGTTCTATGCCATTGTAGGAGGCTGGACACTGCATTATGCCGTAGAGGCATTTAGCGGAAATCTGTTTTCAAATAATGATTTTGCTGGCCAATTCGCTTCTTTTTCCTCCGGGTATGCGCCGTTGGTTTGGCTTTTAGTTGTTTTTGCATTTACAGCAGTCGTGGTTACCCTTGGGGTATCGAACGGGATTGAAAAGTTCAATAAAATTTTGATTCCTGCCAAGGTCATCCTGTTGCTTGTGTTGATGATTAACGCTCTTATGCTGCCAGGCTCTGGTGCGGGCGTATCCTTCTTTCTGAATCCCGACTTCTCTAAGCTAAGTATAGAATCTGCATTGGTTGCTTTGGGACATGCCTTCTTCTCACTTTCACTGGGGATGGGGATTATGATCACGTACGGTGCGTACGTAGATCGCCGTCAATCGCTGGGTGGAGCCATGCTGGCAGTTGGTGGCGGAGATTTAATCTATGCGTTTATCGCAGGTATGATTATTTTCCCTACAACCTTCTCCTTCGGAATTAATCCGGCTCAAGGACCATCGCTGGTTTTCATTGCTTTACCGGCTGCTTTCTCGGCAATGCCTTTTGGTGCATTCTTCGGCGGTTTGTTTTTCGTACTGCTGGCGGTTGCTGCGTTAGGTTCTATGGTATCCTTGCTGGAAGTTCCAGTAGCCTATGTCATGGAGCGTATGCGTTGGAGCCGGGTTCGCTCCGTTATCGTCGTATCGGTCCTGTGCTTGATGCTGGGCGTCCCTTCTGCATTGTCCATGGGGCTGGTGCCAGAGTTAAAAGTGGGGGATAAATCATTCTTTGATTTCGTAGACTTCACCGCGTCCAACATCTTCTTACCGTTAGGCGGTTTGTTGATTGTTATATTCACAGGTTATTACTGGAAGACTGCGGCTGAGCATGCGAACATCAAACCCTTCTGGTTCAACGTATGGTTATTCGGTCTTCGGTATGTTGCACCGATCCTGATGTTGTTGGTCTTCCTTCATACCTCAGGTATCATCAAATTTTAAGAGAATAGAATACGAATAAAAAGGCATTTTCTTCCTAAGGGAAGAGATGCCTTTTTTTGTATATCTATCAGTGGTTACCTAACTGTGGAAAGGAATGATATAATAAAAACATTGTCATTAATTTTAACTTCAATGAAATCATTACGATTATGAAGTTTTATATAATGAATGAAAAGGCTACAGGGCATCGCACAGACGATGTGCAGGAGAGGGAAAGGGCAGAAGAGCATTGAAACAGACAGGGAGCTTGAATTTGCAAGAAGGACGGCGGCTGAAATGAAGTCTAATCGGTTGTCGTCACAACGTCGTTATATGCCAGGTTTGGATGGTTTAAGAGCGCTGGCGGTTATCGCAGTCATTGTGTATCATCTGAACCCGGATTGGTTGCCGGGCGGTTTGTTGGGTGTAGGCGTGTTTTTTACGTTGTCGGGGTATCTGATTACAGATATTTTGGTTAGTCAGTGGGATACATATCATAGCTTTAAAATGAAAGATTTCTGGTTGCGTCGTGCCAGAAGGTTGCTGCCTGCCATGTTGACGGTTGTGGCTGTCATTGTCCTGTGCTCGTTGCTTTTCGATCCGTCACGGCTAACGGCCTTGCGCGGAGATGTACCTGCCGCATTGGTGTATATGAGTAATTGGTGGTTTGTCTTCCATCAGGTTTCGTATTTTGAAAGTTTCGGCCCACCTTCTCCGCTTGGGCATCTGTGGTCACTGGCGGTGGAGGAGCAGTTTTATATCCTGTGGCCTTTACTGCTGGCGCTCGGGCTAAAATTTATGCCCAAGCGTATTGTGCTTGCAGGCTGGGTGACTTGTCTGGCGTTAATATCTGCGCTCTTGATGGCCGTGATTTACGTACCGGGAAGCGATCCGAGCCGGGTATATTATGGTACGGATACGCGTGGATTTGCTTTACTGATTGGTGCGGCGCTGGCCTTGGTGTGGCCAAGCGGCAAGCTGAAAGAGCAAGCTTCTCCTAAGGCGCGTATGCTTCTGGATAGCATCGGCGCGATAAGCTTGCTGCTGCTTTGTCACTGGGCGTGGGCCTCGAATGAATACGACCCATCTCTGTACCGGGGCGGCCTGCTGGGCATAGCCTTGGTCACTGCTATTGTGGTCGCAGCGTTGGCACACCCGGTAAGCCACCTTGGTCGTCTCCTTGGAATCAAGCCGCTACGCTGGATTGGAGCCCGTTCCTACGGTCTGTATCTGTGGCATGTTCCGGTTATTACGCTAACGACGCCTCAAGTAGATACCGATGGCGTACATGTGATGCGTATCATTCTACAATTGCTAGCTACCGTATTGCTGGCGTCTCTCTCATTTAAATATATCGAGGAGCCGATTCGCCATGGAGGATTCCGCCACTGGATTACAGAAATCCGTTCAGCGATTCGTAGACAGGCGCGGTGGAGATGGATGCCTACAACTACAGCGGCTGTGCTTTTTGCAGGTATTCTCATGGGTACCGTCCACCTGTACGTGGCTTCTCCTGATGCAACTATTCAGGCGGCATCAAGTGATGAGAAGCCAGTCGCAAAGGCAAAGGCGATGCCGCCGCTTCACGGAACGGTATCCGTAGCTTCCAAGGAGCCCCAAACCACCAAGCTGCAAGGGTCTGAGGGCAGCAAGGCGCAGACCCCAGTCCCGTCTCAAGCCCAGACGCCTAAAAACACGGCGGTCCAGGTGGGTACTACGGATGATGTTACGAAACCGTCGGAACCTTCGGACAAACCCAAAGAAGATACGCCTATGACAGGTGATGGGTCGAGTGTGACCGCCATTGGAGACTCTGTCATGTTGGATGTACAGTCATACCTTCAGGAATCCTTCCCGGGAGCTGTTGTAGATGGGCGGATCGGCCGTCAGATGGCTGAGGCGCCTGCCGTACTGGAGCAGCTAAGACAGAACGGACAGCTGGGTAAGACAGTTATCATTGAGCTGGGCACGAACGGCGCTTTCACCAAGGATCAGTTGGCGAATTTGCTCGCCAGTCTGAAGGATACGAAGCGTATTATACTCGTGAATACCCGTGTGCCTCGGCCATGGGAGAGCATTGTGAACAAGCATCTTGCCGAAGCAGCGTCCCAGGACCCGCGAATTACAATGATTGACTGGTATGCAGCCAGCTCTGGTAAAAATTCATATTTCGAGCATGACGGAGTACATTTAAAACCTAAAGGTGCTAAAGCTTATGCGTCCTTGTTGGCTCAGGTTCTAACGAAACAATCGTAATAAACTGCAATGATACTCATAAATTATGCAAATGCAAGACAAGAAAGCCACCGGGAGTAGGTTGTCCTCTGGTTGAAGTGCATCCCTAAATTTTCACCGGCTTAAACCTAAGGGTTTTTCCAATGTCCATTCTAAGGTGTGTACATCCACCCTGATCCGGTGGTTTTTCTTATTTTAGTGTGGAGGTACATAAGCTAATGGAAAAGGGCTATTCACATAGTAGGACAAGAGAACATCGCTTGAAGAGGAACAGAAGAAGACTAATTTTGATTGCTATTATATTATTTGTGGCTAGCTGTATTACTTTCATTGTGATAAAGGTCTCAGATAACAAAACACATGCGCCAACACAGGAGCTTGCTAAAAAAACAGATTCCGTATCCAAGGACTCATCCAAAGGTAAAGTAAATACGGGGGCAAATGGTAAAGCGGTCTCTCCAAAAAGCGACCCTGAAGTAGAAGATGGTGCCTTTGTCGAAAAATATTTAAAACAGCAAATGCTAGGGCAGATGCCCGATGGAGCCGATGGTAAAAAAGTGGCCTACTTATCCTTTGATGATGGTCCATCCGTGACGGTAACACCTAAAATATTAGACATTCTGAAAAAACAGAAGGTTAAGGCAACCTTTTTTATCGTAGGAAAAGAAGCCGATGAAAATGAACATACCAGGAACATTATCAAAAGAATTGTTAAAGAAGGTCATGCGATAGGAAACCACACGTACTCTCATAATTATAAGTATTTATATCCTAACAGGCGGGTAAGCACGGACCATGTTATGCAGGATATTGAGAGGAACAATAAGGTGCTAAAAAGTATTCTGGGGCCAGAATTCAGCACAAGGATGATCCGGTTTCCGGGGGGCCACATGACATGGAATAGCAGAGATCCACAGGGGATGGCTGCTTTGGATAAAGTC
Organism: Paenibacillus sp. FSL L8-0158; assembly: GCF_038592965.1. Lineage (GTDB taxonomy): Bacteria > Bacillota > Bacilli > Paenibacillales > Paenibacillaceae > Paenibacillus > Paenibacillus polymyxa_D. Next base: position 5,609,780 of record NZ_CP151949.1, on the reverse strand, counting down.
TTACTGCAAAAGGACTATCATCAGGTAGATTGGAATGTATTAACGAAGGATGCAGAGGGAAAAACCAAGAAAGCACCCGCACTAATCAACCAATTTATAAGGTCAGTTAAAGGCCGAGAAAAAGCCATCATACTCATGCATGACACCTATGGTAAAGATGAAACTGCAAAAGCTTTGCCGCAAATTATAGAATATCTAAAGAAACAGGGATATGAGTTTAAGGTTATGAAGTAAGATATGTAAGAAAAGGACGGGGCTGATGGCCACCGTCCTTTTTGTAATTAAGGTATATCGTTCGCGTGGTTTAGATGCGCTCTGCTTCACCCATCGCCTGAATGAAAGCTCCGACACCTTTGGGATCGTTGGTTATAATCGGCTCGCTGATGTAGTAAGCGAAGGTACCATCCCGACGATCTTTACCACCCAAACCGCTTACTTGCACCGTTTTGTTCAGATTCACGAGTCCTTCTTCAGTGATCGTGATAAATTCATCGATAATTCCCTTACGGATGATTTCTGCCTCTTGCCGATATTGCTCTGGCAGATAGCCTTTGCGAACGCCCTTGGCAATAGCATAGAGAATCATGCAGGAAGCAGAGGCTTCCAGATAGTTGCCTTTCACATGGCCCAGGTTGAGCACTTGATAAAAGACTCCACTTTCTTTATCACGCACTTTCAGCAGGGCTTCCAGTGTTTCCGTCAACATATCAATCAGGACGGGACGGTCTGCATGATCCTCTGGAATATAGTCCAACACGTCAACGAGTGCCATGACAAACCAGCCCATCGAGCGTCCCCAGAAATTTTTGGAACAGCCTGTTTCCGGGTTGCACCAATGCTGCTCACCCTTCTCATCCCAAGCATGGTAGAGCAGGCCTGTTTCAGGATCACGGGTATGTTCGTAGCAGAGCTTGAATTGCAGGGTCACATCGTCAAACTCTGACGGATCTCCGAATTCGCGGATAAATTCAGCGTAGAACGGGGCACCCATGTACAAGCCGTCGAGCCAAATTTGATACGGATAAATTTGCTTATGCCAGAATGCGCCCTCGCTTGTGCGTGGGTGTTTTTCCAACTGACTGCGTAATTGGTAGGCTGCCTTTTTGTATCGTTCATCTCCTGTGGCACGATACAGAGAGAAGAGCAGCTTGCCGTTGTTCACGTGGTCAATATTGTACTCATCTACTTTATAGCGCTGAATTACGCCATTCTTGTCAACAAAATGGTCCATATGTTTTTTAATATATTCCATATACTTGGGATCGCCTGTCAGTTCGCCGACCCATTCCAGACCTCTGTAAATGACGCCGTGGTCATATTCCCATTTTTCGTAGAATTCCGGACTTCGTTGTAGAACGGAATCGCTCATACGTACAGCCCAAGAATCTGTTTTTGTAGGATTGGTTGCTGTTTGTGATGTTGGATTTGCCATGATACAGTCACCTCTTTAGTAAATGTTTAATCTGTAATGGTTATTGTTGTTACATAGACGGAGTGTGTGTCTTAGGGTCAACGGGTTTGTTCTTGAAGCCCACGTTATTGTTGCCCCAGCACCGATCGTAATGGAAACCTGTCAGTTCCTCGAATACCTTTCGTGCTTCCGGTTTGGCTGATTTCATGGAGCCACCGTTTTTGAGCCGGTCAATTTCGGCGATTAGCTTCTTGTGGCTGTCAATATCCAGCTTCATCACAACAGAAGCAATCATACCGATGATCGCGAGAACGATGGTACCGACCACGAGCACATAAAAGATGGCGTGCTGAGCAGCGACTGGCTGACTATCAGCCCCGGATACAAAGCCAAAATGCTGTAACACCCAGCCGAGAATGAAGACGACAACGGCCCGCACCATTTTTCCGGCAAAAGTCATCATACCCGCATAAATTCCTTCCCGGCGACGGCCGGTCAACGCTTCATCCACATCGGCAAGGAACGTATATTGATTCCATGGGATATAGTAGACGCCACCAGTACCAAGCCCCATGAACAGGGTGATGACATATAGCCATACCATTGTATTAGAGGCTCCCGTTATATAGAGCAGGCCATAGCCTGCTACGCTAAAGCAAACGACAACGAGGGCGGCGATGAAAGGCATACGGAACCCTTTACGCACACAGAATTGGATGAAAAAATAGGTAGAAATCAATTGAATGACAGAGTTAAAGCTGTTCAAATTGGATACCATCTCCGAGCTTTGGAACAAGGAGAAAACAATAAAGTACGTAAAAGCAGAAGTAAATAGCCACTCAGCTGAAAAGCCGCCCAGGTACATCCCGAGATGATGACGGAACGTCTTGACTCGGAAGGTAGAGGAAATGTCGATAAACAACTTTTTCATCGAATCTATAAAGGAAAGCGGAGCTTCACCTTCTAGTTCCTTTTGCAGTTCCTCACTTGGACGTTCCCAGGAGTTTTTGTACAAGAATGCCATCGCAATCAGCAGAATAGCAGCAAAAACGAGACCGGTATAAAAGAAAGGCAATGGAGAGTCTTTGCCATACTCAGCAATAAAGCGACCAGGGATAAAAGCGGCGGCAAAATTGGCAATTTTGCCAAACATGGCCTTCCACCCAGTCAATCTGGAGCGTGCGCCGAAGTCCCGGGTCATCTCTGACGCTAGTGCTTCATACGGCACCATGACAGAGGTATATACCAGTTCAAACAGCACGTACGTACTCAGGTAATACCAGAAGCCCAACCCATCTACCCAAAGCATCGGATACACGAGCATCAGCGGGATACCCATCATGATGAAAAAGCGTCGTCTGCCGAATTTACGGCCCAAGCGGGTCCGGTGAAAGTTATCGCTGATAAAGCCCATAATCGGATTGCTGACTGCATCTATGATGCTGGCAACAGAGAAAATGGCCGCGGCCTGAACAGGAGACAGTCCGCAAAAGGTTGTATAAAAGTACATTAACCATGCACCGCTAATAGCAAGTGCGCCACTTCCTAGCATGTTACCGCTTCCATAGGCGAGTGTATGTTTCAATGTGATTCTTCGTTCCATGATCTGTTCACCTCATATTTTGTCTGGTTATGAGGACAATCACCGGTCGCTATATTATGCAAAATTGTCTGAGTTGGTAGATGGGCCAGGGCGTCCTGATTAGGCGGGGCTTTTAACGTGCCCCTATATTTTTTCCGCTCGGAGTACCCGAGCCGATCAGATCGCTTCCTTTGGCCAGCTTGAGGAAATCACCTAGCTGGATGGAACCGTCTGCACTTCGAGTGATGGAAGGCACGAGACTAACAAAGTCGTCTGCACTGGCTGCCAGACCTTTGGCATTCGTCGTTTTTTTGTTTTTCCACCACACGTTAGAGTTGTCCTGATCTGTACCGCTTGTTTTATCACTAGCTGTTCCTTCGAAAGAAAGATTGTTAATGAACACGTGTTCACCCTTATCAAAAGCGAAATTGCTTTGCCCATTATCCCATGAAGTATTGTTGGTCAACGTAATTGTGCCAGGGTTGCTATTGTAGGTGAAGCCGTGTTTTTTGTTCTGGAAAGCAATACTGTTTTTCACAATATGGTTGACTTTGATTTTGTCTCCACCCAGCTTAAAGCCGTTGCCGTCGCTGTTCGCGGTAGACGTTCCATCTGCGGTCTGCCCGTTGTGGTGGGCCACGCTGTTCAAAATGGTTACCTCGCCGATGGGACCCGTTTCGGTTTTGCTATACAAATCCCAGCCATCGTCTACGTTGTACGCAGCCAAGCAGTTATCAAACACATTGCCTGATCCTACAGTCAATTTGGCCGCGAAGCCATCGGCATCTTCACCATTATCGGGATCAGCGTTATCATGAGAATAAGAATTCAAAATCAAATTATTCGAAGGCCACTCACTAGTGGAAGCGTTAGGAGAGTAACGTCCAAGCTGAAGTCCAGTATCCCGATTGTGGTGGGTTTCCACGTTTTCGATTCGGTTATTGCTGCCGCCGATATAGATACCATTATCTCCGGCACCCTTTACTTCAAGGCCCTTTACCAGCCAAAAGTCTCCGTTAAGCTGAAGTCCACGATTGGCTGAACCAAAGGCTTGAGTAGAGAAATCAAGTACCGGCTTTTCACTACCGTAAGCGACCAACCCTTTGAGTGAGCCGTTATTGCCGCTATTTTCACGCTGAATTGTAATCGTTGAGGAGTAGGCGTAGTTACCACCGCGCAGGTAAATGGTTTTACCAGGAGCAATTTGTGTAAGTGCTGCTTCGAGCGTGGTTGGACTGGATATTGTACCCGGATTGGACACGTTACCATTTGGCGCTACATACAAATCTCCTGCCGCTAATGTTGTGGAGACAGTGGTTGAGTCAGTTGTACTAACTGCCTCTTCTGTGAGTGCGGAAGAAGGGGTATCGTTGGATAACGTATCTGCGTAAGCGGTTCCAATAATGCAAGAAGAAGCGAAAACAAAAGAAACACCGAGTCTTAGAGCGTTAAATCCGTTTTTTGGACGATCATTCCGTTTAAACATGTAAATTCCTCCTCATTTGAGTTCTTATTTTAAAAGAAGATAGCATATATAAAAGTGGCTCATGCTGTCTTACCAGTAAAAACAGGACACCTCCTGGGGTGACAGATTGATCTAACCTATGTCTAATACGCTCTATGAAGTATATGCACAGTGTAATATATGTTAACGTTTGCATCAACAGTTTTTTACTGTTTTTTTAATGTTGTGAAAAAAAGTTCACACTTTTGTTTCAACTAAAAGTGCAGTTTTGCCAGACTGGGAAAATTTGATTATACTTAAACATTATACATATAATAGGAATGAAAACAGTGAGAAAAGGTGGGCTTAGCGCATGGAGAGTGGAAATCATTTGCCAGATTCAACTGTCGAACAATTGCAGGAAAAGCAGCCAAGAGTGAAAAATGAGATGATCGATTGGCTTAAGGCCATTATTGTAGCCATTGTGCTCGTGTTCATTATACGTTGGCTATTATTTGCGCCATTTATTGTTGAGGGAGCCTCCATGGAACCGAATTTCAAGACAGATGAACGAGTGGTCGTGAACAAAATGATTTATGATTTTCGTGATCCCAAGCCGAGTGAGGTTGTTGTATTCCATGTGAGAAAGGAACAAAAAGACTTTATTAAGCGTGTTATTGGAGTGGCTGGAGATACGATCCAGTATCAAGGTGATCATCTTTATGTGAACGGTAAGAAAGTAGAGGAGTCATACATTCAGGGAGCTATTCAGGATGCGCACGCCAAGGGGGAACTATATAACAATGTCGATTTTCCAAATGGAACCATAACCGATTCCAAGGTACCTGAGGGGTATATTTTTGTGATGGGCGACCACCGCAATAATAGTAGAGATAGTCGTGCTATTGGCTTTGTTTCTATTAAAGATATTGTTGGCCGTGCGGATGTGATTTTTTGGCCGGTGGATAGTGCACAATGGGTTAAGCAGAAATAATATAAGAGCGCCTAAGAGGGGGAGGATTCCTCACTTAAGGCGCTTTTTGTTTTATAATCTCATTGTATTTTTTTCGTAAACGGGTCCGGCAGCTTGCGCCAATCCTGCTCTATTTCTTCAGGGGTCAGCAGTGTTTCATCCAGGGTGCGCTCGATTTCTTCCCGGTTCATGTCGATACCAATAAATACGAGCTTGGTAACCCGGTCACCGTACTTTTCGTCCCAGTCAGGTGTCTTTTCGAAATCTTCACCGAGATAGTATTGGCGTTCTTCTTCAGTCAATGCAGATATCCAGAGTCCTGCGTGTGCAAATTGTTTGGAGCTACCCGCCTGACTGAATGTAAAAGCAGTGCGGTTCTGCGTGGCGAGCCACACCAATCCCTTGGAACGTACAACCTCAGCAGGCCATTGAGCCAGCCATTTCAACAAACGTTCGGGATGAAATGGGATTTTGCGCTTGTACACAAACGAAGCAATGCCATATTCCTCTGTCTCCGGTACGTGCTCTTCTTTGTTCATTTCCTGTATCCAGCCTGCCGATTGACTAGCTGTTTCAAAATCGAAGCGATGCGTGTTCAAAATCTCTTTTGGGTCCACTTTACCGTACTCGGAACGGATGATTTTGGCGTTTGGTTGAATGCCGCGTAACGCTTTTTCCAGTCGTTCTAGCTCCTCAGGGGATACCAGATCGCATTTGTTAATGATCAGCACATCACAAAATTCCACCTGCTCTATGAGCAGATCAACGATGCCGCGTGCATCCTCCTCTGCCACTTCCTGTCCGCGATCCTTGAGGGAGTCCCTGGAGTAGAAGTCCTTCCAAAATTCCGGTGCATTCACGACGGTGACCATCGTATCCAGCCGGGTCAGCTTGGTCAAATCAATATCATTTTCCTCATCTACATAACTGAAGGTCTGGGCTACTGGAATGGGCTCACCTATCCCCGTGGACTCGATCAGGATATAGTCAAACCTTTTGTCGAGTGCCAGTCGTTCTACCTCTTTCAATAAATCTTCCCGCAAGGTGCAGCAGATGCATCCATTGGACATTTCCACCAGCTTCTCATCCACACGAGATAATCCTCCACCGTCACGAACGAGATCAGCATCAATGTTTACCTCACTCATATCATTGACAATAACGGCTACCCGCAAGCCTTCCCGGTTGTTCAGCACATGGTTCAGCAGTGTAGTTTTGCCGGAGCCGAGGTACCCGCTTAGTACCGTGACCGGTATTTTCTTTTCCAATTCCATAGCGTTTGCCAACGTAATCACTCTTCCCTTCGAAAGTATCATGAAATGTCGAATGTGCTGTAGTGGTTATCATGCGAGATAGGAAAGCAGAGGTGCTTTCTTTGTTCTCCTTTAATCGTAATTATTACGAATAATAAAATTAGTAAATCATTATTAAGAGGAATTGTCAAGGAAGGTAAGATCACCTGATAAGAACTGTATTAATTTTCAAATCGATAAATAATTAAAATTTTAGGTAATTTGTACGATAAAATAAGTATCCATGATGGAACAGATTCAGCTTAAATTGTAGAGCTGTGACGGCATGGCGTCAGATTAGAGAGGACGTATCCAATACATGCGGACAATAGGGATAGGCACTAAAATTAGTGGTATGGTGATCGGCATTTTGATTGTATTGTCTGTTGTGATCGCTTATGTGGTTACTAGCCGAATGCAGGAGGGTATTGAGTCTTTTGCTACTGAAAAGGCTAAAAATGACTTAAATATGGCAGCCCGCCTGGTGGACTACAAATATAGCGGGGCATGGCAGATCGAGGACGGGCAATTATATAAGGGGAGCCAACGGATTAACAATAATGAAGAAATCGTCGATGAAATTGGCGAGGCAACAGGCGATACGGTGACTTTCTTTCAAGGGGAACAACGGGTAGCGACGAATGTCATGCTGGAGGGCAAACGAGCTGTAGGCACGAAAGTATCGGAGAAGGTGGCTACCGTTGTCTTAAAGCAGGGTCAGTCTTATTATGGCCAAGCGGTAGTAGTTGGCAAAACGTATCAAGCTGCGTACACACCCATCCGCAGTGCGGACGGTGCCGTGATTGGCATTCTGTATGTAGGTGCATCGCAATCGATCATTGACGGGATCATTAGCGGGTTTATCCGCCAGTTTATGATTGTAATTGTAATTGCTATTGCGGTGTCGCTAGCCGTGATTCTCTGGTACATGAGCAGGGTAAACCGCAGGCTGGGCCGTGTAGGCCAAGCGCTCGCCAAGGCAGGTCAGGGGGATTTCACTTCGGTCCTGCATGATCCAAGCAAAGATGAGCTCGGACGGCTGAGTACCAACTATAATGAAATGCGAGCAAATTTGAGCATTTTAATTTCCGAGGGTATGCATGCTTGTGGAGCAGTATCCGACTCAACGGGGCGGCTTGCCGTCATTGCTGAAGCATCGACCAGACAGGCCAATAGGATTGCGGACACCATACGGCAGGTTGCAGACGGAGCAGAAGTGCAGACCCGAAGCGTGTTGGAAAATCAGACGGCGATGGAAGAGATGGCTCAGGGCATTCAAAATGTCGCGGAAAACGCCTCGGAGATTGCCGAAGCTGCTATCTACTCCAAGCAGCAGGCGGAGGCAGGAGCGGAAACCGCACGTCTCACGGTGGAACAGATGGGGGAGCTGCATTCGGCCATCCAGCATACGGATGCTCTGATTCAAGCGCTGCACCGTCAATCAGGTGAAATTACCGGAATTATGCAGGTTATTCAGGGAATATCTGAACAGACAGGACTGCTGGCGCTGAATGCTTCTATTGAAGCTGCTCGCGCAGGTGAGCAGGGACGAGGATTCGAGGTTGTAGCATCCGAGGTGCGGAAGCTAGCAGATCAATCGGGAATAGCCTCCCGCCAAGTGGCGCAGCTCATTCAAAACATTGATGGAGATGTACAGCGCTCGGCGGAAGCGATTGGACATGTGGTAGCGCATGTGGACAGCGGGCTGCGGATGATGAACGAGACACATGACAGCTTCGAACATATCGTAGAAAGAAGCACTCACATTGCAGAACGGATCGAAAGCATGGCAGCAACCGCAGAACAAATGTCAGCAGGTGTGCAGGAAGTTACCGCTTCTGCTACTGAAATAATTGTCATTGCCCGCAGGACGAGTGGCGGATCACAGGAAGTGTCGGAGGCAGCTTCCGAACAGATGGAAGAGATTAACCGTCTAAATACCTGCTCTGCTGATCTACAGCTTGCTATGGAAGTGATGCTGAAAGCGCTCGGCCAGTTTAAGGCTTAAAGAATACTGTACAGAAGCCCATGATGGATATCACGAAGACAAGAGGACTTGCGCGAACAACACGCAAGTCCTCTTTTTTGCATCTGGTTTTGAATCCTTGACTCAGCCTTTGACGGCTCCAGCGACGACGCCTTTGACAATGTATTTTTGCAGAAAAATAAATACGATAATCGAAGGCAGCACAGCCATTACCATCGCGGTCATGGCGTATTGCCAGTCGGATGTGTACTGTCCGACGAAGGTATAGGCGGCCAGCGTCAGCGTCTTAGTGCTGGGTGAGCCGTTAACCATGAGTAACGGAAGCAGAAAATCGTTCCAAATCCACATCACGTCGATAATGACAATGGTGGCGGTGACTGATTTCAGCAAGGGAAAAATTACGGAAAAGAAAAGCCGGAAGCCCGAGGCCCCATCGATTTTGGCGCTTTCGTCGATCTCAGCCGGAATACCTTTCACGAAGCCGTGATAGATAAATACTGCCAGTGGAGCGCCGAAGCCCCAATACAGCAAGCCAAGTCCCCAAGTGCTGTCTGCCAGATTTAAGTCTTTCGCCAGTCGCAAGACCGTGAGCATGATGGACTGAAACGGAATCAGCATCGGCATAATGCACAGCATGTAAATCACGGAGCTCCATTTGCTCTTGGTTCTTGCCAGCTTGTAGGCCGCGATGGAAGATATCAGTACGATACCTGCCAGGCCGACGACGGTAATAATGGTGTTATTCAGAAATAAGCGTGGATAGTCAATGAATTTCCATACATATACGTAGTTATCCAGCGAAAGCTGCTTAGGCAGGGCAATGACGTCGGTCATGACCTCAGCGAAGCTTTTGAACGAATTGTTAATGGCGAGAAACAGCGGGTACAAAAATAACAGTGATAATACAATCATGCCCGCTTCTAGCAAGATACGTCCCGTACGGCTGCGTTGCATCAGGCTTCAACCTCCCTGCGTTTGAAAATAGACAATTGAATAATCGTAATGATCAGGACTGCAACGAATAAAATCAATGCTTTGGCTGTTCCGTAGCCATACAGATTGTTCTGGAACGTGTCCCGGTAAATATCATACGCAATGCTGTATGTCGTACCTCCCGGCCCACCGCCGGTCAGAGATAAAATGACGTCAAACACTTTGATTGAGTTGGTCAGTGCCATGAAGACCGAGATCGTAATGGAAGGTGCGAGCATCGGTAGAATAATACTGAAAAATCTCCGAATCGGCCCCGCGCCATCGACAATGGCAGCTTCTTTTAGATCCTCTGGCACAGATTGCAAGCCTGCAATATAAATGACCATGTAAAAGCCAATGGATTGCCAGATGGATACTGCCAAAATGGAAACAAACGCAAGCCCTTCCTCACCCAGCCAACTGAGCTGGAAGATGCCCCAGCCTGTACTGTGTCCCAGTGACTCAAAGCCTTGCATGAAGATGAATTTCCATATGAAGCCAACAATCACGAGACTGAGGATATAAGGGATAAAGAAAGCCGCCCGTAGCCAAGCCGAGCTTTTCAGCTTCATATCGAGAACGAGCGCCAGCAAAATGGCCAGCACATTCACCAATACAATGTACAGGATGGCATACTTGACGGTAAACCAGGCTGCATGTGCAAAATTGGCGTCTCCAAGCAAGATTTGTTTGAAGTTATCCAGCCCTACAAATTTCGGATGTTTGGATATGCCGTTCCACTTGGTCAGGGAATAGCGTATCGTCATCAAAAACGGAATATAAAATGCAATCGTAATGCACAAGATTACGGGCAGTGTGAATAAACCGAATTCCAGTTTACTGCCCTTGTCGCCCCGGGTTCCCCTTTTTTTCAGCATAACGCACCTCTTTTTCTCAACATTTTCCGCTCTTACGTTCCAAGCTGTTTAAGATATAATGAAAGTATAGGATAGCCCTAGGGCCGGACCAATGGATTTAAGAAAACAGTTGAGGGTAAAAATGTGTACGCTTTCAAAAGGGGCGGTTATCATGATGTCAGAGCGTGTAGGAACGATTCTTCGCTCCATGTGGAGGAGGATCACGCAAAAATTAGTGAACAAGCTCATTCTTCTTTTTACCTCGGTGATTATTCTGGTGGTGGGCTCACTCACGATTATTTCCTATCAGATGATTGAAAAGGAGTCGGTTAACCATAGCATCGCCAGCACGACAAATAATCTGCTGCTGGTCAATCAGAATTTGGAGGATTACTTGGAGGGAATGCAGCAGTTGGCTCTTCCACAGCTACGTTACAACGATATCATGAACGCTATTGCCAATGAGAACCGGGACTATGCTTCGAGAATGGTCATTGAGAATTACTTGCGCAGCATGTTTTATTCGCGTACTGATCTGGAAGCGATCTACTTGTACGTGGCGGACCGACATCAATACTATGTGGTGACGAGGGAGACGTACAACATTACGGTGCGCAAAGGAATAAACACGGATATTCCCAAGCTTCCTTGGTATAAAGAGGCGATGGCTAGTACCACGAATGAATCATTTCAATCCTTTGTGGGGTCCCGCTCTGATATGGGCTATGTGGCGCCACAAGCCAGCTTTATGGCATACCATCGAGTGCTGAGATCGATTGCATCCCGTCACCCGCAGGCGGTGCTGTCCTTTTATTACAATACAAGCACCGTGGATGAAATCATGCAGAACGTTCCACTGGGCAAAGGGGACCAATTGATGCTAATGAGCCCTAAAGGGGTTCCCTTTTATGTGAACAGCTTTCCGCTATATGAGCGGATGCGTGATTCCGGAGTGTTGACACAGATCGGCAAGGGAGGAAGCGGGCGAGTAACGTGGTCAGATCGCAGTGGCAATCAGGAGTATTTGGTCGTCTATGATGCTGGCGAAAAGGATGGGTGGCAACTCATTAAGCCCATCCCATACCGCCAGATTTATGAAACAGCTACGACAACACGGAACTGGAGCTATGCCATCGGGGCTTTATTTTTAGGTGTGTCTATTATATTAGTGACACTGACCTCGAACGCCATTACCCGACCTTTACATAAGCTGTCCACCCAGATGAAGCGGTTTAGCACCGGAGATTTTGGAGCAACAGCTCCTGTGAAGGGACATGACGAGATTGCATATTTGTCACTGCATTTTAACGAAATGGTTCAAAGAACCGAAGAACTTATTAATGAGCGCTATCGCATGAAGCTGGTCGAAAAGAACGCCATACTCAAGGCGTTGGAGGCTGAAATTAATCCTCATTTTCTGTACAATGCCCTGCAAGCCATATCCACACAGGCATTAAAGCGGGAGATGTTCGACATGGCGGATATGGTGGATGCGTTGGCCCAAACGTTACGGTATTCCATCAACGGCAAGGATATCGTAGCTGCCCGTGAGGAGCTCAAGCATATTGAACGATATATAGGTCTGCAAAAGGCAAGGTTCGGGGCGAGACTGCGGGTCGAAGTGGTATGGGAGGAAACGCTGATGGAGCTGCCGATTCCGAGATTATCTGTGCAGACGTTGGTGGAAAATGCTATCAAGCATGCGTTGGAAAAAGTATCAAGCGATATTCTGATCGTCATTACAGCCGATTCGAGTTCTACAGATGCAAATGCCACAATTGCAGTCAGGGACAACGGGCCTGGATTTTCAGAGGACAAGCTGAGACTGGTGCTGGATTCATTCCGCGAAAAATGGGAAGAACGGGAGAGCGAGCATATTGGTTTAAAAAATCTGAATACACGGTTGAAGCTTTTGTATGGAGATCAGGCAGGATTATTCATCCTTACGGATGAAACGGGAACGGAAATGAGAATGCAAATTCCCCGGGGAGGAAGTAGTCATGTATAACGTATTGATTATTGACGATGAAGAGCCGTTGCGTGAAGCCATTCGTATTATCGGGGACTGGGACCGTCTGGGGATCGAACATATTTATGAAGCGACGAATGGAAGATTGGGACTGGAACTGTTGGGTCAGCACCCTATAGATGTGGTGATGGTCGATATGAAAATGCCTGAGCTGAACGGTATCGAATTTCTCCGTGCCATCGAGAAGGCATATCCCCATCTGCTGACGATTGTCATTAGCGGCTACAATGACTTTGAATTTACACGGCAGGCGATTCAATCCCGGGTGGTGGATTATCTGCTCAAGCCTATCAATCGTCAGGATCTGAACCAGGCACTGCGCAAAGCAGTGGACATTCTGGAAAGCCGAGAGCAAAGCAAAAACAAGTCCATTAGCCAGAACATTACGCTGAATATGTCACTGCCGAAGCTGAAAGAGAAGCTGTATTTGTCCATTTTGGACGGTAGCTTTAAAAAGCAGGCCAATACGGCATTGCTCCCATTAATCGGAGCGGATCAGCCGGGGAATCGCTTTGGGGTGATCGTGCTGCGGCTGCTCAACAGGGATGTGATCCGCAGGACACGTTTTCATGGCGATGTCGATCTGATGGATTTTGCTGTAACGAATGTATTAGCGCAGACATCAGATGAACGGTTGAGTTGTTTTAGCTTCCCCCATCCGCGACGGGAGCGCGAGGTCATTTCGATCTGTACCCTGGCCCCAGGACATGAAGAACATATGTCCCTCCTACTGGCACAAGTGGTACAGAAGGCGGTTGTGAACCTGCATGGGCTGTTCAGTATGGTAGTAGCGGCCGGAGTGGGCAAGCTCTGTACAGACGTAGTGGAGCTGGCTTCTGCCTATAGGGATGCCAAAACGCTCATTCACAGCACGGATGTATTGAAGCTGGAAGGGGAATCTATTCTCCATACGGTGCCCCGGCAAATGGCTACGTCAGAGGAAATGTCATGGACGGAGCAACTGTTGTCGATCCAAAAGGATGCTCAGACAGGTCAGGCAAACCGGGCAAAGGTACTGCTGGGTGATCTGCTGAAACAATTGGCAGCAGGTCCTGTTTTCCGTTTACAGGATGCTGATCGATTGATGCGTGAGTTCCATTTTCTACTGAAAGAGGCAGCGATTGAGTTGGGTGCGTCTACGTCAGCGTTGAATCAAGATGGAGCTTTGGAAGAACCGGAGCACGTGGGGGAAAGCGATTTGTCTCCTGATTTTACGAGCTTTGTTCACTACGGTCAGAGATTGAATCGGATGCTGGAGCTTTACATTGCTGGGGTCCAACATGCTCAAGCGGGGAACCAGCCCTTTGACATAACAGACATCAAAAGGCACATCGACCGTTATTATTTTGAGGATATTAAAATTTCGTTCTTTGCTGAAACCTATTTTTTGAGTCGGGAATACTTGATGAAGCTGTTTAAGCAGCAGTTTGGTTACGGTATTCACGAATATGTACAGAAGGTTAGGATGGACAAGGCGAAAGAGCTACTGGGCGATTCTAGCCTGAAAATACAAGAAATCTCGGACATGCTCGGCTACAAAGATAAAAATTATTTCAGTAAGGCTTTTCGTAATTATTATCAGGTGTCACCGTCTGAGTATCGTGTGAGCTTGCGATAAACCACTTTTTTACCCTTAATGCTTCACTAATCTGCCTTTCTAAATTGGAGTATATTTTTTAGAATGATCGCATGGACGTTGATCACAAACAAATGGGGGAGTATCCATGTTAAAGAAGATGATGGCGTTATCCGGCAGTTTGCTTTTGACGGTCGGTTTGTTGAGCGGATGTGGAAGCAGCGGCGGCACGGATGCGTCGAAAGAAAGTGCTGGCGGCAAAGAAGATTTGAAAACGGTTACAATAAACATGTTCACAGCCTCACCGGAGTATACCGATGCTTTTAACGCGTATATCGAGGAGTATAAGAAGGTCAAACCTAACGTGAAGATCAATTTGGAGATCATGCAGGCAGACTACAACACGATTCTGAAGTCGAAAATAGCTTCAGGTAGTACACCGGATGTATTCCAAACGACGGCAGGAGGCGACATCGACACGTATGCGGATTATAGCGCCGATTTGACCAATGAGCCGCTAGCAGCAGCCATGACGGATGCTGTTCGAGCGAATATGAGTTCGAGTGACGGAAAAGTGCTCGGACTCCCGGTGAAGGGGAACCTGTTTTCGTTGATTTACAACAAAGATTTGCTTACCAAAGCTGGGATAACCTCCCCGCCAAAGACGATTGCAGAAATGCAGGACGCGGTCACCAAGCTGGAGGCGAAGGGCATTACTCCATTTGCGAACGCATATAAAGAGTGGTGGGTATGGAAGCACATCTTCATGCACTATGTAGATGCTGCTGCACAGGATGCAGGCGTGGAGTCGAAGCAGCTCGTTAGTGATTTTATCGCAGGTAAAGCAAAAATCAAGGACTACCCAGTGCTGTACAACAACTTCTTTAGCTTCATTGATTTGACGGTGAAACATGGCACAGATAAGCCGCTGGAACGGGACAGCAATGCGGGAGTAAGTGATTTTGCATCTGGGAAAGCTGCATTTATGACGGGTAAAGGTGCGTGGGATGAGGAAGCGATCAAAAAAATTAACCCTGATCTCAAGATTGGCATCATGGGATATCCAGTGAGTGACAAAGCGGATCAATCGGTCATCATTACCGGAGCAGATCAGGCGCTACGTATCAACAAGGATTCGGAAGTATCGAAGGAAACGATTGAATTTTTCAACTGGCTGTACACTTCGGAATACGGTAAGAACTGGTTCTCCCAGGTAGCGAAGGTGATTCCTCCAATTAAGGATGCACCGCTTCCTGATCTGGAAATGCCTAAGGAAATGGAAAGCATTTTGAAAACGTCGAAGTCCGGCGATCTGTCTGTTAACTACTCCTTGGATACATTCCATCAAAAATTTGGCGAGCTGATGCAGGCTTATATCAGTGGTAACATGAACAAGGATCAGGCGGTTGCAGAGATTGAGAAGGCATGGGTGCAATTAGGTTCAGCACAATAAAACTGGTTTCGCAGAGGCGTCCGTAAGGGCGTCTTTTTGTGTTAGAGTTAGGAGGTCGAGAGAGTGTGAACAAAAAAATATTTAATAATATTTAAATATTTACTTGCAAAAAGTTATTAGGTTGTGGATAATAGATTGTGTGCAATACATCTACAACTTTACGATATACATAATGACTGCACGGTGCCAGTACGAGGGATACCCCAGTTGGGGAATCTCTTTATTTCGTTTGGACTGTGCCGATTGTGCTTATAATAGACCGTGTAATTTGGAACGCATTTTTAGTTATGTGGTAGAGATGAAAAAGGAGATGAGCGTTTTGAAGACTTCGTTGTTTACACCGTATACAATCAAAGATTTGGAGTTAAAGAATCGTGTGGTCATGGCTCCAATGTGCCAATACTCGGTGACGGCCAAGGACGGGATTCCGAATGACTGGCATCATGTCCACTACCTGAGCCGGGCTATTGGAGGCACGGGGCTGATTATTATAGAAATGACGGACGTGGAACCGGATGGACGAATTACCGATTATGATCTGGGTCTTTGGTCAGACGAGCATATTCCGGCTTATAAGAAGCTGGTTGACGGTATTCATGCGCACGGATCCAAGGTAGGCATTCAGATTGCTCACGCGGGCCGTAAAGCTGAGGATGCAGCTGAGCCAGTCGCTCCTTCCGCGATTGCATACCCGGATGCGAACTATAAACAGCCGCGCGCACTGACCACAGAGGAAGTCCGTGGCATGGTGCAAAAATTCGCAGACGCCGCCCGGCGTGCGGTTCAAGCGGGCGTGGATACGATCGAGCTTCACGGTGCACACGGTTACCTGATTCACCAATTCCACTCGCCAGTGACGAACAAACGGGATGACGTATACGGTCAGGATTTATCCCGCTTTGGTGTTGAAGTGGTTCAGGCTGTACGTAAGGAAATGCCTGCAGGCATGCCGTTGATCTTCCGCATTAGCGCGGTGGAATACGTAGATGGTGGGTACGATGTGGATCATGCCATTGAGCTGAGCCGTGCTTATCAAGCTGCTGGCGTAGATGTCGTTCATGTCAGCTCGGGCGGAGAAGGTCCGGCCGGAGCAAGAAAGCCAGGCAACTATCCGGGTTATCAAGTGCCGTTCGCGCGCCAAATTCGCGAGGCGCTGAACATCCCAGTCATCGCCGTTGGCGCACTGGATGAACTGGCCTTGGCGCAGTCTGTTATCGGCAATGAGGATGCCGATCTGGTCGCTGTGGGACGCGGATTGCTGCGCGATCCATATTGGGCTACTCATGCAGCGGTGACACTGCGCGGCGAGAAGCCTTCCATACCTGAACAATATCAACGTGGCTACTGAGGCCTAAGTAATCCCACGTTGTTTATATATAAACAAGGCACCTGCAACGAAGTGTACGCTTCGTCAGGTGCCTGTTTTGTTTTAGAGAGACATTGATTAAGAATGAATAGGCGTGAGGATTTTTACATTTTGTGGATGAGTCATTCTGTATAATAATCATATTTGGTGTCTAGGAGGCTAGAAGAAATGGATTATATTATCGAAACGAAAAAGCTCCGCAAACAGTTTGGGGGGTCTGTAGCCGTAGACGACATATTCTTACACGTGGAGCGTGGCAGTATCTACGGTTTCCTCGGTGAGAATGGAGCTGGCAAGACAACTACCATCCGCATGTTGATGAGGCTGATTGAGCCTACAAGTGGGGAGGTTTTTTTATTTGGCGAGCGGCTGGAGAAAAACTATCCTTCTATTTTCTCGAAAATAGGTACGATTATCGAAACGCCAGGTTTATACGAAAACCTGAGTGCACGCGATAATTTAAGGATTTGCTGTATGTACATGGGAGTGCAGGATGATGGGAGAATTGAACGTACATTAACGACAGTGGGATTAGAGCATACGGGAAAAAAGAAGTTCAAGGATTTTTCCCTGGGAATGAAGCAAAGATTAGGGATTGCAAGGGCGCTTGTTCATGACCCTGAGTTGCTTATATTAGATGAGCCGACGAACGGACTGGACCCATCTGGAATTAAGGAAATTCGTCAGCTATTGAAGCAGTTGTGCGAGGAAGAAGGAAAAACGATTCTTATTTCCAGTCATATCTTGAGCGAAATTCAGCAGTTAGCTACACACATCGGGATTATACATAATGGAAAACTGTTAGCGGAAGATCGTTTGAGTCGGTTAGAGGAAGGTTTTGAGCAATATACAGATGTAAAGGTAGACGATGCAGAAGTAGTACAAACATTTCTACAAGAGCACATGAAGCAACTACAATCTCAGGTGTTATCCCCACAACAACTAAGAATTCATAGTCCGATTGAAAATACAGCCACCTTAAATAGACAGTTAATAGATCATCAGTTTTCAGTCTATGAGATACACACCTCTAAACAGACGCTAGAGGAGTACTTTCTGACTCTCATTTCGGGAGAGGGTGGGCGGCATGATTAGAGCAGAACTCATTAAGCTTAAAGGCTCTAAAGCCTTCTTGTTAAGCTATATTATATTGCTGGCTGTTGTACTGCTGGAATTCGCTTTGAGCGCTATTTTTTACAGATATTCAATTGATAAACGGGGTTGGACTTACTATTTCGAGGGCATAGTTCTCTTCGTCAATGTTGCAGCCGGATTTATCAGTTACTACATATTAACCGGTCATATTTTTGCAAGAGAGTATCAGGAAAACACGCATCTATTTATGTTTACCACGCCTGTCACCAGGGTTAAATTTTATTTTAGTAAATTGATCATTATTTATGGATTTATTATTGTATCCTTATTTCTCGTTCTGTTTTTGTCTGCCTTATTAGGCATGTCCATTACAGATCGACCTTTAACGATGGCTATCTGGGTATACCAAATCCAAGTGTTTGCTAAAATGTGTGTGATGCATGCGATGTTAATCCCAATCGCCTCTTTTTTTGCTATACGCTGGAAGAGCATCATGGTGGTTGTACTCGTAGTTTGTACTGCAATATTTTTGAATTTTATATACAAAAGTGAATGGTACCCTTGGATTGTGCCCTATCTCTTATCTCCTAATGAAAGGAATGCGACTATACCTACCAATGTTTCAATAGCATGGTTCAGCTTATCGGTGACCTTTCTTCTTGGATTGCTTTTATCTATATGGACATATCAAAGAAGAGACTAAATGGAGAGTTTTTGAGAGGAGGGTTACTATGCTTGACCTGTTTAAAGCAGAGTGCTTGAAGATGAAAGGAACTAAAATTCTTTTTCTAAGTGTGTTTATTTTAATAGCAACCATATTTTTGACTTTTAGTACTTACGCCATAAATCCTAAACTTTCCCTGGATCGTGATGGATGGAATGAATACTTTATGGATTTGGTATCCTCCATTAATTTAATAACTGGATATATGAGCTATTACATTCTGACCTGCTATATCTATGCGAGAGAATACCAGGAGAACACTCATATTGCACTGTTTACAAACCCAGTTCGCCGAACTCGGATTTACTTCAGCAAACTACTCGTTATTTATATGTACATCGCTGTTAGCCTGCTGATGGCATTTGTGCTATCTACAGTATTGGGTACGTTTATTACGACCAGACCGCTAACCTTTGAAATTGTTATGTATCAGCTTGGGGTATTTGCTAAAATGATTCTTATGCACGCTATGCTCATCCCGATCATTACGTTCTTCGCCATTCGTTGGAAAAAATTTGTACCCGCCATTATGGGGATGTGTACGGTTATGTGTTTAAATTTTGTTTTGGTTAATACACCGGGGAATGCCTTTTATCCATGGACAGTGCCGTTATTGTTTTCTCCCCATGGACAAATGGGCAGAACATTCACGTATGTTCCTGGAGGGATCATCAGTATTTGCTTTATTTTTGTGCTGGGTCTTTTTTTGGCGTTGAGAAGCTATACCCGTATAGAGACAAAGTAGAGTGTGTAATCAGTAAAAGACGATGAGTGTTTGCATAAGATTGGATGGATGAAGCTGTAAAATGTTGTCGCTTAAGGATGCTCTGACATTAATGATGATGTTCGGCATGCTATTAATAGCGTTGATCGGATTAATCGTTACGATTGTTATTGCGTTGAACCAAAACAAAAAGAAATAGACCGCCCTGCTCAAGGGGAAAACGGTCTATTTCTGTAGATCGCCTTTGAACAGCCGACCGCTCTTCAAAGCGGCTGTTGCCAAGAGTAGGGATGTTACCAGCATCCTTGCTCTTTTTTAGTATATCCTTCTATCATTTATTTTAGCACATCTGAATAACCAATGTAACTGAATGTGACCGTTACTTGGTGAAAACTTTAACTTCCTTTGGAGCGAGAGTTACAGTGACCGAGCCGTTGTTAATCTGAACGGAGTCGTTGCTCAGCTGGTTAGCCAGGCGGGTCCCGTTGGACAGATTATCGAAGTTGCCAATCGTGCGGGTTTGACTATTCCAGGAGTTGTTGATAAATACAATGGCCTCGTCGCCATTTTTAGAACGCTGAAAACTGTAAAAGGAGTCGTCCACCCATTTTTCCTTTTGGCTGCCGTTTTGCAGAGCAGGGTGGTTGTTGCGCACATAGTTCAGCTTAGCGATGTACTGATACAGGTCATGGTTGGCGTTGAAAACCATATTCTCCCGATTGCCGGGATCATCTCCGCCATTAAAGCCTTGCTCCGTGCCTTGATAGATAATTGGAATCCCGCGCGACGTCAGAGTAAAACCCAAAGCAGCTTTGAGCTGTGGCCACTTGTCATAGTTAGCACCTGGCTTGCCGGAGGCGTCATTCAGGAAACGTTTTACATCATGATTGTCGATAAATACACCGTTGGTTTGAGCATCGCGATAGTAACGATCATCGGAGTAGCGATCCTTGATTTTTCTCATGGATTGATCGTGTCCGAACACGTCCTTGATTGTATAATACATCGGAAAATCTAGTGCAGCATCAAGATACCGGGTGTAATCGCCTACATAAGCAGGGTCGCCATGGAAAATTTCACCCATGGTGAAGGTATTGGCAGCTTGGTCAAAATCCTTTAGAAAACCCTTCGGTACATGCTTGGCGGTATCCAACCGCAGTCCGTCGATGCCTGTCTCATTAAGCAACCATTTGATCCAGTTTTTAAGCTCGTTTGCGGTAGCAGGGTTTTCATGATTTAGGTCATCCAGTCCTGCCACATCACCATTTTCAATTTTCCATTGGTTGTTGGAGTTGTAGTCCCCACCTGTAATTTCACCATTGTGATGATACCAATCTGTTTTATCAAAAGGAGCCTTGGCGATGCCGTTCCCCGGTTGGAAATCACCTGTGTGATTCACGACGACGTCCAGCATCACAGCGATATTTTTGTCGTGTGCCTTACCAACCAGCTCTTTGAACTTGTCCATTGTACCGAGATGCCCGTCTACCGCATAAAAATCATACGTATGATAGCCGTGGTAAGCGTATTCACTTCTTTGCATCGTTACTGGGGTAATCCAGATAGCGGTAAATCCCATATCTTTAATGTAGTCGAGTTTGTTGATAATACCTTGGAAATCGCCACCATGCCACTTGCGCTGGTCGCTGTTGTTGGAATTGAAGCCACCGTAGTTATCGTTGGATGTATCTCCGTTGCTGAAACGGTCTGTCATGATAAAATAAATGCTTTGTTTGCTCCAGTCTACGTTGAGGGGAGTGGGCTTGGAAAGGGTACCCGGATCTATAGGAGTGAAGGCGCCTAAAGGCGCCTCCGTTTGAGCAGTTACTTCAACTCCGTTAGAGTTGGGTGCGTAGGTAGAAGTACTTACGTTTAAGGATACACCCGAAAGTTTTTCTGTTGGGATAGGTCCTGCCACTTCGTTGAGGTCGGTTGCGTAGGTAGAAGCCCCTACGCTGAGGACGCCCCCCGAAGGTGCCCCCGTTCGGATAGATCCTGCAGCCCCGTTAGAGCCGGGTGTGTAGGTAGAAATTCCAGTGCTGAAAAGGTAGTTCTTCGAGTTATTGCTGTCCCAACTGTTATTGCCGTCATTAAAAGCAGCTTCCAATTGGGAGGCGGAACCGATATCGACGGTAACTTTGGCATAGCCGCTAATCTCGGCATCCTGCATTTTCACACCGGGTACGGCAGTCCAGTTTCCGCCAGCCGGGCGGTAGTGAATGTAAGGCGAGTTAAAGCCTTTTTTGTAGTATACCGTTACCTTGTTAGTTGTACCGCCGCCATCCCCAGGAATCGTGCCCGCTGGAGCGCCTGATGTGATCGTTCCCGCATTGCCGCTGTTACCAGGCGTGTAAGTAGAAGTGCCCGTGCTGAAGGAGTAGTTTTTCGAGTTGTTGCTGTCCCAGTTGTTATTGCCGTCATTAAAAGCGGCTTCCAATTGGGAGGCAGATCCGATATCGACGGTAATTTTGGCATAGCCGCTAATTTCGGCATCCTGCATTTTCACACCTGGCGCTGCAGTCCAGTTTCCGCCAGCTGGACGGTAGTGAATGTAAGGTGAGTTGAAGCCTTTTTTGTAGTATATAGTTACTTTGTTGTCTGTACCCCCGCCGTTATCGCCGGGCTTGGCCTTGCTGATAATATACTGTTTGAATCCATTCATTTCACCAGTTGGTGAGCCGTCGCTGTTAACGAGATTGTTGAGGCGTAAAAGTGTAAAGCCGTGATAACCGAACTTCGTGATTTTATCTTCAATTTTTTGGAACCCGCTACCGCCTGTTGGGAGTGCATTTTCACCATTCAGGCGAACACCCTTGGCATTCGCGATGGAGGAGACGGTATCAACCAGGGTGGACGGCAACGAATAATTCGGTGCTGTACCACTGTCACTCATCTCCAGGCAAGTAAATGTCAAGTCTAGATCCGCATCTTTGAACTTCTCAATGAGACGGTTGTAATCATAATATCCACCTGCTTGCTCTGTGCTGTGAGGCATGGCAGGATTGTTCATCTGCCAGTGCAGACCGGAAATCTTGGCTCCGATACGGACACCGAACACGGAATCGAAGTTTTTGTGTGCAGCAGCTCCGATGACGCCCAGATGCTTCTCAAGTACGCTTTGGTACCACGACAGAAAATCCTTTCCATACGCGGAATTATACCCGCCATTCGTGTAAAATCCGTCCCCGTCGGTCGGTGGATTGATTTGGCTAAGGCTGGTAAGTTTGGTGCCCCAAGCAGCATTAATCTTCTCCAATGATCCGTACTTGTCATTCATAGCTGTGCGGAATGCGTTTTTGGCTGTTTCAGTATAAGCTTGGAACTTGCCTCGTCCCGGGTAGCTCCACCCTGCTGCTGGATAGTAGGACGGATAGCGTAATTCTCCGGAAGGACCGCCGCTTAAATAAATTTTGGGAATGATACTTTTATACCCGGCAAAGTTTTGAGCGAATGAGGCATACAGCTCGTCATATTGTTTACCGGTTCCGCTCCACAGTGGGGAAAGGGCTTCGCTATTGGCATAGCCGCTTTCGTCCTTGAACTGCATTTCATCTGCACTGCCCTTGCTCGACAGCCAGCTTGGCAGCGGGATGTTGCAGTCATCTCCCACATTTCCTCCACACTTATGCGTAGAGATAATAGGAACCCACTTCAGTCCCACTTCTTTCACGGCATCTGCATAGGTTTTGTAGTAGCTCCAATCGAACTGGTTATCTCCTGCACTTTCTACATAGCCCCACCAGACGTCGGTAGTGATGGCATACACGCCATTGTTTTTCAACGTTTGCAGTTGCTTTTTGAAGGAACCCCAGTCGTTGATTTTCGCCAGTGGTCCCATAACGGAAGCCTGAAAATCATCTGCAACCGCGGCGCTCGCCGTATTAGAGGGTGAGCCAATGAAGGCGGTCAGAGACAGCACAAGGCTTAGTAGAAGCATACACCCTTTTTTCCATAGACTTCGATACAAGGTCAAACCGATCATCCTCCCCAAAGCATAGTCTAATTCGACAACATTTTGTAAACGTCTACAAAAATAGTATAGAGCAAGCGGTTGCATAAAAAGAAGAATTTATTGCACACTCAAGGTGGAGAAATATGACATTTTACGTTAGCAACCGTGTGCCTAAAAGTCTCCAGGTAAAAAAATAAGGCATAGGTCTGAGGAAGACGCATGCCTTTTAGTGGTGTGCGGGATAGCCAAGCCAGTATAGGAGAAAGTGAACCTAAGCGTATAAAGTCCTGTTCCAGTCTGTATGGAAAGTATTTCCGAGACAGCCTGCTTAATAAATAGGGCGATCCTTCTGGTCGGCAATGCCGCTTTTACGGTAGAAATACGTATTGATCCGATCCCGCCATTCTTTGGCATGCTCAGCCTGATGCTCCAGCCTCTCCAGCACCTGTTCATACATGGTATCATTCAGTTGCCCTCGTAGACTAACCCATGTGTCTCGGAGATGGGCCGCACGTTCTGCACCTTCAAAATGGGTATCATAAATGTGCTGTATGACAGTTTGGCCGGAGTGGAGCAAGTGTGTATAAGGAACATGGTGAAAGAATAAGAGCAGTTCATCCGGACAGGTGTCCGTAGATTCGTAGATATCGGCAGGGGGAGAAAAATATTGTCCTGCATAGCCGGTTCCGGTTGCGGTCGTGCGATCTACTCCAATCCCTTGGCAATCAGCAAAATGGTAGGTGCCCCACATGGAATATTCGTACCCGTCTACATCCGGCCCATAGTGGTGAGCGGGACTGACCATCCAGCCGACCCCCAGAGGGGCGGTGTAGGACTCGTAGATATTCCATGAATCGAGCAGCATCTGCTTAATGGTAGAAATTAAATCTGTGCCGCCTTCGCTATTCCCTTGTCTGCCAAACGTCAGCCGAACCCACTCATCAGCGATTTCGTCCGCAGACAGCTCCGGGTCCCATGCCAGTCGACCATAGCCATAAAGATTGGACTGGGCGAGCAAATGTCCGGTCCAATTGGTGTCTGCACCAATATTGGATACAGCGGCTATTCCATAGTTGGTGGGTTTGGGAGAATGCAGGGCGCCACTCACAATACGCTTGATGGTGGAGCCTCTTCCTTGGGCATAGGTGTCAAAATCCAATACCTCCTTCCATTGGGGAACAAGGTAACATAGATGCTTCTGTTGGCCGGTGTACTCTTGCGCAATTTGAAATTCCAGCAGTACCTGAGTGGCTTCCAGCGCACCGAACAGGGGGGAGACAGGCTCCCGCACCTGAAAATCCATGGGACCATTTTTGATCTGTAAAATGACATTTTCCCGAAACAGCCCATCCAGCGGTTTAAAATGGTCAAAGGCTGCGCGAGCCCGATCTGTCTTGCGATCGCGCCAGTCCTGCTTGCAGTTGTAGACAAAGCAGCGCCAAATCACACGTCCGCCATAGGGCTGCAACGCATCTGCCAGCATGTTGGCTCCATCGGCGTGATGACGCCCGTAGCTGAACGGTCCGGGTCGATTTTCGGAATCGGCTTTGACCACAAAACCACCCAGATCAGGAACGGCGGCGTAAACTTCCTGGGCTTTGGTCTGCCACCATTCAGCTACAGCTGGTTCCAAGGGATCGGCTGTAGTTAACCCGCCGAGCTGAATAGGACTGGCATAGTTAATGCTCAAGTAGATCTGTATGCCATAGGCGCGGAATACCGCAGCTACTTTGGCCACATCCGGTAGGAATTTATCTGTAATCAGCTCGGTTTCTACCTGATGGACATTCACATTGTTAATGGATAGCGCTTGAATGCCTACAGAAGCGAGTAGACGGGCATAGTCTCGCAGGCGCTCCATATTTGCAGTAAAGGCATCATTGTCGTAGAAAATGGACCCACCCGCATACCCGCGTTCAATACTACCATCCATGTTATCCCAGTGGTTGATCATACGGATGGGATTAGCTGGATTAGACAATAGGTCTAGAAGGGGGGCGTGCAATGACTCCTCGGCGGCGGGTTTCAGTTTGCCGTCTAATCCTCCCTGCAGGTAACACAGCAGATGAAAGACTCCGTACAATACGCCTTTGGAGGTCTGCCCTGCGACTGTAACGTACGGTCCTTTGAACTCATCGTTACCGTGCGAAGCTGAATATGCCGGATCTGGCATCTCTATCCCGCGAATTCGGTAGCCTTCTGCATCTACTTCTGCCTGTTCCTCTGCGCTGAATCGTTCTGCGACCAAAGGATGCGCTGGGAACGTACCCAGCGTAATGAATGGTGCATTCACAGGAACGGCGCTGATCTTCGGCTGCTGTCCAAACATGGAGGTCAATCCGTGCTGAAGCTCATTCGCAGCTGATTGAAGCACTTCATCTGTCTCATGGACCACGATGACCCTGCACCAAACGGGCAGCTCTTCTACCTTACTATTGCGGCGGTAATGCAGCCAAGCAGCATAGCCGCTCTCTTTTGGCATATCCATAAGCTTGCTCATACTGGAGCCTCCTTTTGGGCAGGTGAGGATGATCCTCAGACATGCTGTTCCTGATCCTGACTCATATGCTCTGGGAGAGTCAGACGGTTGCCGTTGCCTTCATACAGCCACAAAATAGCGGTAACTCCGCGCGGATAATATTTACTGCCATGGGCAATGCCTGAGAGTATCTGATCGCTCCAGCACCAATAGGATTCTTCAGGATGAAGGAGCCATGAGACGTGGGCAGCGTCTGCGGCCTGCCCAGCTTCTTCCC
This sequence comes from Paenibacillus sp. FSL L8-0158, assembly GCF_038592965.1. Classification (GTDB taxonomy): domain Bacteria; phylum Bacillota; class Bacilli; order Paenibacillales; family Paenibacillaceae; genus Paenibacillus; species Paenibacillus polymyxa_D. Next base: position 5,583,587 of record NZ_CP151949.1, on the reverse strand, counting down.
AAGGCAGCTCCAGCAGCTCACGAGCAATAAACTGTGACAGATAGATTTTGCTCAGCCAGGAGTTGTTACTGGTCGAGGATAGCTTCCAGCCTCCGTCTTCAAATAGACAAACTCCCGGTACCAGTACAGTTTCCAAATGACGCCGCAGTGCTTGGATATATCCACCGAACCGTCCATCAGGCTTAAGCGCATCCTCACATCCTGTAAAGTAAGGGAAGATCAGCCCCTCAATGGCAGGAATAATCTGCGAGTCATTGCCCTCCTTAATAACTGCTGGAATATAGCCCTTGTCTGTCATATGTGCTGTGATCGCTGCTGCGCATTTATCCGCTTGTAAGCCAGCCTCCTGTGAAAGGGAGTTAAGCCCTTTTGAGGCAAATATCTTTTCCAGAGCAACATATACCGCCCAGCATTTGCTGCCTAGATAAATGTTGTTGCGGGACTGACCCAGAGATACGTCCAGACTGTCGTAGGTCGTAATTTCCGCGCCTCCCCGGGTTCTAGAGCTGTCCAAGCCCATCAAGCCGTTTCGTTGTGCCGGGTCGGGGTGATCCCGCCGCAGCATGCTTTCGAAGCAGTCACACAAGACAGGCAGCATACGTGTCGTAAATGACTGATCCTGTGTCTGCTCGATATATACCGTAGCGCAGCAAAGCCAGTTTACCAGTTCCTCGTGGCTCATGTAAGAGAAGCAGTCGTCGATCCCTGCTAGCTCATAACAGGAGTACCCTTGCCGGGAGAACACGTTTGCCACGCCCATATCATGCGTAAACGTGATACCACCGGGATAGGTCTGTTCCTCTCCAGGAAAGCGTACCTCATCCCGATAGCTGTACCTTTGGACAAACCACTCCAGCTCGTTGCGCACCGTCCATGGATTTAAAATCAATTCATAGTAGAGCTGATCTGCCGTCAAATCGAGTGTATTCATCATCCGATACTCGCCTTCGTTCACAACCCAGATCGGTTCTCCGTCCGCTTGGTGACTAAGCAGTTGGGTGCTGCCGTAGTAGCTGTGGATCGCCTGAGCGAGCATGAATTCCTGATCCGGGCTCAGGTCGGCCGACTCCATCCAGCGATTAGCCTGAACACAGGCTGCGGTCAGGTCTGTAAAATGCTTCAAAGCATAGCTCCCCACGTCCTCAATATCGTTGAACAGCTGGGTATAGTAATACGAAGCTTCGATGCCTGTTGTCACAATGCCGCCGCGATAGAAGCATATGGCGAAGGCATATGTGCGCTTCTCACCTGCAGGAACGTCCATTAGGAGCGCACCCGTCGCGCCCAGGCCAAAGGATAAATTCTCGGCCATGGTCTCCCCAAGCAGCTTCTCCATTGCAAATCCGCTGGCAGGTACTGCTTCACTGCTGTTGGTCACAATGGCTGTGCTGCGTCCTTGGCCGATGCCTGTGAGTCTTCCCTCCAATGGGGTAGAATCCGTAGCGTCCCTGCGCGGATCTTCTCCTATAATGCGTATGCCACTATACGGATCACTGCCCTGATAACCGAAAAAAGCTTTTCGTGCTATAGTTCCCTGCGTGTTATCGACGGTTAGCTCGGCGAATACCGCCGGGACCAACGCTGCCCGCAGTTCATCCATACCTGCGGTTCCCGGCTCGGGTACCGGGCGAACAGGAGAGTACAGCCGGAACGTCAAATCTCCAGCCTGCCATGTATCTGTTCCTACTTTTAGCTCACGGGTAATGTCTGAATCGGCAAAAGCCATAAGCTGCGGTTCCGTTCGTTTACCCTTTTTCTCCACGTCGTAGCGGGCACTTTCATCCTGTGTGGATGTAAAAAAGGGAAGCGCCTCGTATGATCCGCCATCTCTGGATTGCACCCCGATATATACATTTTCGTCGGCAGGCTTGCCCAGCTCCAAACCAAGTCCGCCTCGATTGCCCTTAAAACCAAGCGTAAAGCTGGAAAAAGAACCGATAGGTGCATGCTGTGTGTTATAAAATATATTTTTCGACATATAATGAAACCCCTTTCATAGTAAGGTTTAACTTTGAATAACTTCACTTAGAGCCTAGCATGTCATGTGGCGGGGAACCATTGTCAAATCGCTCAACTATTTATCCAAATCGCGCTGAAAGCGATATACTGGAGTATATCCATGTAAGTAAGCCAGGAGGGAAAACATGTCGTCACCACGTTTACCGAAGCATCCTCATCATTCAGACCTTACAGCAGAGGAATTCTTTTTTCCTGATGTGCGAACCACGGTCAATTTGTTTGCCATTCATACACGAAGTGTGGGAAGAGTCTGGAGCTATCCGCCACACGAGCATCCTCAATATGAAATTAACATCGTGCTTGCGGGAGAACAGATCATGGTTGTGGATGGTCGCAGCTATACCCAGCGACAGGGTGATCTGGTGCTGCTGCGCCCGGGGATTGTCCACTCCAGCCATAGTAACGGAGAGGGATTTACGTATTTTTGTATGCATTTCGACATTGATGATAAGCTGTTTCTCTCGCTGCTGAGTCGTCTGGAGCAGGTGCTGTTTCCAGCCGAAGGCACAGTGGCAGGACAGATGGGACCAGCGCTGGGCAAGTTGCTCGATCTTTCAACGCCGGAAGACATAGGAATAGGTAGTGATTCGGTGGCAAAGCGAATGCGGATTCAATCTGCTGTGTTTGAACTATTCGCAACGTTGTGGGAGGCCGTATCCAGTGAAGCGGCCCATCTGCCGGGGCGTGGATATGTGCAGGCAGAGCTTGCCCATCAGATTGCGAGTCGTCTTCAGGGCAGAGTGAATCAGCCTTATGGACAGGCTGGCTCGGTGGAAAAACAGGATGGGATCGAGGGGATTTCATCCGAGCTAGGTATTAGCGTATCCCATTGTAATCGTGTTTTCCGTAGCGTTTTCGGCGTATCTCCCCGTGTATATCTATCCGGGCTTGTGTTGCACGAGGCCAAGTTGCTGTTGGCTGATCCGCAATGGTCGGTGCAACAAATTGCCGATATGCTTGGCTATGGGGATATTGCGCATTTTAGCAGACAGTTCAAGCGCTGGTCGGGCCAATCGCCGACATCCTATCGCAAAAGCACGGTGCAGGAAAGCCCATCTGAATAAAAATAAGTATTCCTTTAAAATAGTTATGATATAACCCTTATAAAGGAGCTTGGAATAATATGAATTCACATAATCAACGTGTCGACCTTCCAACTGAATAATCAAATAGAGGAAGAGGTTCAGGCGTTTTTTAAAAAAGTCGGAGCATTCGACCATCTGTTTACCACCGGAAGCGTGCTATTCCCAGATGGCGGTTATACGTTGATCTAATCCGCAACGAAGTGCATGTTTCATTCTGATCCAATCCGACAGGCAGGAATAAATCATTAAACAAAAACCGGTTCAACCCCATACAAAGTGTTGACCGGTTTTTTTATGATAACAGGCCTTGGCCCTCTTGCAACTCTTTAGTTTTGCACATTTAACCTTTTATACTTTCGAAAAATACGTGGATAAATTACTTTAGACCCGATGCATACCATCGCCAGCATGGCGAACAGCAAACCGCTCCACAGCGTCCCATGGATGCCCGCTCTGGCAATAAACCAGCCCCCTGCCAGCGAGCCCAGTGAGACCCCTAGGTTAATAAACGAGATATAAAGACTGTTGGCAAACGCAGGAGCTTCTTTGGCCTCATCAATCACCCAAATCTGGGCGACAATCAGTCCGCTGGTATGAACGGCACCCCACACGATAATGATGAAGAGCGTAGGGATGAATGAAGAGCTGATCCCGTACAACAGCAAATAGGTGCCCCCCAAGACTACTGGATGAAAAAGTGCGGTGCGTACCTTATGCAAGCCCATGAGCTTACCAGCCAACAGATTGCCGATCATTCCGCCGATGCCGAAAATAATAAGCAGAAAACTGATAACCTTGCTGCTCATCCCTGTATTTTGCCCCAAATATTCGGCAGAATAGCTATACACCGAGAACATGGCTGCAAAAATAAAAGTAGCCGCCCCGATATTGAGCCACAGCGATACTTTACGCAAAATGCCAAGCTGCTTTCGATAGGAGAACATTTCGGCTTGTGGTGTATCCGGCAGCATAAATAAAATACCGATCCCTGCAATCCCATTCGCTACCGCAGTAAACCAAAAGGAAGCCTCGTATGAAAATTGATTGGCGATATAGGCCGTAATTGGAATACCGAGTACCATTCCCATGCTCGTGCCGAGAAAAGCTTTGGCGGAAGCTTGCGTTGCTTTTTCCGGGGGATACAACGCAGTGGCGGCGACAAAGGCAAGCGAGAAATACACCGGGTGAAACAGAGCCGGAATGATACGTAAAATCACTAGTAGATAAAAGTTGGATGTATAGGCTGACAGCAAGCTTGTTACGGCAAAAACAAACAACGACATTGTCATGATTCGCTTGCGGTTAAACCTGGACATCAATAGCACCATGAAGGGACCGAACAGCGCGATGATCAATGCAAATGAACTGACAAGAAACCCGGCCTGGGCTGCCGTAATATGAAAACGTTCAATGATGACCGGCAAAATGCCAACCACACCGAACTCAATCGTGTATACACCAAATAGGCCAAGCGCAATAAAAAGCAGGGGCTTACTATATTTCATTAGTTTCATTCCCTCTCCATGTCTTCCTGCTTTACGTCCTTGATATTGCATGCTAATATTTCATTAAATCATAAAATAATAAGGCAATATTCGAAATAATACATAATAATAATTGTATTTATGCAATATTACCTTGGACTTAAGGAGGTGGATTTGATGGATCAAGTGGATCATAAAATTTTGTTGTGTCTACAAAACCAGGCGCGTATCTCCATGACCGAGCTGGGTAAGGAGGTTGGACTTTCCCAGCCTGCCGTAACGGAAAGAGTACGGCGCATGGAGGATAAAGGTATTATCACCGGGTATCGTGCCACAGTTTCACATGAGAAAGTTGGAAAACCGATCATGGCTCACGTGCTCGTGCACACCAACCAATGCAATTCATTTGTTGAGTTTTGCCAATCTGCACCTGAAGTCATTGAATGTCATAGAATTAGCGGCGAGCAAAATTACTTACTGAAAGTCATGGTTGAGTCTATGCTCAAGCTGGAGCAGTTCGGGGATGAGTGTGGAAAGCACGGGCACTCTACCACGTTAATTGTCCTGTCCTCGCCTGTAGACCATAAACATGTAACCCCCACTTTATTAGACCCTATTTGAGCTACCGTAAATGGCTTGGCAAAGCTCGGTTGTAAACGGACCTGACATCCCTTCAAATGCTGTATTGGTAAAGGCGACCACACTGAGTCTTAGTGCGGGATCTACGAACCACGAATGACCATAAGCTCCTCCAAGACGCCACGTTCCGGGTGATTCAGCTGTTCCGCTTTCATCGGGATTTTGGAGTACGGTGAATCCTAGTCCAAAGCCCCGCCCCGGCCAGCCTGCCAAGGGGAGGTTCCCGGTCTGGATGGTGCCCATTTCACGGACCCATTCCTCTGAAAGTAACGGATTGCCGCCGTTTCGCAGTGTTTCCAGCAGCCGCATGAAATCTTTTGCGCTGCCAATCATACCAGAGCCACCAGAGTGGAAAGCCGTGGGATCAAAGGCTCGTGCAGGCTGAAAACGAAGTCCTGCAGTGCCTTCAAAAACCTGCGCAACCTCAAGCTCACGCATCCGCCGAGGTTCTGATATATCGTTGACATAAGGAGCTGCAAGCCGTCCGGCATCCGCGACCGCGAAACTGGTGTCGTGCATACCGAGAGGTTCAGTAACGAGCTTTTTAACAGCTGCATCAAGGGTTGTGCCACATACACGGCTAATGATAGCGCCGAGCACATCAGTGGCAATCGAATATCCCCATGCTTTACCCGGTGTATATAACAGAGGCACAGAAGCCAAACGTTGCAAGTTCTCTTCCAGCGTAAGATTTGAAAAATCCATGCCATCTGATACGCCTGCACGATGATAGGGACCGCCGCCTTCTTCCTCTAAAAAGCCATAGGTCAACCCGGCAGTATGTGTCAGCAATTGGCGTACTGTAATGGAGGGCTGCTCACCGCTGATTAATCGGGGGCGAAAGTCGGGCAACCAGCGTTCAATAGATTCATCGAGCTTAATCAATCCTTGGGCTGCCAAAACCAAAGCCGCAGTAGATACAATCGGTTTGGATACAGAAGAAAGCCGAAATAAAGCATCCTCATGCATAGGACGTTGTTCTTCTCGATCAGCCAGCCCCGCCGCTCGGACATACACGGGCGAACCATCCATATATATCATGACGACTGCGCCGATCAGGCGCTTTTCGGCAAGGGTTTGATCTATAACTGCATTTACACGACCGTCCAGACCAGCTTGTATCGCAAAAACTCTATTATCCAAACTCATAAATATCTCATCCTCTCTATGATCCAGCGGTTACCGCTTGATGGAACTTAGTTTACAGGATGGGAAGACGACATTACATAAGGTAACAAAGGTATTCAGTGAGTATTTACGTTAAAATAAAATTATATTAAAGGGATGGCCTTGGATTTAAATGAATAGGATTTTACAGGAAGTGATGCTGCGTTTTACAGCATCTTTTTAAGTTGAGATACACGCTCTTGTGATACGCTGAAAATAGATGGTAAAATTTACAACAGAGGGGGTTTTGACCGTAATTGCTACGGGTTTTGGAGGGGATAAGGAATCTTATAAACTTCCCGATAAGCCCAAAGAGGCTGCTGTCTCGACATTTTCAGAATATATGAACGCTTCTATGAGTCGCGATTACGATAAGATGCTTTCACTGTCTGATGATTATCGCTTTAAAACAGAATGGTTGAGTACGAGTCTGACAAAGTAGACGACAATTTAGAAGGTAATTTCAAGTGATTTTAATTTTTTGATTTTCTAATCAAATGGTCCAAAGCGTATCCAATGAGATACCAGAAAATTAGTGTAGTGAAGTAAACAATAGTTATGGGGATGTCTGCCTCTCGCACAAATCGAAATGATTCATACATCCAAACCAACGGGCTAATGATAGCCAAGAGTATATTATAGTCGTCGTACCCCGTAATATTTACAGTAATAACTAGACATGAGATTAGGACTAGCCAAAAACGAAAAGATTTCATTTCCTATACCTCCGCAATTGTATTTGTTGTTATAGACGAATAAAAAAAGCTGAAGGTAGCATTTATTCCAAACTTATTTATTAAAATGTATTTAAAAGAACGATATTTCGATCCTATTTACTTGTCACGATTGTTAGCCGTGCGGTATTCGTGTGAATTTGAGTAACGCTGGAATCTTTCAGACTTAGATTTATGATATACTCTCGATAAATGATTTGGATGGGATGGTGATGGCTGAATGAATCGTACACACGACCTAGGCAAGTTAATCAAACTAACTGGAGATAGAGCCAAACTGGACGCTAAGGCAAATGGCACATATATCGTCTACAAAACGCCGGATGGTCAATTTGTTAAAGAGTACAGTAATGGTCAAGTCGAACGAATTAAAGAACAGGATATTTTATCATGAGTGAGCCGTTTGCTACTATGTTTGTATTCGAAAGGAAACAACGGAAGTGGTAAGAGTACAATTCGTAATTTAATCGTTGATAAACTTGGTGTAAGTGTTAATATCGATCCAGATGCGTTAGCACGAGGGATTGATCGTGAAAACCCTGATCGACACAAAGTATCGGCAGGGAAGGAAGCGATTAAGCTAGCGCGGGATTGTATAAGAAATAAACGAGATTTTACTGTAGAGACGACACTTGCTGGTGGCAATGTGATTCGACAAATGCGAGTGGCAAAAGAAAATGGCTTTGAAGTTATCATGTTTTATGTGGGCCTAGGTGATTATCGTCTTAATATCGAGCGAGTTGCAGCACGAGTTCGAAATGGGGGTCACCATATTGATACCGCTGATATTATAAGACGGCATCAGACCTCACTGGAAAATCTGCTCTTACATCTTAAACTTATCGATCATTTAATTGTCATTGACAACAGCAGCTCAGATGGCGTGATTGTATTGGAATCAGATAGTGAAACGATAAAACATCATGTGGCGTTGTTACCGGATTGGGTTAAAATCATTGATAGTTACTTGCAAAATAAAAATGCTGATCAAGAATAAACCGACAACTGTATGATTCAGTGAATCGGTTTATTCTGTATTTACATCGTATTGTGTCCACAATGTCAATTCGATGTGTATTGCACCTCAAAACGGAACCCGTTAGTAATAAACTGTTATTATTTTTCAACAGACTTTAGCAAGACGATGAACAGCATCCTGATCGTAGCGGCTTCTCAGGATTCTTTTTCTCTACACTTTTTTTACTGGACGTAACACTGCGTAGCCGTATCCTTCCGGGAAATGCCGTTGATAATCCTGCTTCGTTTGCTCATCCCATTCATACCCCAAGCTGCTAGGGTCAAAGTTCCAAGCCTTCTCCTCCACCATTCTCATAACGTCTCCATTGTTTTTTAAATAATTGAAGGGTGGGTGGAAAAACACCAGGTAATCTGATTCGGGGATGTCCCGGCACTTCATTCCTGCTGGAATCTCTCCGGCGTAGTCAGCAGCGACCGGTATTCCATAGAGATAACCCTTCTGACCATCTTGATAGAACCAGCCCGCAGTTTGGCCCAATTGTTCGGGAAGCTTGAGATGAGACATGCTTTCCAATGTCCCGCAAATTTCATCACAATTATGACCGTTTCTCCAGAAATCACCGTAGTTTCGTGAAGATGTATCCCAGATTCCAATAAATTTGTGTGCTGGTATATGCTCGATTTTGACTTCAGCTTCTTGCAAATGATCCTTAACCATCTTATCCTTAACCATCTTATCTCGCTCCCTCAAATGGTAATGATAAGGAGAGAATACCTCAACACGAATGGCTAACGGAATAGGTCGGGGCTCCTTCTGGTATACAGCCGGAGTTACCTCAAACGCTTTTACAAATGCCCGTGTAAAAGCCTCCTGTGAAGAAAACCCATACTTTACTGCAACATCGAGGATGCGGACATTGCTATCCCGGAGTTCCAGTGCAGCACGGCTAATCCGGCGCATCCACACATAATCCCTTAACGTCATTCCTGTAAGAGAATGAAACTGCTTTGTACAGTAGTAAGGGGAGTAGCCTAACTGATTGGACATTCTCAACAACGAAGGTGCTGAAGTAAGATTATTATCAATCCAATCGATCATGAGCTGGACCATTTCGTTCCATTCGTACACGAGGGTTCCCTCCTTTCGACTCCATCTTAACAGCCGGAATGCAGGAATATTTGACTTGAGTTGCATGCACTCTTTTGTATCCATGAAGCTTTAATCAAGGGCTATATTAGTCCTTGTTGTCTTATTCTATTTCACTCCTCTACATAACGGATATATGGGTGTTGAAAGTACCTTTGATCAGACACGAAATAATATTGTTTGCCTATAACCAGAGGAGGGATCACAGACTTTGAGGAAATATATAATTCTTTATATTCACCCCCGCTAGAAGCACCTCTCTGTATGACCAAGTAATCATCTGTAGTTTTAACTAGCTTAGCGGTTTCTGCCGAGTGATGACCTGAATAATAATAAATCCAGCTGAAAATTAGTGAAAAAAATAAAATTCTTAAAATAGTTGCAGCCGTTTTATTCTTTGTAATCAACATTTGCGCAAACCTCCCATAATCTATTCTTTGATTTGTAATAAAATATGTATGATTGGTTATTTAGCCTGTTTATGTATATTGTAAGGTGTATGATCGGATGATGAAAGTAACTTTCACACAAAAAGCCTATCTGCCGGAAAAACGGCAGATAGGCTTTTATAACATAAACGTCCACTATACTTCTTCGTGTTTATATGCAGTCTGTGCCTTTACATCGCAACTGCACCGACCACATACTCCCTATTGTCAGTTATCTCTACGCTGACGTGCGCGGGCTTCGCCGCCTTTGCGGCCAGCTTCTTCCCTACTCATTTTCCCGTCGCTATCACTTTGGTCTGAATTGCCACGGGCTTCACCGCCCTTGCGTCCGATTTCCTGATAGAAGTCCTTGTCATGGTTCTTGGAAGTGGCTTCGCCGCCTTTTTCACCGATTTCCTGGTAGAAGTCCTTGCCATGACTTTTGGAAGTGGCTTCGCCACCTTTTTCGCCAATCTCCTGATAAAATTCTTTGTCGTGATTTTTAGCAGTAGCTTCTCCACCCAGACGTCCTGCCTCTTCGCGACTCATTTTGCCATTTTGGTTGTTGTTAGCCATGTTCAATCACTCCTCATCGAATTTTAGTAAAGCGTGTTCGTGTATCTATTAACCTTCGTGTCAGGAATTAAACATGTCTATTTTATTTGAGAACTGATGATTAACTGGATATATTCGTTTCGATCAGCGTTCCCATGCTTCTGTGTGCAGTTGTTGCTGGCGGTTAAATAATGCCGGATAAATGAACAGGCTGAGCAGCACGCTGGTCAAAATAGCAGAGGTCATGGTAGTAAATACGATGAGCAATTGCAAACGCACGGCGGCAATCGGATTGGCACCTGCGATGATTTGTCCGGTCATCATGCCGGGAAGCTGGACAAGCCCTAACGTTTTTTGCCCTTCAATGGTTGGAATCATACTGGAACGTATGCAATCCTTGAGTATAGGGAAGATGGCTTGTCTAGGCGTGCCGCCTAACGCCAGAATGAGCATGATTTCAGGCTTGCGCAGCAGGACTTCCGACTTGAGCCGGGACACCAGCAGGCTGGACAAAATCATGGAACTGCCAATGATCATGCCGCTAATCGGAATCATATATCGGGCTGTCGCAGGAATGATATGCAGGCCAATGAGGAATGTCTGTGTAACGATTTCCACACACAGCAGCGTCAGGAATGACTTCCACATGAGACCGGGGATAAACCGTCCTTTGCGCGCAACATTTTGTGAGGCTACGGTAATCATGAGCAGAATGAATAATACGATAAATCCGTAGCTTTGCATCCCAAAAATCAAATGCAATACATATCCAATCGCCAGCAGTTGAACTGACGCTCTGATCGTAGCGATAATAATGTCTCGGTCCAGACCGAGTTTGAAGGATTTGGACATGACGATGGCGATAAATACAAAACCGAGAGAGAGAATCAAGGCAACAATCGTCATACCCATTCTCCTGCTACAAACTTGCGGGTCTCAATCTGCTGCGGAGCATTAAAAAACGTCTCCGTATCCGCTTGTTCTACCAGTCTTCCGTCGATCATCAGCCATGTTTCGTGGCCTACCCTGCGGGCTTGTTCCATATGATGCGTAATCCAGATCATCGTTGTTCCCTCTTCTTTGTTCATTTGCAGCAACAGTTCCTCAACCTCTTTGACCGAGGCAGGGTCCAGTGCAGAAGTAATCTCATCCAATAGTAAAATATCCGGGCGGTTCGCGAGCGTCCTCGCCAAGGCCAAGCGCTGTCTTTGTCCGCCGGACAGTTCCTGCGCCTTCTGTTCCAACAGATCGCGGGTGAGTCCTACGCGTTCCAACAGGCCAGCAGGATCATTCAGCACCGTACCGTGCAGCCGTTCTACGGTTTGGAGATTGTACAGGACAGTTCCCTGAAGCATGGGGGCATCCTGAAAAACCAATGCTACTTTCCGTCTCAGTTCAGGGATCTCCCACTCTAATATAGGTTTGCCGAGGACACGGATGCCCCCTTCATCCGGTGTCATTAGGAGGTTGCACAGTGAAAGCAACGTGCTTTTACCAGACCCCGATGGACCGACCAACGTGGTGATTTTGCCGGAAGAAACTTTTGCCGTAATCCCGTTCAGAACCGCACGTTGCTGTCCAGACCCGGTGAAATATTTGATAATGTGATTGAATTCAATAGCTGGAAGTGGCTTGGGTTCCATAGATATAGCTAGCTCCTTTGTAAGGGATCGAGAAAGGGCTCAGATCCGTTCCGTTTATGATCTTATTTTTTTATTATATCAGTAATGCCCGCTATGCTCTTCTATAAAGGTTCGATGCAGGTCGGCTGTTGTAAACAGCATTTTCTTTGTATAAACTAACAGGATTAGTTAAAATAGAATCTGGATCGACTCAGTATATGCATAAGGAACCGGATTACATAGAAATTCGATGGAAGGAGACAGGATGATGTCGCCTAGAAACGGAGTAAAGCTGCAAGATATCCTGCGGGCTGCTGAGGACATTGCCAATGAACAAGGGATGGGGGATGTCACGCTCACCACGCTGGCGCAAAAGCTGCACATTCGCCCTCCGTCCTTGTATAACCACGTGAACGGATTGAACGGACTGCGCCAAGTACTGGCATTGCACAGCCTCGAACAGTTGGAGGAAGCTTTGATGAGCGCAGCGGTTGGTAGAGCGGGCGAAGATGCGCTGACCGCTATGGGGAAGGCGTATATGCGGTATGCTCGGGAGCGACCGGGTTTGTATGAAGCGATGCTGTATGCAACTGATCGAAATGATACCGAAATGAGGCAGGCTGCGGATCGCGTGGCCGAGCTGGTCATTACCGTCCTGTCCAGTGGTTACGGCTTCAAGGAAGAAGATTGCATTCATGCAGCGAGGGGATTCCGTAGTCTGCTTCATGGATTTGCCTCGCTTGAACAAAAGGGTGGCTTTGGTTTACCTGTGGAAGTGGATCGGAGCATTGAGGTGATGATGGCTACCTTTTTGGCAGGTCTGCGTATGCAGCAAAAGCGAGATGCCGAGCTGACCAAAGAAGTCTGATTTCAACCTGATGCAGCTAACATGATTGCGTCGCAGACCCGAAGGGTAAAATACATCTGTATAATGTAGATGAGAGACTCTGAATACAGGAGGGATATGAGTGAACGTACTGGTGATTGGCGCAAATGGAAAAGTAGGCAGACATCTTGTCCGTCTACTGGGGCAAAATAAATCGCATCGTGTAAAGGCGTTGATCCGCAATTCAGATCAGGCCGAAGCGCTTGAACGTTTGGGAGCAGAAACAGTGGTAGCTGACCTCGAAGGGACGGTTGGTGAAATTGCCGCAGCTATAAAAGGCAGCGATGCTATCGTATTCACAGCAGGCTCCGGCGGAAAAACAGGTGCAGATAAAACGCTGCTTATCGACCTGGATGGAGCGGTCAAGGCGATGGAAGCCGCCGAACAAGCAGGTATCCAACGCTTCGTTATGGTTAGCGCCCTACATGTGGAGAATCGGGAGCAGTGGCCCGAATCCATTAAACCGTATTATGTGGCAAAGCATTACGCTGACCGCCTGTTGGAGGCGAGCAACCTGGACTACACGATTCTTCGTCCGGGTGGCCTGACGGATGATGTGGGCACCGGCAAAGTTGCTACCGGTGAGGATCTCACCAGCCACACCATTTCCCGTGAAGATGTGGCGGCAGCGGTGGTAGCAGCGCTGGAGGAACAGCAGACGTATCATCGTGCAATTAATTTGGTGTCTGGCAGTACGCCTATTGCTGAGGCAATCCGGCTGTAATTACGGTGAAGTTGTTGCCCAGAGGACGCTTATAAATGACAAAAAAGCGAGAAGACGGCCATTTAATGGTCATCTTCTCGCTTTAAATATTTTACAGCTTGGTTGGATCAATTCCTTTTGGGAAGGTTTCTTCAAAGCTATGCTTTTTCTCGTATAAGTTGTACCAAGCTTCTGCAATGATATCTGGATCTCCTGCCGTACCCGCTTGTATGAAAGTGCCAATTGAAAGGTGCCCTACCTATTTATGCCAACATTATACATGAGGCTGGTTATTTATGGGCATCTGGAATTACTCCGTTTGATCAAGAGGAAATAGCCAAGAAGGCTTCGTTATTAATAACAGGAGGAAAAGGTTAATTCTTGTTTTGAGAGGCATCCCCGGAGGCAGAGTTCCGAGGATGCTTTTTTGCTGTTTTTCTCAGTATGATCGTCCTTATAGCAGTTCCAAGCTCCAACTCCAGCTGAATAGCAGCAAAAATGTTTGCTTATAACTAATTATATTATTTATAATACTAATATAATTAGTTTATAATGAAGACAAGGAGATGAGCTAAAATGCGTATTGTTCAGGTGCAGCATGTGTATCAATTGACGTTTATGCCCCGGCTGTTCCCGGTGAACTGTTATTTGGTGGAGGAGAAAGAGGGGCTCACCTTGGTAGATGCCGGATTGCCATACAGTACCCGTGGTATAGCGCAGGCTGCGGCGCGGATCGGGCAGCCGATCATTCGAATTGTACTTACCCATGCCCATGGGGATCATGTAGGTGCGTTGGATAAGCTCAAGACAAGGTATCCTGACGCGCAAGTATTCATTTCAAGGCGGGATGCATCGCTGCTACAGGGCGATGTATCGTTGGAGGCAGGGGAGCCGGATACTCCAATTCGGGGCGATGTGCCGAAGCATATCCTTACCCAGCCTGACGTTTTGCTGGAGGACGGGGATCATGTGGGTTCGCTGTTGGCGATCAGCGCACCAGGACATACGCCAGGCTCGATGGCATTTTTGGATACTCGTACCCGAGCGTTGATTGCAGGCGACGCCTTCCAGATCCGAGGTGGTATAGCGGTATCGGGAAGGGTTAAGCCGCTGTTTCCTTTTCCCGCACTGGCTACCTGGAACAAGAAAATTTCACTGAAAAGCGCCAAAAAGCTGGCGAGTTTCAATCCATCTTTATTAGCTGTCGGGCACGGCAACATGCTGAAGCATCCACAATCTCAGCTGGAAAGAGCGATTATGGAGATGGAGCGACAATCTTCAGTGTGATGATTCGGTATTCAGCCAACATTCAGCCAGAACTCACAAAGTCCTAAGCTAAGGCAGATACAATATGGGAAAATAGAAACAGAGAGAGGTGCATCGGATTTGAACGTTTGGAAAGCGAACGGTCTGAAATATATACTTCTATTTAGTCTCATATTGTGTGCTGTCGTTAGTGTCGTTTCGTTATGGAGTTATTCAGGTAGCTCCGCGTCCCAGTCTGCGGCCGTTAGGCAGGGCCCATCCGGCGGGTTCGGGGGAGGAGGCGGACCTGGTGGAGGTATGGGGGGATCGAGGCAACCTACCAACTCCTCCACTGAGGGGACATCGACATCGGGCGACCAAGGTACAACGACCGGGAATGATACGTCTGTATCAGGCGGCAGTGGTGTTGCCAGAGACGGACAGCATAGAGGCCCCGGTGGCATGTCTGGTAACGGATCTGGCATGGGCGGTCCTGGCGGTGGTATGGGTAGTGGAAGAAGTGGCAACTCCTCATCTGCTTATGCGACTCCGCTGGCGATTTTCGCCGCTTTGTTCTTCGGTGCATTCGTGTTTATTGCGTACCGTTTTCGGGCTCGTGAATGGAAGCTCGGTGAACGTAATCGAGGACTGATGCTGTGGACCGTGCTGGGGGTGGGGTTCTTTTTAAGAATGGCGATCGCTCCATGGATTTCGGGTCACATGGATTTAATGCTATTCCGGAACTGGGCTACGACAGCAGCGGATAGCTTATCGGGCTTTTACACGAACGGATCAAGTGATTATCCGCCGTTCTATATTTATATTTTATATGTGATCGGTCAAATCGGCTCTACGGATGCTTTCAGTCCCTATATGTCCGTGCTGCTGCGGCTTCCCAATATATTAGCCGATATCGTGACAGCGTACATGCTGTACCGGTTGGCAAGCAAACGGGTCGGCTATGGAATAAGCCTTGGATTGGCTATATTCTACGTGTTTAACCCAGCTGTATTTATCAATTCGACCTTCTGGGGACAGGTAGATTCTTTCTTTACTATGCTGATTGTGGGCATGATTGTGCTGCTTGTGGAAAACCGGGTCGGCTGGTCCGCCGTATTGTTTACGGTAGCCGTATTAATGAAGCCACAGGGAATTATTTATGGGCCAGTTTTATTTTTCGAGCTGCTGAGACAACGCAAAATACAACCTTGGCTAATGGCCATTGGCGGTGCCGTTGTGACGACCATTCTGGTCATATTGCCATTTTCGTGGGGACAAGAGCCGTTATGGCTGCTTGATCTATACAAGGGAACGGTTGGCGAGTATCCGTATGCTTCGGTGAACGCGTATAATTTCTTTGCACTGATTGGTGGCAATTATACGCAGGACACTACAACGTTGTTCCTGTTCAGTTACCATACGTGGGGTATGATCTGCATTGTGTTGGTGACTCTATTTACATGGTGGATGTATATCCGCAGTCGCAAACCACAATTTGCAGCAGCTGCTGCACTGGTACTCATTGCAGGTGTATTTACCTTCGCTTCCAGCATGCATGAACGGTACTTGTTCCCTGCGGCGGCGTTAGCTGTACTGGCGTACCTATATTTGCGAGACCGCAGATTTTTGTGGCTTGCGGGTGGATTCAGTCTTACGATTTTCCTGAACACCTTTGATATCTTCTATAGCTCCAATTCTCGGGATCAATACGGTATTATTTTGTGTGTGACATCATTGTTGAATGTGTTGTTGTTTGGGTATTTGGTCAAAGTAGTGTGGGATTGCTCCAAATCGACCACGATTGAGACTGTTCCTTCCACAGACAGAGTTTCGCCAGAACTTCCTTCAGCGCGGCCTGCATGGGAAGCGTCTTCCCAAGGTGTGAACACGACAATTGATCGTTAGTGGAGTATAAAATACGGTAAAAACCGCCCGTTAACGAAATGGAAGTGGTTGATAGATCAACTGCAATCCATAAGTTAAAGAAGCGGTTTTTTTTGTTGTCCTCATGTTAGAGTAACATTGTATCTATGTGCCTCAATCCATATATTCGTTCAGTTTTTGTACATCGCAGATGGTAATTTCTCGTGTACCCTTAGTATGAATAATCCCCAGCTGTTCAAATTTTCCGAATTTACGGCTGATGGTTTCGCGGGTGACACCCACATAATTAGCCATTTCTTCGCGTGAAAGGGGGAGATTTATTTTAATGTAGGAGCCGTCCGGTTTGCCGTATTTATGCCCAAGCTCAAGAATCATATAGGCGATACGGATTTCCGGGTCTTTGGTAGCCAGGCTTTGAGCCAGCTTTTCGGTATGGGCTAAGCGTTTGGTTATGGTTTTGAGCAGCTTCAAAGAGATATCGGGATTGTTGTGAATCAACTGCTCCATATCATCCTTGGTGAGCATACAAATATCAGTATCTTTTAAGGCATACGCACTAAAGTTACTCAGCTCATCGCTGTTAAATATGTTCAACTCGCCAAAAAAATCGCCAGTTGTCAGAATGTGCAGAATTTGCTCCTTGCCCTGAGGCGTCATCTTCAGCAGCTTGACATGCCCGCTTTTAATAATGTACAGCGTATCGGATGCTTGTTCCTCGATAATCAAAGCCTCGCCTTTCTGATATTTCCGGTGTCGGATCATAGAGCTGACCTTACACAAATCTTCGCAGGACAAAGAGGAAAAGATAGGCACTTTGCGGGCACAGGGCTCCTTTTCGCACTGGCAGGGGCAGGACATCTCATTCACATTCATTCACTCCATTCATAAACCGGAAACTAAAAAGTATAGCGTATACTTGTTATTCTGTATCATCTATTGGGGCAAAATGGCTTTGGTCCTCACCGCAGACTGGACAAACCCAGTCCTCCGGGAGATCCTCAAACGCTGTACCGGGCATCACGTCTTCATCGGGGTCGCCGATAGCAGGATCATAAATGTATCCACAGGGTTGACATACATATTTTTTCATCTTTAGTTCTCCTTGTCATTCAAAATTTTTGTAAACTCTGGTGCGTTCGGTTTGAGTCCCTGCATGATAGCTGTTTTGTAGGGTAGTGAAGTAAGGGCATCCCCAAAGCCAATCACGCCGCAGATAGAGTCGTTTTGTATGAACATACGTGTATAAGAAGCTTGATTTTTAGTAATCAGGCTGGTGTCGCAGACTTGTTCATCTACTAGACCGATGGAAAAGAGAGGGGATTCGTAGCAGTTCGAAAGGGTTACAGGGATGGGACGCTGATAGTTGACGGATGCACCCGCCATATTAGCACCTGCTATTTTTCCCTGCTCCATTGCGCTTTCCCATAATCCATCTACCCTACTCTGAAACTCGGCTACATCACCTGCCGCATAGATATTGGCGGAGCTGGTTTCCATCTGTGCATTCACCAGAATGCCGTGTCCAATATCAAGGCCGATTGGGCGGGCAAGTTCTGTATTGGGTACAATTCCGATAGAGTAGACAACATGCTCGCAGGGGATAACAGAGCCGTCCTGTAGTTCCACACCTTCTACATGATCTGTGCCTTTAATACGCTTTACGCCTTGCCCAAGGCATACCTGAGTACCCCGTTCGGTCATTCGATCGGTCAAAATAGTGGAGGCCTTTTCATCTAGCTGGCGGGGCATAAGCCGATGCGCAGCTTCCAGTATGGTTACAGAATACCCTGCTTGCTGGAAGGACCAGGCGGTCTCCACGCCTTGAATACCGCCGCCGATGATACATATCCGGTCTCCCTGTCGCAATTCCGCTTTAAGGCTATCCGCATCTTGTCGAAAACGGATATTGTGAACGTTCCTTAGAGAAGCTCCATCTAGCGCAAGCTTACGGTTGTGAGCTCCTGTACACAGCAGCAACTTGTCATAAGCAACGGTTTGTCCATCTATTGTTTGGATAGTACAGTCCTCAGGATGTATCTCGGTTATCTTGATGCCGGAATACACATGAATTCGTTGATTGGCAAACCATTTTTCCTTTTTGATCAGGATTTTGTCACTGTGCAAATCAGTGAATAGTCCCTTGGAAAGTTTGACTCTGTTGTACGGAAAGGATGCTTCCTCTCCGTAAATAGAAATTTCGGCCAGCTCATCATGATCTCTAATCGCTTTTGCCGCGTTGACGGCGGCGACACTGCCTCCGATAATAACGTAATGTTGGTTACCCATTCAGTATCTCTCCTATTCGCTATACGCTACTGTGTTTTAAATAACACTAAGCAGTAGATCTGAGACAAATTCAGCGGCATTTTTAATTTTTTTCACTTTTTCAACTTCTGTAGGAGAGAAACGAATACGTACCGGGAACTCCACATGGGTCATACCCGTTGATTTGATTACCTCTGAAGTACTTTGGACCTTCATATTGGTACCGTTCAAGTAATCCTGTACAACTTCAATGGCTTCCCCGCTCCAGCCGTAGGAACCAAAGGCAGCAGCCAACTTGCCTTCCAGATTCATCTTTTGCATTTGTTGCAATAGGTCTTCCAATTTGCCCGTCATATCGGCATATTTGGTAGAGCTACCGACGAAAACAGCATCAGCCGAGGCAATACTATTCAATATTTCCGTTTCATCGGCTTTATCCACGTCCCATAGCTCCACCTTGATTTGGTTCTCCAAAAAGCAGTCCTTCAGGATGTTTGCCATTTTTTTAGTATTATTTTTCAGGGTGGCATAGACAATCGCTACTTTTTTATCCTCCTTGGTTTCGGTACTCATAGAGGCGTACAAATCAATAAATTTGGCAATATCATGCCGGATCGCGAAGCCGTGGGAAGGTGCAATCATCTCAATATCCAGATCGGCAACAGCTTCGATTAATGTGCGCACATATCTGCGATGTGGATGAATAATAGCCTGATAATATCCGATAAAGTCCTCAGTGATATCAAAACCAGCCTCATCGGCAAATAGATGCTCTACAGCCACGTGTGTACTGAAAATATCGCAAGGGAACAAGATTTTATCTTCTATGCAATACGTAATCATGGTTTCTTCCGTATGCAGGTAAGGTGTTTCTTTGAACAGCAGCGTTTTGCCTCCAATGTCCAGTTGATCCCCATCCTTGATTACGAGGAAGTTGCGATGCTGAAGCTTGTACATTTGTTGGATTTCCGGAACGGCAATCTCAGTGCAGACAATCGTAGCGTTTGTTGCCTTGGAAGCAAGTGCCGCCAGTCCGCCCGAGTGATCCGGTTCCGTGTGATTGACGATGATATATTGAATATCCAATGGATCGATTAATTCCGCTACAGCTTCGGCAAATTCTCTACCGAACGCCATATCTACGGTATCTACAATGGTTGGTTTTCCAGTTTTCAGTAGATATGCATTATAGGTTGTACCCTTTGATAGTAGAAGACGATGAAAGGGAACCTCACGATTATCAATTTTTCCTACCCAATAAATATCCTTTGCCAGTTGGAATCCTGGTTTCATAGGAACAACCTCCTGCTTGTTTTTGTTTGTCTAACACAATTCGATTCTAGTTGGGTGCGTCGATGAAAAAGATGATTGAAATCAAATTTTTAAATATTTCAAAAGTATTTTTGACTTTAGGATTTTGCAAAATTCGATTCCAGTCGCTCCAAAGTGCAATATATAGACGAACTAGACCATTTCGATCTATATATTGTTCATTGAAAGTCGCTTATTGGATTTTTGCAAAATTCTCACTTAAATTTAGTTTTGTGATTGCAATCACAAGGCGAGCGAAATAATCCAATACAATAAAGGTATAAATCCATCTTAAGCAAATTTAATTCCAAACAGGAGCGTGAACCAATATGAAAAAATCAAACCTCATTCAATTTCAGGAATATAAAGAAGCTGCGTTTACAAAACGAATAGTGCATAAGGAAGCCGACAATGTAATTTTTATTCTCAACTTTACTCCTAATGCCGAGCTGCCAACACATAATCACCCAGGAGCGAATGTATATTTGCTTGTTCTTGAAGGCAGCGGCACTGTAACTGTGAACGGCGAAGCAACGGAAGTTGTCCAAGGGGATATCATCCATGTTACGGGCGATGAGCACTTTTCCTATCGTGGCGGTGCAGAGGCGAATTCCAGTCTGCATGTAGTGTTGACCCAAACGCCAAGTGAAAGCTATGCGCAGAACATATAAAAGAGGACATAGCAGCAACATGCTCATATAAAAAAAGAAAATGGTTATTTTTTTTACACTCATATTGATAATGAATATCATTATCAAATTTTAAAAAGAGGTGTTAATGGCCAATGCAGACAGTAGATTACAAACAGGTGCCAGGGCACTGGATATTAGCAAGTCTCGGTAAGCGCGTGCTTAGGCCCGGAGGGTTAAAAACGACACGTTGGATGATAGAGGGACTTGATGTAACCGGGCAGGATGAGGTTATTGAGTTTGCCCCTGGATTGGGTATAACTGCCCAAATCACACTGCGGCTTAATCCCCGTCGTTATATTGCGATTGAACAGAATGAGAAGGCGGCTTCTATTGTAAAAACGTATGCAAGCGGAGCAAACCGGGAAGTCATTATTGCCGATGCTGAACAGGTTCCGTTGCCGGATGCCTCTGCGACGGTGGTATATGGGGAAGCCATGCTGACGATGCACACAAGAGCCAAGAAAGCGCAGATTATTTCGGAAGCCAGGCGGCTTTTGAAAGTAGGCGGGAAGTATGCTATTCATGAGATGTGCCTTGCTTCTAACCATATTGAGCCTGCGCTCAGAAAACAAATTTACAAGGATTTGGCTGTAGCCATGCGAGTTAATGCGACACCGTTGACGGTGTCAGAGTGGGAACAGCTGCTGAAAGAGGAAGGCTTTAAGGTCGTTAAAATCTATACGGTTCCCATGCACTTATTGCATCTGCCACGTATCATTCAGGACGAGGGCTGGTTGAGATTTGGAAAAATTGCCTTTAACCTTATGCGTAACCATGCTGCCCGGACAAGGGTTATGGGTATGCGAAAGCAGTTTGTAAAGTACGCCGACCATCTGCAAGCGGTCAGTATCATCGCTGAACGATAGCCTGAATTCACGAATAAGAGAATAATAAAGTTTTTACACAATAGCAATAAAGGAGACGAACCCCCATTCAGGGATTCGTCTCCTTTTTGTATATTTGCTGCTTGTCAGACTAAATTTATTCTTGAGGATTTAGCTTTGGATATGGATTATGCACAGGAATACAGTAGCCTCGGCACGAACGGTTGGTGCTTTAGGGGCTACTGTGCCGTCTGTGGAGGTCTGGGGATAGGTGCTTCTCAAGGGGGGATTGGAGTCTAATAAGTGTAAATAAAATTTCCAATTCCTGATGTTTTTAGATTACCATAGTGACTGAGATCATTGGAATAGTTAACTAAAATAATAAAACAGCATACATCAAAAGGAGGAAGCGTGTTATGAAGCTGCATCGAGCCATTGTGGTGGATGATGAAACCTTTACTCGTAAAGGGTTGCTTCAACTCATGGATTGGCAAGCCTGTGGTTTTGAAATCGTGGGAGAAGCTGATAACGGTGAGGATGCGCTGGAGCTAATCAGCCGTATTCACCCGGACCTGGTCATTACCGATATTCGTATGCCTGTGCTGGACGGATTAGAGCTGATTCGGTCTGTGCTCGAACAGACTACAGGACATCCCGCGTTTATTATCTTAAGCGGCTATAGTGATTTCGCTTATGCGCAGCAGGCAATCCGCTATGGGGTTCATGATTTTATGCTTAAGCCGATTGATGAGGGTGACTTTTCGGCTACACTGCGCAAGCTGAGTGAGAGACTGCATCGTGAACAACAGAATGCGCAACGATATCAGAATCACCATGCAGGTGGGTTGTTAGAGACTGTGATGATGAATCCAGTGGATGATGTAGTGGTGACACGGTGGGAGCAGCAGCTAGGGCTTGGGGAAGCCACTTCTATGTACTATGTACTCGTCGAGCTGAATGATCAACATCCCTGGCGCTCTGGTGACAATAATATCATGCTATCGCTTTTCCAATTCAGGGAGCTTATAGAGCAAGCGCTTCATCGTTTAATGGATGGCAAGTACCCTCTCTATGTTCATGAGCATCGTAACCGGATTGGTCTTATCGTACCGGACTTCTTTTTGGGGTGTTTTGAAGACAAGGTCAAAGTTTTTATGAAAGCGCTACAACAGGAGATAGAGGGGATGAAGTCACTAAAAGATCAGCTGGGAAGTCGGGTTTTCGTTTATGCAGGAAAGCCTGTGAATCGGTTGCAAGATATCCAGCAGTCCTATGCCTGTGCGAAGGAAGCGGTGCTCCATAAATACATTCATGACCATAGCGGTATTGTTGTATATCTACAGGAGGGAATGCCACCACTCCACTATAAGACCATCCATCAGGACGTATTGGATCGCTTGACGGAACAAGTTGAGGAACTGCGGTTGGATGAGCTGCGTGTGACCGTGGATTATTTATTTAGCAGCTTTCGGGAGGAATGTTATGCTCCTGAGGCTATGAAAATGAGCCTGCATCAGTGCGTACTTAGTATCGTTCGGGTCATTCAAAACATGCAGGGAGATGAGCGCTCACTTCAGTCACTAGAACCGATGATGAACTGGCAGGACATGAACCTGTCCTTGGGTGAACTACAGCGATTGTTTACAGCTTTTGCAGAGGAAAGTGGAAGGTATATTGGGGTTCTGCGCAAGGATTGTCAGCAAGGAGGCATTCAGCACATCCGTGCTTACATTGAGCAGCATGCTGCCGAGAATATAAGCCTGAAAAGTATTGCGGCTCGCTTTTACATGAACCCGGTATACCTCGGTCAATTGTTCAGAAAAACGTATGGTGTGTACTTTAACGAATTTCTGCTGAAATTGCGTGTTCAGGAGGCGAAACGCTTGTTGCGGCAGACGGATTTGCGGATTTATGAAATTGCTGAGCGCGTGGGCTTCGGCAGTTCAGACTATTTTGTTACCCAGTTTGAAAAGATGGCGCACGCCACGCCTAGTGAATACCGCAACAGCCTGAGTATTGGCGACGACCTAGAGAGGACCGGCGAATGAAGGGGCTGAGAACGACTCTTGATCATGTGCGATTGCGGGATAAAATGCTGCTGCTTTATTTTCTCTGTGTTTTCACGCCTGTAGTGCTGACCAATCTGATTTTTTACCATGTTACCTCACAAAATGTGAAAGAACAGCGTATCCAGGATATTTCGCGCGCACTGGAACAGATTAAAATTGAATTTTACCGTGAATTTGAAGATGCGATGGAAATCTCGTCTAACTTTTATACCGATCATCAGCTCAATAGGGTGTTGGAACAAACTTATCCCCACCCCGCTGACTATATTGCCGCCTATGACTCTTATTTACGTCGTATCTTGAACAGTACTTATAGCCCTGTATACCACTCCGTAGGTGGAATTACGATCTACACCGATAATTCAACGCTGCTGAATTCCGGGGGAGTCAGCTTTATAGATGAGAGGGTCAGAAGCTTGCCCTGGTATACCAAAATCCCGCCTGGACGCCAGTCCAAGCCTATATTTGTACGTACCGATGACAGTACAGGCGAACAGCAGTACCCTTTCAGCCTGATTCGGCGGATGAACTATTTTTATTCCGAAAATGGTCGTGAAAAAATACTGAAAATAGAATTGCGAATGTCGTCCATTCGTGAGATTTTCAATAACCTGAATTTGCAGGGAAGTCTCTTTCTGCTGAACGAACGGGGGGAAATCGAATATACAACGGATCCCAAAGTGGATATAAACCACAAAAGTGTGGCCTATAACACCCTTAAGCTGCCCGAGGACACCATGGAGTTCAGGACGGATTATGTGCTTACGAGCAATCTGAACGACTGGAGCATTGTGGCAGCGGTATCCAGAGATGAAATGCTGTATGAAATGCAGGAATCCCGCAATTTTGTGCTCTTGTTAACCTGTGTAAATATGTTGCTGCCTACATTAATTATTATCTGGATTACACGTTCGCTGAACGTGAGAATTCATCGTATTTTAAAGCACATGAAAAAGGTGAAAAATCAGCATTTTGAGCTGATTCCCGGTACAGAGTCGCGAGATGAAATCGGGCAATTAACAGGTGAGTTTAACCGGATGACGCTGAAAATAAAGCGACTGATTAACGATGTTTATATGGCAGATATTCAGCGAAAAAATCTGGAAATTCAGCGCAGACATGCCCAGTTGAATGCACTTCACAGCCAGATCAACCCACATTTCCTGTTCAATGCGCTGGAGACAATTCGCATGCGGAGCTTGATGAAGCATGAGGATGAGACAGCGCGCATTATTCATAACATGGCACGGATTTTCCGCAATTCGCTGGTGTGGAACAAGGATCGGGTTACTTTGCGGGAGGAGCTGGAGCTGATCCGTTGTTTTCTGGAAATCCAGCAATATCGCTTTGGTGAGCGAATACAGTACGAAGTGCAGGCGCGCTCTGAAGACTTGGATAATCTGCTTCCCAAAATGGTCGCGCTGACACTGGTTGAAAATGCAAGCATCCACGGCATTGAGCCACTAAAGCATGGGGGACGCATTGAGATCCATTTTGAGCAGGAGGAAGGACAACTGATTCTAACGGTTCGGGATAATGGGGTTGGCATGTCTGCGGAGCAGGTACAACGCTTATATGGTTACATGCAAAGGCAGGAAGAAATGGGTGAACGTATAGGTCTGCAAAATGTCATATATCGTCTTAAACTTTACTATGGGAGCCGTTTTGAGCTTGCCATTCGCAGTGCACCCGGCGAGGGTACGGAGATTCGAATTAGGATTCCTGCGGATCGAGTATAGAACCCTCAAAAGTGTAAAAAAGCTAAATAAATCATTTACCGACAGAATATTTCATTTTTCGCTATATACTTCCTTTCTATTATATGGTAAATATGAATATATACTAAATTA
Source organism: Paenibacillus sp. FSL L8-0158 (assembly GCF_038592965.1). Taxonomy (GTDB): domain Bacteria; phylum Bacillota; class Bacilli; order Paenibacillales; family Paenibacillaceae; genus Paenibacillus; species Paenibacillus polymyxa_D. The sequence goes on along the minus strand of NZ_CP151949.1, from coordinate 5,558,000 downwards.
ATTATAAGAAATAGTCTTTGGATATCTTAACACCAATGATGTTTTGAATAGCTGGCCAGCTTTCAAATATAACTAATTTTTTATTGGAGGAAGAGATGAAGTTTACTAAAAAGTTAATTAAGTCCCTAGCGGTTGTTGCTATTATTGGTTCAATTTCCGCCTCTGCTTATGCTTCTAGCACCATTGAAGGAGGTTGGATTGAAGGGGAGGGTAATTTTTCTAATAATAATTCTCATCAAGAGCTTTCCTTACGTGCTGCGAAAAGTGTTCCAGATCACCAAGGTTATACGGAAGCTAAGCCAGGAAATTCAGATTTAGAAAGAGCAGTTGCTATAACAAAGTGGGAGGGTGAATATCACTATTCCAGAGCACAATTAACTTGGGCAGGAAGTGTACGTCTTGATAGCGACAGACAATGGGGGTGGGATCGTACCAGGGCTGTCACTGGTTATGGTGAAGCTATTCTTGTAGCGAGAACTTTTTACGGCGGTAGCCAAGAATAATTAAAAACTAAAGAAGGTGAGATTGTTAGTTTCTTTAACAATTTCACCTTTTATTACGAGAGGTATTTGAAATGAAAAGTAAGCTGAAGGAAATTTCCGGAAATGGACTAATACCAATATTCGTACTGTATTTTTTATTGAGTATGATTATGATCTCTGTGAGTTATTACATGGTACAACAAAGAGAATTAGACTCCTTGTCCAGAGGTCTTTACCAAGAAAATAGTTTATTTTTTATGGTAGATCAAAATACTGCTCACGAATGGGACTGGCGTAAGCTCCGAACAACGTACCCATTTACCATATTCAAGGAGCTTGAAACTGGGGAAATGAATGTGCGAGCTCTTTATTATAAAGAGGATACATATAAGCCACCAATGGTTGCAGGGAGATTTTTTAATGAGGACGATTTTTATAGTGATCATAAGTATGCTGTAATTGGACAACGTATTGCTGAATCAGCACTTACGTCTCTTGACGGGAGACGGTATTATCTGTTCCAAGGAAAAAAATTTGAAGTCATAGGTTCTATGGGGGCGGCCTATCCATCAACTCTGGATACAACGGTGCTACTAAACTTGGATGCCTTTGGTCAACAAACACACCTAAATAATATCTATGTACTAAATTCTCCCGCAGTGTCCTCTGTTCTCAAAAATGGCTATTTAATTTTTGAAAACTTAAGCGTTAAGGTGAATGTATTTGACCGCGGTGATGCTGGAGCACAGAGATATGTGGGCATAGATATATATCGTAATACGATCATAATTACCGTATTTCTGTTGTTGGTTTGCTCCAGTGTTATATTTACTATGAATTGGTACGATAAAAAGAAAACTGAAATAAATTGGTTATGGATTATGGGAATTAAGTCAGAGAAAGTGATAGCGAAATTTTCCAAACGATATTATGTAGCCGTCTCCCTGTCTTATTTGCTTATGTGTACAATAAGCCTTTTCTTATTTTTGATCGATCGGGCTTCAACAGAAAATATTGAACTGTACGTACAATATTTGCTTATAGGCTACGTATTAATTCTCTTATCTTCTTATTTTTCCATATCCGTTACTGTCAAAAGGATAGGTAGATCAGGAAAGGACTTAAGTTTAAATGAGAATGGTATACAGTGAAGTTTTAGAAAGCGTACAAAAGAACAAAAGTACAACGATATTTATTCTCCTTCAAATTACTATTTTGTTTTTTTTAGTTACTGTTTTATTTTTGAATTTTAATCATTTAGTTACGAAATCAAGTAAAACAGCAGCCTTAGGGGCACAAGACAGTTTCCAGTTATCAGACACTCTAACGAATAGTGATGAATTAAAAAAACTTATGAATCAACCGATGTTCTTAACCAAAATTAAAAATTTTTATAATTATGTAGAGAAACATATAGGTGAGAAGTATATCTACATTTTTACGCAGCCTGTTGACCTCATTCATTTTGAAGGAGCGGACAAGGCGAAATTTTCACAGGATTATGAACAAGGATTTGAACCGAATGTCTTTACTATCAATAACAAAGGCCCTTATGTTTCTATAAAAGCTTTACAAATTAATAAACAAGGACTAGATCAGTTTTCCATTGAAACAGATGAGGGGGAGAACTTGACCGCACATGATTTTAATCATGTGGGTCATACAAGCATTCCTGTACTCTTAGGAGCAGAATATAAGCAACTATATAAAGCAGGAGATATTTTAAAAGGAAAATATTTGTTTAAAGATTTTGAGTTTTATGTAAAAGGGTTTGTTAAAAAGGATTCACTTGTTTTTAATGCTAATAACCCGGAAATATATCTTGATCGGTATATTATTATGCCCGCACAACAGTTTACAAGTGTCCCAGATACTAAGGAAGACTTTAACTTTCAACAGAAACACTATCTCCAAATGATTAATGGGGACATTTGGAGTTCGGAAACCGAGTACTTTGTAAGGAGCAAGGTAGAAGAAGCCCAAAAAAAGACTGGTTTTTATGATACCCAAGTTCTTGGAGCAAACAGCCCACCATTAAATTTTATTTTTTCAGCGCTACACGAGAACATCATGGTACTCAGTGTTATAGCTATAACTATATTTGTAGTGTGTATTCTTAGCATTTCGATTTTAATGGTAACTAAATTAGAGAAAAATATGAAAAACTTATCTATTCACTTGATCTCTGGAGCAACGATAATGAATATACTTTTCTATTTTATTGCAGAGATAGCATTTTTGGTGATAGTGCCAGGTTTAATTAGTCTATTTCTGTATACTTATTTTATCAACTTTAAAATGGGTAGTTACTTCGTTACGATATTGCTGAGCATGCTAATTATATTTGCGTTGTCTACACTTCTACTTTACTACAAGATCAGGAAGTTGCAGGTTAGTATGTTTTTAAAACGAATGGAGTGATTGGTTTTAATGATTACAATAAATAATCTTCACAAAGCTTTTAAGGTGGGAGAGAGGGTTTTGGAAGTATTAAAGGGTGTAGATTTGAGTATTAAAAGGGGCTCTATGACAGCAATTATGGGTAGGAGCGGTTCAGGGAAATCCACTTTGCTAAATATAATTGCTGGATTAGACAAACCGGACAGTGGAACTTACATGTATGAGCAAGAAGATCTGACAACTAAAACTCTAAATCAATTAGCAGATTTCAGAAGAGAAAAAATAGGATTTATTTTACAGAATTATGCTCTGATTGATACCAAAAATGTGTTCGATAATGTGGCTTTACCCCTAAAATATAGTAAATACCCTAAAGCAAAGATAAGTCATATGGTGGAAGATGTTTTAGAAGCATTAGAGTTAGAAAAATTAGGTTTTCATTCTGTTGATATGTTGTCTGGTGGTGAAATGCAGCGGGTGGCGATAGCAAGAGCTCTTGTTCAAGAACCAGAAATTATACTGGCTGACGAACCGACAGGTTCCCTTGACGAACACTCTGAACAGAATATTTTGGGTATTTTCAAGGATTTAAATATACGGGGGAAAACTATTGTAGTCGTAACGCATGACCAGCAAGTCGCAGATGCATGTGATGAAACGATTTATATCAAAGAAGGGAAAATACGTTATTAATAATTTGTTTTTTCATGGACGCCGATGCTGGATTGGCGTCCATTTGCTTTGAAGGACCTTTACCTATAGTTTTCTAAGTAACACCTTTAGATTGACAGGTGAACGAAATGAACAGCATTTTATAAAATGAAAGTGCTTACAATTTAGAGTGTGCGGGATTCTCAGTGCTTGAGGTACGTGCGCACGATATTCACACACAATCGACAAAAGAGGACGAAAGGGGAGGGTCTGGCATGACAAGCAAAAGGTTCGGAATCATCAGTCTGGTAATGGTTATGATGGCGTCTATGATTGCTGCTTGCTCAGGGAGCTCGGGCAAGGAGCCGGCGTCAGGAGATAGCAAGGAGAAGGTCACATTCACGTATTTTAATGCCACTGCGGGGAGGGACATTAATACCAATGAAACGCGGATCGGCAAAATCCTGGAGGATCAGACGGGGGTAAACTGGAAGCTGGAGCATTTGGTGGGGGATTCCAATACGAAGATCGGTACATTTATTGCCAGTAACGATTACCCGGATGTGATAGTACCCGATGGCACGATCGATAAGCTGCTGGATGCCGGGGCTTTTATTCCGCTGAATGATTTGATCGACAAATATGGACCGAATATTAAGCGTGTATATGGACCGTACTACAACTTGATGAAGGCGGAGGATGGGAATATTTACTTTCTGCCGCTCAGTGCGGTGGTAGGCGATTATTTACCTGCGCCTAACTTAGAGCAAGGAGCCTTTTGGGTGCAACGCAGGGTATTAAAAGAAGCGGGATATCCAAAAATCAAAACACTTGATGAGTATTTAGCCCTGATTCGTAACTATGCGAAAAAGCATGCAGATGAGGGCTTGACTGGGTACCTGGCGTTAACCACGCAGGATAGGTTTTATGCTCTTACGAACGCGCCGATGCATCTGGCAGGCTATCCGAATGATGGCGGCACGATTATTGATATGAAAACACACCGGGCCACAGATTATGGAGATATGGAAATCACAAAGCGGTATCTCAAAGAGCTAAATCAGCTCAATGTAGAGGGCCTATTTGATAAATCGTCCTTTGTGGACAATTACGATCAATATTTAGCGAAGCTGACCTCGGGTAAGGTGCTGGGCTTTTTCGACTACCGCTGGCAGGCGGGGCAGGCCCTAAATAACCTGCAGGAGGCTTCCAAGCAATCGGGCAATGATGATATGGAGTATATAGGGCTGCCTGTTGTATATGACCAGAATATAAAGGATCAGTACATTGATCCGTCGTCATTCGTTAATAACCGAGGCATAGGAATTACGGTCAGTGCCAAGGACCCGGTACGTATCATCAAATTTTTTGACAACCTGCTGACTGACGAAAACCAGGTGTTATCCAACTGGGGAATCAAGGGAGAAACCTATGATGTAGATAAAAAAGGGCGCTTTTACCGGACTGAGGAGCAAATTAAGCAGACTGGTCAGGACGCGTTCCGCGAATCATTCGGGTTCAAATATTTTGAATACAGTTGGCCGCGATACGGTAGCGGTTCTACCCTGCCTGACGGCAACTCCGTTGGCCCTGGACGGCAGCCAGAGGTTGCGCGTATGTCCTACACCAAGGGAGATAAAAAGCTACTAAAAGTCTATGGTGTAGAGTCTTTCTCGCAAATGTTTTCCGCACCTGACGAGCGCCCATGGTATCCGGCCTGGAGTATCCCGATTGCTCAAGGCTCAACTGCGCAGCTCTTCCAGCAAAAGAAGGGGGACCTTCAGCGCAAATATTTCCCGCGTTTGGTGCTGTCTGCACCGGAGCAGTTTGATGCGATTTGGAGTGAATACACTACTGAATTCAACAAGCTGGATGTAAAGGCGTATGAGGAGCTGATCACGAAGGAGGTTGCTAAAAAAATCGAAAATCCCGGTAAAAAATAAAGGAGGAAGCAGCTATGGGCCACTCGTCACCATCACCTGTCACGATCTCCCCGGATCATTTGCCGCCCTCGCGGCGAACCGGCTTTAGGGGATTTATGCACAAGCTGAATCAGCAACGGGCACTGGTATGGATGTCCGTCCCTTTTTTAATCTGGCTGTTCATCTTCAAGTATTTGCCCATCTGGGGCTGGACGATTGCCTTTCAGGATTTTAAGCCTGCCCGCAAGTTGCTCGATCAGCAATGGGTCGGATTAAAACATTTCCATTTTCTATTTCAGGATGAACACTTTCTGCGGGTCATGCGCAATACGCTGGCGATGAGCTTTATTAATCTGGTGCTGGGCTTTGTCACCGCTATAACATTAGCGATTTTGCTGAATGAGCTTCGCCAGCTCGTATTTAAGCGAGTGGTACAGACGATCAGCTATCTGCCGCATTTTATTTCGTGGGTGGTCGCGGCCAGCATCATTAGTACGGCGCTGTCTGCAGATGGCGGCATCATCAATGAGGTGCTGATGTGGCTGGGGTTGATTAAGGAGCCTATTCTGTGGCTGGGCGAGGGAAGCTATTTTTGGGGTATTCTCGGTGCATCGGAGGTATGGAAAAATGTCGGCTGGAACACCATCATTTATTTGGCCGCGATGACGATGATTGATCCCTCGCAGTATGAGGCAGCCGAGATGGACGGAGCAGGGCGTTTTCAGCGGATTTGGCATGTGACATTACCGGGATTGAAGCCTGTATTTATCATCCTGCTCATTATGAACATTGGCAATTTACTGGAATCCGGCTTTGAGCCGCAATACTTACTGGGCAACGGCATGAACGTGGATTACTCGGAGAATCTGGATATTTTCGTGCTGAAATATGGTATTCAGATGGGTAATTTCTCGCTTTCCATTGCTGCTGGGATGTTCAAAACGGTGGTCAGCTTCATCTTACTGTTTAGCGCCAATCATATTGCGAAGCGGTTAGGGGAGGAGAGATTGTTCTGAAAAAGGAGTGAGTTATGGTCGGGGACGGCCGCTTCGCGTGCGGATTGTTCTTCCGATCGCTGTTATCCCCGTATTTTCTTATTGGAATAAAGATTATAGGTTAAAATCCGGGGATAAAGGCGAACGCTCCGCTTCTTCAGAACAATTCCGCCCGCTCCGCTGCTACCCGCCGTAAAGTCACTTTTTTTAAGAACTGAGGGTAGTGGCAGAGGAGAGCTTAAGGAAGGCGCATGACTCGCGCTTCCTAGGGGTAATGCGTCAATGATGGCTGGCTCAGCTTCGCTATCGCCATTGAGTTTGGGATAGTGCTATTCGAGGCGATAACAGAAGGCGCGTGCTCATGCATACTACAGGTTCAAGTCAGTGGATTTTTAGCAGGCCGCTTCGCTGACCTTACAACTTCTAATTGCCACTAATAATTAATAAGAGCCTGCACAAATAGCTACTCAGATTTTCACTCGAATTCCCACTCTTGTAGTCACTCATATAACCGTTTCAATTAATAGCACCAGCAGCTTCAACAATATTAATCAAATTTAAGTGCAGGTCAGGCTATTTTTTTAGAAAGGAGAGGAAGTTATGGGCAAAGGCAAGATTGTACACGGGCGATTTCGGGCGCCGTCGGATCGAATTTTTGATGCGTGCAATATCGTGTTTATGCTCTGCCTGATGGTGTTCACGCTGTATCCGTTTTTAAATACGCTGGCGGTTTCGTTAAATGAAGCGAATGATTCGATTCGGGGCGGGATCTATTTGTGGCCACGTGAATTCACGTGGAGTAATTATGAATTTGTGTTCAAGGAAGCGACGATTTTCCATGCTACGCTGATTTCTGTATTACGTACAGTTGTGGGTACAGTGACTTCGGTATTTTGCTGCGCGATGGTGGCGTATACGATCAGCCGGCCGGAATATGTGCTGCGCAAATTTGTTTCGATTGCTTTTATTTTAACGATGTATTTTAGCGGGGGATTGATTCCGAACTTTCTCCTGATTCGTGAGCTTGGGATGCTGGGGACTTTCTGGGTGTATGTCGTGCCGGGATTGATTGGGGTGTTTAATGTGATTGTCATTCGCTCCTTTGTTGAGGGATTGCCGGAAGGGATTTTGGAGTCGGCGCGTATTGACGGGGCTGGGGAGTTTGCCACTTTTATGCGCATCGTTTTGCCGCTGTGTGTTCCCGTACTGGCGACGGTGTCGCTGTTTACAGCGGTGGCACAATGGAATTCCTGGTTCGATGTGTTTTTGTACAATTCATCATATGAGCAATGGAGCACTCTTCAATATGAGCTGATGAAAATCCTGCAAAATTCTAACACGTCTGTTAACGGTCAGGACTATGCGAGCCAATTCGCTGGTTCGGAAAATCTGGCCAAGTCGGTCACGCCTACCTCGATTCGGGCCACGATGACGATTGTCGCTTCAGTGCCTATTATTTTAGTTTATCCCTTTTTGCAAAAATACTTTGTGAAGGGTATGACCTTGGGCGGTGTCAAAGGATAGTAAATGAAAACCAATGGTGCCAAATACCAATTCCAAAAAATTAGAGTACGGGAGGGATTGCTTTGCGGTCATGTTGGGTTAAGCCTTTTTGTCTGGTACTGGCTGGAGCGCTGTTGTTATCGCCTGTCGGTTGGTGGGGAGCGTCTGTGGCGAAGGCAGCTCCGTCTATGGAACATTCCCCGCCCGTTTCGGATATGGTGCTATCGGCGGGTAGTATCCATAAGACCATTGGAACGTATGGATTTGAGCAAGGAAACAGCGACGGCTGGAAGCCCCGAGGAACTTATACCCAAATTGCATCCGTCACGGAAGCAGCATATGGCGGCACGCACAGTCTGAAGGCAACCGCTCGTACAGCGGCTTGGAACGGGGCGGAGCTGGATGTGAAGTCGCTGTTGCAGCCGGATGTGGAGTATGAAATTAGTGGCTATGTGAAGCTGGATGGTCATTCTGCGGTTCCGAGCATGGTTAAACTTACAGTGGAGCAGCAGCCGACAGGCGGGACTACGACATGGAAGACGGTAGCGCAGACAGAGACGGCGGATACATCATGGATCAAACTTCAGGGGAAATATACTTTTACCGGGGGGATGGATGCATTGAAGCTGTATGTGGAAAGCTCGAATCCCGCGCAGGCCTACTATGTGGATGAGGTAGAAATAACACAGGTATCGAAGACGCCAACGGAGCCGACCCATGGTATCGTATCCGGGTTTGAAGATGGTACGGCCCAAGGATGGGTGTCCCGTATGGGAGCCGAGACCGTGCAGGTTTCGGATGCCGATGCACGAAGCGGCTCATACAGTCTGCTGACAACAGGCAGACAAAAGACATATGCCGGACCCAAGCTGGATGTGACTGCTACGATGCAAAAGGGCAGCCGATATACGGTCAGTGCCTGGGTGAAGCTGGCGCCGGGTGAGCAGCCTGCCAAGGTGAGGCTCAGCGTACAGCGTGATCACCAGGGTCAAAGTGCGTATGAAACTGTTGTAGGCGACACGGCTACTACGACAGGGGAATGGATGCATTTGTCTGGTACGTATACGCTCGCGCATGATGCAGACACCGTTTCCATGTATTTGGAAACGGCAGAAGGAACGTCTTCCTTTTATATGGATGATTTCGAGCTGTCCCTTGTACCGCCGCTGGCTATTGAAAAGGACATTCCTTCGTTGCATGGAATATATGGGGGACAGTTCAGCATGGGCACGGCGATTGAAGCTTTCCAGACCGAAGGGGCTTACGGAGAGCTGGTACAGAAGCATTTTAACAGCGTCGTTGCAGGGAATGCGATGAAGCCGATCTCCTTACAACCGTCCGAGGGACAGTTCCATTGGGAGGAAGCAGATCAAATTGTGCAGTTTGCTAGACAACATGGACTGGACATTCGTTTCCATACCTTGGTGTGGCATAACCAAACTGGGGATTGGATGTTCAAGGATAAGAATGGACAGCCGATGACGCCGACTGCTGAGAATAAAAAGCTTTTGCTGGATCGGCTGGAGACGCATATTCGCGCTGTTGCAGCCCGGTATAAAAATGTCATCACCGATTGGGATGTGGTGAATGAGGTCATTGATCCTGATCAGCCGGATGGCATGCGCCGCAGCAAGTGGTATCAGATTACCGGCACGGATTATATTGAAAAAGCATTCCGTGTCACGAGGGAAGCGGTGGGCCCGAACGCACGACTGTTCATTAACGATTACAACACACATGAGCCGAAGAAACGGGATTTTCTGTACAATTTGGTACGTGATCTGCTCGCTAAAGGTGTACCGATTGACGGAGTAGGCCACCAATCGCATATCCGCCTGGAGTTTCCCGCTATTAGCGAGATTGAGCAGTCTATAGAAAAGTTTGCTTCGCTTGGTCTGGATAATCAGATTACCGAGCTGGATATGGGTCTTTATTCCAATGACACAGATCGCTATGAAACGATTCCAGAATCTATGCTGATCCGGCAGGCTCACCGCTATCGGGCGCTGTTCGATATGTTTTCAAGGCAGCAGGATCATATCAGCAATGTGACGATTTGGGGTACGGATGATGGAAATACGTGGCTCAGCACGTTTCCGATAGCCCGGCTGGATAAGCCGCTACTATTCGACGAACGGTTAAAGGCCAAATATGCCTATTGGGCACTTGCTGATCCGTCCAAAGTTCCGCCGTTGCCAGCAGGGAATAACGAATAAATGGTTTGAATACATGCCGGGCTTGTTTTGCCTTATTCTATGCTGTATCGAACGTCGCCTTATACAAGCATAAAAGCAGGCTATCCTTCACATGTGACATGTAAAGGGCAGCCTGCTTTGTTATCGTAAAGGAATTACAGTTTTATTCCAAATTGGCGTGTTGGCCAAACATAGATTCGGAGGTCAGCTTGCGCAGCTCCATCGTTCTGAGCACCAACGCGTCACCATACAACAGCAGGGTTTGCTCAAACAATGAGCCCATGGGCTGAATCGTTTGGTAATCCTTGTTGGACGGGTCCTTGGGTGCACCAGGCAGCTTGACGATGATATCGGCCAGTTTGCCAATGGTGGAACCGGGAGAAGTAGTTAGAAGCGCCAGAGAGGCCCCAAGTTTCTTTGCTTTTTCTGCCATCGAGGTCAGGCTTTTGGTTTCGCCAGAGCCTGACCCAATAATGAGCAGGTCGCCCTCGCCCAAACCAGGAGTTACGGTTTCTCCGACCACGTAAGCTTGAACCCCCATATGCATCAACCGCATCGCCAGCGAGCGAATCATGAACCCTGAGCGGCCCGCACCTGCGACGAATACCTTATTGGCAGCGGCGATGGAGTGGATCAGCTGTTCCGATTCCGTATCACTGATCAATTGTGGAACCCATTGTAGCTCCTTGAGTACCTCAGATAAATATTGAGAGGTTTCCATTGGGGTTAACCTTGTTTGATGAGCTGTTGCATTTGGGAAGCTACAGCCTTTTTGTCGTCCTCGCCAGTGATACCACCGCCGACGATAACCAGATCCGGTTGAGCCTTCACCACCTCAGCCAGTGTGCTCAGCTTAATGCCGCCAGCCACGGCAGTTTTAGAGTTTTTCACGACTTTTTTGACGGTTTGCAGTGCTTCGAACGGGCTTTGTCCTTCAGCTTGCAGATCGTAGCCTGTATGCACACAGATGTAGTCAACGCCAAGAGCGTCGATTTCTTTCGCACGTTGCTCCAGGTTTTTAACACCGATCATGTCTACCAGGATTTTTTTGCCGCCTTGTTTTTTCGCTTCTTCTACTGCGCCTTTGATTGTTGCATCTTCAGCTACAGCCAAAATCGTAACAATATCTGCACCAGCCTCGGAAGCTTTTAGCACTTCATAGCCCCCTGCATCCATAACCTTCAGGTCAGCCAGTACTTTCAGATTCGGGAATGCTTCTTTCATTGCTTTTACTGCATGAAGTCCTTCATTGATGACAATCGGCGTACCGATTTCTACGATATCAATATACGACTCTACTTCTTTTACCAATGCAATACCTTGCGGGATATCTACTAAGTCTAAAGCCAATTGAAGTTCCATGTTATTAACTTCACTCCTTAAGTGAATTTGTATTTTGATGAACAGGTACATGCTCTGTTGAGTATCAATCTATACTTTGGTTTCATGCACAGGTTTGATTGTAAGGCCCCGGTATCCGATTGAAAAGTACGCACTAATTCGTAACGTAGTTACCCCCACGATACTATAGCATCATAAAAAACATCCATGAGAGAGCCTACATTTTGTCTTCTTTAGCATTATTTCTATAAGGGGAGTCGACTATTCGTAACCGAGGATTTTGCAAAAATCCCATAAGCAACTTCCAATGAACAAGATATAGATCGAAATGGTTTAGTTCGTCTATATCTTGCACTTCCGAGCGGCTGGAATCGAATTTTGCAAAATCTATAATCGTACACAGCAATGTAAGGTTGCAAAAAAAGAAGGTAGTGATGATTGAATTGACTTCAAGTTAGGTTTTGACTATATTTGTAATATAATGGTATACAAAAAATGGAGGCTAAGAGTATAACTACCCTGAAGAGTAGCCGCTGTGCTAAGGGGGAATCGCAATTTTCAGGATAGGGAGGCGGGTTTTAGTGGAAGAGGTCCTGAACCAAAGGGAAGCCATTTATTTGTTGTCGGACAGCCACGAACTCGATAAAGCTTGTGAGTTGTTTAGAATCAGCTACACACATAATGATTGGGATGAAGCGAACAAAGTAGCAGACTATCTGCATACGTTGGCTGAAAACCTGTATCACACCCAACTGAGAAATGCTGCAGACGGCAAGTATGAGACATTGGACACCAAACACCCGCTAGTGTTTTATTATGCTTACAGTTATTTGGCGAAATCTATTTACTATCAGAATATGGGCAAGTATGAGGAAGCCAGAAACTATATTATGAAGTATAGCGAAATGGGTTGGTTTATGGGGCTGGATCAGAGCGGTCACGAAGAAGTAGAGAGATTCCGTTTCCTCGCCAAGGCCAATTTATTTACGATTGAATTACTTTCGGGGAGAAGGGAACTTTTGCCTGAGTACGTTCAATTTCTTCACGACAATGACGAGGAGCTACTTCCAGGATTGGTTGGTATTGCCGAAGCAGCTAATCTGAATAATTGGAATATAGACGACCTGCTGAACGATTTTGCCGATGATATTAAGATATTTGAAGGTTATGAAGATAGAGCAAACCGCGTATATTATTTAAAACTGGTCAACCAATTGGCCATTTACCATTTCAAGAAGAAGCAGTACTCCGTTGCCTTAAATTATGTCCTTGATTCTCTGCAATTCTCTGCCAGTGTAGAAGCGGATGCCGATTTCAGGACACTGGTTGCTCTGTTTGAGACTTATCGAGATTTGGCAACACCATCACAGCAAGAGCAATACCAAACCATTTTATTAAGGGGGCTTCATAATGAAAAAGGCATTAATCTCGGTAACTATGGTCTTGGCGTTTCTTAGTATTGCTCTTCCGTTGGAAAATATTTTGGGAGGGTTAGACCCTGTGATTCCTTCAAATCATGGTGTTTTTTCTTATACTGCTTGAGTTTCAGATTTAGACCTTCAAGCCCGATAGGGCTTTTGTACATAAAAGGAGCACACTTTTACGCATTTTGCGATCAGTGTGCTCCCCTTTTTTATGCCAAGATTTATTTTACGACATACGAAGTCAGGTCATTGGCCAGATGTTGCATCGTTTCACTCGCCTTTTGCATACGCTCCATCACTTCAGTGAAAGAGCCTACCAGAGTCGCCTGCTCTTGAGAAGAAGAAACAATTTGCTCAATTTCCTGCTCCATTTGACGAATGGAGTTTTGTACATCCTTAAGGGCTCCTTCAATATCGACCGTCGCCTTTTTGGATTCTACGGATAGCTTGCGCACCTCTTGAGCGACGATACCAAAGCCTGCACCTGCTTCTCCGACACGCGCGGCCTCGATCGCTGCATTCAATCCAAGCAGGTTGGTTTGATCAGAAATTTCCTTGATGAACACAGCTACCTGATTGATTTTACCCGAGTTTTGTACGGCGATTTGGGTGTTTTTCAAAATCTGTTCACTGGTTGCCTGAAGCTCCTCGGAATGAGCCGCCACATGCTGTACCATATCAATGAGCTGCTCGGTGATGGAGAGGTTCTCGGATACGATTTGATCCAGTTGATTTTTGTTAGTCAAATTATAAGAGGCCGCAAATGCTGCGATGACTTCACCTTTCTCATCAAATACAGGAATACTGATCATATCAAGAGGAAACCCTAGAATTTCAGCAGGGATGTGGGTCAGGCTGGGCTCACGTCCATTTTTAAGCATGGCAAAATCTTTATAGTCTTCGAGCAGCTCCGAGCCCGTTTCAAAGCCGAGGTCCATACCCTCCGATTGGGTATACATAAGGACATGAGTGCGGTCGAAGAGAGCAAGGGTCACTTTCTCACGCATAATCTGTTGTATGTAGGGAATGGCTGCAATTAATGCATCTATTGTATTCAAATAGATAACCTACCTTTCTTTACTAGATATATTTTTTATAGTCTCGTATATAGTTGTCGGTCTAAAGACGGATAAAAGTTATAAAGATATTGAAAATTTAAAGGGAGATGAAAGCTTCAGAAAAAAGGCATACCGTTTCCATTACGAAACGATATGCCTTCTATTTAATCTTAACTATAGGTAGTTCACTTGCCGCGCTGCTCGAACAGTTGTGCGATTTCCACAATAACCTTGGTAGCAAGCACCATGTTATCCACCGACACATATTCAAACTTACCGTGGTAGTTCTCTCCACCTGTAAAAATATTTGGTGTAGGCAGTCCCATATAGGATAGCTGTGAACCGTCTGTACCGCCACGAATCGGCTTAATAATGGGTTCGATATTCAGCTTTGTCATTGCTTCATAAGCGACATCGACGATATGCTTGACAGGCTCGATTTTCTCTTTCATGTTGTAGTACTGATCTCTTAGCTCCAGCGCAATACGGTTTTCTCCATATGCGGCCTGCAGCTCTTTGACTACATTCGTCAAGTAAGCCTTCCGGCTTTCAAAGCTTTCGCGGTCAAAATCACGGATAATATAGTACAGTTTAGCTTGTTCTGCTGTGCCTGTAGACTCCAAGAGATGATAGAAGCCATCATACCCGTCTGTATATTCCGGGGCTTCGTTTGCAGGTAACCGACTGTGCAGCTCCATAGCGATTTTGGCAGCGTGGATCATTTTGTTTTTAGCCGTACCGGGATGCACGTTCACACCGTGAATGGTAATATGAGCGGCTGCCGCGTTAAAGCTCTCATACTCCAGTTCTCCGAGCGGTCCGCCGTCAACCGTATAGGCATATTCAGCACCAAAAGCGGCTACATCAAAGCGTTCCGGTCCTCTTCCAATCTCTTCGTCCGGTGTAAAAGCAACGCGAATTTTGCCATGTTGAATTTCTGGATGGTCAATCAGATAGTGGATAGCTGTCATGATTTCTGCGATCCCGGCTTTGTTGTCTGCACCGAGCAGGGTGGTACCATCTGTTGTGATCAGGGTGTGGCCTTTATATTGAGTCAGTTCGGGAAACTCACGTGGAGAAAGAACCACACCAAGCGAAGCATTCAGCGTGATATCGCCCCCATCATAGTTTTCCGTCAATTGCGGCTTTACCCCTGCGCCAGTCAGTTCGGTAGCCGTATCGAGGTGAGCGAGAAAACCGATGACGGGAACCTCTTTATCCGTATTGGAAGGAAGGGTCGCCATCACATAACCATGATCATCAATGGTTACGTCTGTCATACCAATGGCTTTCAATTCGCCCACCAAGAGGTTGCCTAATGTGAGCTGTCCGGGTGTAGTAGGGCAAGTGTTGCTGCTTTCATCAGATTGGGTATCTACCTGAACATATGTAGTCAGGCGGTCAATCAGTTCCTGTTTCATGTGTGTATCCTCCTTGGTGTCATTTCTATTATGGTACGTATTTTATCATGATTAGCTTATAATATGAAAAAAATGGTTGAACCTTTAGGAACGACGGGTTGTGTTGCACAGGGGAGATGGGTAAGATAGTAGTAAAATAAAAGTAAAAATACAGTAAAACCATTAAAGGAGTCTGCAATGCCTACGTTAAAAGATATCGCCCAGGAGGCAGAGGTTTCGATATCCACGGTCTCCCGAGTGCTGAATTATGATGAAACACTGTCTGTATCAGAGGAAACGCGCCGTAAAATTTTTGAGGTTGCCGAGCGTATGAAATATACGACTGTTAAACGTAAAAATGGCGGTATTGGTCGTCAGTCCCGCAAGAAGGCAGAGGGACCCATCCGGTTGGGCATGGTGCACTGGTTTAGCGCGTACGAGGAACTGGAAGACCCTTATTATCTGTCTATCCGCTTTGGCGTGGAAAAAGAGTGCCGCCAAAGCGGGGCGCAGCTGGAGCGTATTTTTAGAAGAGAGGACCTGACTGCGCTGAAGACGTCATCCGAAGGGCTACATGGGCTGATCGTGCTGGGGCATTTTAGCAGCGAAGAGGTAGAACGTATGCTGGAACTGCCCATTCCTTGCGTCTTTCTGGATCATCCGGTAGAGCGCACAGGGGCAGACTATGTGGTCATTGACCTTGCTCATGCTGCGGCTGATGCACTGGATTATTTGATGGGCGCAGGCCATCGTCACATCGGATATGTAGGTATGGGCAAGGATGAGCAGTCCCATGATTCCGAACGAGCCGATCTAGATGCTCGTTATGAGACGTTTTTGTGGTATCAGAAACAGCACAGGCTGTGCACGTCGGATGATATTCATGTGTGCGGTGGAACGGCGGCAGACGGTTTCCGTGCGATGGAAGCGGCTATTTTGGCAGGACCAGAAAACCTGCCTACAGCTTTCTTTGTTGCGAGCGATTCGGTGGCTATTGGGGTGTTGAAGGCGCTGGAGCGGCATCACCTTGCGGTGCCGGAACGGATCTCAATTGTTGGCTTCAATGATATTCCGACAGCGGAATATTTGACTCCATCTCTGTCAACGGTCAAAACACATACCGAACTGATGGGAGAAACGGGCGTTCAGCTCTTGCTGCATACGGTTCGCAACGGTGCAAACGAGGTGGGGCGCAAGGTCATCATTCCGACCGAGCTCATGATTCGCAACAGCAGTGCGCCGCTACATACCGATACCCAATAAAATCGACGTTATTGAATTGGACAGCTCCGGCTTACCGGGCTGTTTTTTTGATATAAAAAGATACAAAAATGGTTTGACAATTGCCTTGTAAATGCTTACATTGAACATATATTATTTTACCAAGTTTTACTCATTGTTTTTACTTAAATATTTTACTGTGGTATAAGAGTGGAAAATAAAAGGTTGAGGTGACTGCCCATGCGTACCATTTTGCCGTTGAATGACCAATGGTTTTACCTTCCTGAATATGTCGAGAGCGAAGTAAACGTAGGCATTGATGCAAGGCGGTATGAGCCAATTCAGCTGCCGCACACCAATGTAGAGCTTCCGTATAATTATTTTGACGACAAGGCATTTCAGTTTATTTCTATGTATAAAAGAGAGCTGACCATTCCGGCAGATGCCAAAGGTAAGCGAGTGTATGTTGATTTTGAAGGAGTCATGACCTATGCCCAGGTGTATCTAAATGGGGTAAAAGCGGGGGAGCATAAAGGTGGATATACACCGTTCAGCGTTGAATTGACCGAACTTGCCGAGTATGGCGGCTCCAATATGCTCACGGTCATTGTCGATTCCACGGAGCGGGACGACATCCCTCCCTTTGGGGCAGTCATTGACTATCTGACCTACGGCGGTATTTACCGCGAAGTACAGCTACGGATTGTCGAGCCTGTACATCTCGGAACGGTATTCGTTCAGACACCGGAGCCGCTTGCTGCAAGTAAGGCGGTGCGCGTGGCCGTGGAGCTGGAGGGCATCGGTGATCAGCAGGACGACTTGACAGTCGCGCTGCAACTGCTGGACGGAGCGAGCGTGAAGGCGGAGACCAAGCTGGCAGCGGTGACGACGGCGGAAGTAACGCTAGAGCTAAAAGAGCTGGGCGGCCTGCAGCTTTGGGATATAGATAATCCCAAGCTATATGAAGCGAAGCTGACGCTGCTACGAGGCGGAGAAGAGTTGGATCGGTTGACCGTGCACTTTGGCTTCCGCGAGGCCGAATTTCAGCCGGACGGTTTTTACTTGAACGGGCAGAAGATCAAGCTGCTTGGCTTGAACCGTCACCAGTCCTATCCGTACGTTGGTTATGCTATGCCCAAAAGAGCTCAGCGCCGTGATGCAGATGTGCTCAAGGAAGAGCTGGGGCTGAATATGGTACGGACATCCCACTACCCTCAGTCCCGTCATTTTCTAGACCGCTGTGATGAGATCGGATTGCTCGTTTTCGAAGAGATTCCGGGTTGGCAGCATATTGGCGGTGAAGCGTGGAAGGAGCAGGCGGTGAGGGACGTAGAGGACATGATTATCCGTGATCGTAATCATCCCTCCATTGTCATCTGGGGCGTACGAATTAATGAGTCGCAGGATGACCATGATCTGTACACGCGTACCAATGAGCTGGCACGAAAGCTAGATCCGACCCGTGCTACGGGTGGTGTGCGTTATATTGTAGGCAGTGAGCTGCTGGAGGATGTATATACGATAAATGATTTTGTTCATGATGGTGGGCATAAGAAATATTTGGCGAAGGAAATTCGTAATTTTGATACGTATGACGATACAGAAGGCGTAGATGGCGAAACGACAGGCTTGCGCCAGCCATCTCTCGTTACAAAGCTGGATCATCCGGTCCCGTATCTGGTAACGGAATATAACGGGCATATGTACCCGACCAAGCGTTTTGACCAGGAGGAACGGGTAATGGAGCATGCACTGCGCCATACGCGGGTCCAAAATGCTTCCTATGCCGATGAGGGCATTGCCGGAGCGATTGGCTGGTGTGCTTTTGACTATAACACGCATGCTGATTTTGGTTCCGGCGATAAAATCTGCTACCACGGTGTCATGGATATGTTCCGCCTGCCTAAATTTGCAGCGAGCGTGTACCGGAGCCAGAAGAACGTCGAACAGGAAGTCGTTATGGAGCCGGTCACTTACTGGTCGCGTGGCGAGCGGAATATCGGAGGCATCGTGCCGCTGGTCGTGTTCACCAATTGCGATGAGGTGGAGTTCATCTACGGTCATGAGCGCAAAGGTGTTTATCGTCCGAACCGAGAGAAGTACCCGGCGCTTCCTCACCCCCCTGTCGTGATCGACGAGCTGACAGGCCACTGGGGCATGAAGTGGGAAGACGCTGTATTCATTGGGTACGTAGATGGGCAAGAAGTAATACGTAGATACTATTCACGTAATCCGGTGCCGACAGAGCTGCGCGTAGCTGCAGACGATACAGTGCTGGAAGCCGGCGATTGGGATGTCACTCGAGTGGTAGTCGATGCTCTGGACGAATACGGCAATGTATTGCCGTTCTATGCAGATCCCGTTTCGGTGGAGGTCGAGGGAGTGGGTGAATTGATCGGTCCTTCGAGCTTATCTCTGATTGGAGGACGTATTGCATTCTGGATTCGGTCGAAGGGGGAGACTGGACAAATTCGTGTGAAGGTTTCTGCGCCTTCCCGTTTCGGTCCGCAGGAATTGAGCATTCACGTGCAATAATGAAGCAAAGGCAACATACAATCCTACTAGTCGCTTTTATAACGTTTGAGCCTTCTATTATTTAAAAAAAGGAGTTGTCCGCAGATTCTGTAAAGGATCTGAGAGGGCAACTCCTTTTTACATATATAGGGTACGTTAATCTATGATTCTTTTAAATTGTGTCTTATTACTGAGTCACTTAACGTTACGTTCATAGATTGGAAGCATAGAATACACTATCAAAAGCAAGGGAGGTGAAAACTATGGCGATTCTTTTACCTTCGCAATTCTACAATCTTGCTGCTGGTGTGGGTAAGTCCTTTTTTGAAAACCTGAGAGGCGGTAGTAATGCTACAATTACCGTGAATAATACGGGTGCCAATCCGGTTGATCTTGTGGTTACCCGTGTCAATGCTCCTGTGATCACTTATGTGATCCCGGCGGGCAACAGCCTTACGTTAGAAGTTGCTCTGCTGCTGGTAGCTGCTCTTCAGGCGACTCCAGTTGGAGCAGTAACAGGTACCATCCAAATTGCTACCGCTGATTTTTAATCTGTAACGACTTGACCCTCTAACTCTAGCTTTGCCGAAAGGCAAGGTTAGAGTTTTTTTATTGTTTGAAATTTTCTGAAACTTTTTTCATGTTGTGCCGATATATACATATAGCATAGCAAACAACAACATCGAAAAGGAGTACCCTGTATGAGCTTTAGCAATCCGGTATTACGTGATGACATCTTTTTGCGCGAAGATGAAAGAGAAGTTA
This sequence comes from Paenibacillus sp. FSL L8-0158, assembly GCF_038592965.1. Lineage (GTDB taxonomy): Bacteria > Bacillota > Bacilli > Paenibacillales > Paenibacillaceae > Paenibacillus > Paenibacillus polymyxa_D. The sequence continues at coordinate 5,538,129 of NZ_CP151949.1, read as the reverse complement.
GCGAACAACGCATGACCATTGGAGGAACGGTGAACAAAACGTTGCTTCTGCTGGTTCTACTCATCGTCTCTGGCAGTATTACCTGGTACATGACCTACCAAGGAACCGTAGAGGTGCTATCGTTGCTGACGGCAGGCTTTATTGGGATGGCAGGCGTAGCGCTTGCGATATCCTTTTTTCCCAAAACAGCTCCATTGCTTTCTCCTGTATATGCAATTCTGAGTGGCTTTGCTTTGGGTGGCGTTTCCGTTTTTATGGAATATGAGTACCCTGGAATTGTGGTTAATGCCATTTTGCTGACTGTGGGTATCTTGTTCTTGATGCTCTTTATGTATACACAGCGAATCATCAAGGTGACACGCGGCTTTATCTCATTCGTGGTCCTGTGTACAATGGCGATTTTTCTGGTAACGCTGGTTGATTTTATTTTGAATTTTTTCGGTATGAGTGTTCCGTATATCCATGAAACAGGCTGGGTGGGCATCGGCATCAGTTTATTTATCGTCATCATTGCAGCTTTGAATTTGCTCGTAGATTTTAATTTTATTGAGGAACAAGCTGATCAAGGTGCACCCAAATATATGGAATGGTACGGTGCTTTTGGATTGCTGGTAACTTTAGTATGGCTATATGTAAGAATATTGGATCTGTTAGCCAAGTTTAGCAATAGGGACTAAGGTTTGCGATTACTTCATATGGTTAAGTAGGACGAAAAGAGAAGGGCGGCTGAGTGTCGTCCTTTTTTGTATGAAAGAGGCGGTTTAAAAAGCGCATTTTACGTTAAATACATAGAAGTTGGGTAAAACATAAAGACAGACAGGAGAGGAGTGAGTGTATGTATCAAGTGGTGCTGGTGAGGCATGGAGAAAGCGTGTATAACCGACAAAACCTATTTACGGGCTGGACGGACGTGGACCTGACTGAACAAGGGACTCATGAGGCCATTGAGGCGGGACGTATTCTCAAGGAGGCTGGATATACGTTTGATTTGGCATTTGCCTCTGTGCTAAAACGATCTATCCGCACACTGTATCACATCTTGGATGAGCTGGATCATCTGTGGATACCCGTGCAGAAGTCATGGAAGCTGAATGAACGCCATTACGGTGCCCTTCAGGGGCTTAGTAAGCTGGATTCCGCCGTGCAATACGGCGAGGAGCAAGTTCATATCTGGCGACGTAGTCTGTCAGTGCGGCCCCCCATGCTGGATGAGAAGGACGAGCGGAGTCCGCATCGGGAAGAGCGTTATCGCAATATTAATCCAGAAGAGCTGCCGCTTGGGGAAAGTCTGGAGGACACAGTGCACCGGGTCGGTGAGTTTTGGAAGCAGCGGATTGTACCTTTGATTCTCAAAAAGGATCGAGTTATCATTTCTGCACATGGTAACACTTTGCGGGCCTTAATTAAGTATATGGAGAATCTCGACGAAACCGCATTGCTGGATTTGAATATTCCGACAGGCATTCCCCTGGTGTACGAGCTGGATGAGCATATAGATCCCATCCGGCGCTTTTATCTCGGTGATCCGAGTCATGTAGAGGCTAAGAAGCAGGCTGTGGCCAATCAAAGCAAGGTAACGGAATGATTTTCCACACACAAAGAGGACAGGGCGCCTCCTCGCATCCTGTCCTCTTTGTGTTGGGTATAGATTAAGCGTTCGCTTCTTCTTCTGTTTCCTGGCTGTCTTCCTCTGCGGGAAGTGCCCACACCGATACACTGCCGGCACGAACGGGAAATATGCCGTAGCCATCCTGCCCGATCTTTACGATATGATCGTGATGTCCGGTCAAATCTATCCATTCTTCCCCTGCACGTTGTTTACCTACGAACATGCGCTTTTCCCCGTCATTTGCGTTGGTGATCACCACAGCACATCCGGAGCCTTCCAGCTCAGGCACGCCTTGACGAACCCATCCAATCGTATGGGGATCATCGAAATAATCTTTTTGCTCACCATAAGCTTTATGGTACCGGGCATATAGAAGCGGGTCTAGCTCAGCTTGCTTGCCTTTCACGGGCGTTTGCCCCTGAATACCGTAGTAATCGCCGTAGAACACGCAGGGATAACCGTCCTTGCGCAGCAAGATAAGTGCATAAGCGCTGGGCTTAAACCAGTCCTCCACCCAGGATTCGAGCGCTTCGTGCGGCTGGGAATCATGATTATCGACAAAAGTAACCGAGTTCAGGGGATGGGTATGAACAAGCGTATCCTCGAAAATGGTGCTTAGATCGAAATCCTTGCCACCCAAGGAAGCGCTATGTAGTTTGTAGTGGAGGGATACGTCAAACAGGTCGATTTTATAATCAATGGTATCCAGGAACTTTTGACATGACTCCAGATCCGGTTTCCAAAACTCACCTACCATATAAAAATCCTGCCCGCGTTTTTTAATCATTTCTGTAGCAAACTCTCGTACAAATTCATGATTAATATGCTTGATTGCATCCAGACGGAATCCGTTGCATTGCAGAGTATCCACCAGCCATTTGCCCCAGCGGATCATCTCTTTGCGCACATCCTGATGATTATAGTCAATATTGGCGAACATTAAATAATCATAATTGCCGAATTCATCATCTACATTTTCGCTCCAGCTTTTATTTTTACCTAAAATACGATAGATTCCTGTCCGGTCCTGACTTGCATCATAATCCGTTCCGTTAAAATGTTCAAAGTTCCATTGAAATGTGGAATACTTCCCTTGTCGGCCGGGGAATGTAAATTTAGTCCAGCCTTCGATATCAAAGGGCTCGGAAATGACCTCATTGCGGTTATCCGGGTTGACCTCGACGACCTTGAATACTTCGGTTTCATCCGCGCCAGCTTTATGGTTCATGACCAGATCGACATAGACGGCCACACCGTGACGAACGCAGGCGGCAACAGCTTCCAGCAGGTCTTCCCTGGTTCCGTATTTGGTGCGCACCGCGCCTTTTTGGTCAAATTCGCCCAGATCGTAAAGGTCATAGACGCCGTATCCCGTATCCTCGGGCGACTGGCCTTTGGTGACAGGTGGAATCCATATCGCGTCAATTCCTTTGGCCTTCAGTTCCGGTGCCAGGCGGGCAAGCTTCTTCCAGTGAGAACCGTCAGCTTCGACATTCCACTCGAAAAATTGCATCATCGTATGGTTCCTTTTCATGTGCGTCCCTCCTTTATATATAACAAGTTACCCACCAAGTGAGGGGGGCTAAACGTCAGACGGTCAATATGATGCTGAATGAAGAACAAGGATCGCTGTATAACGTATGCTAAATCATTAAAATTTGTTATACCTGAGTGTTCATAATGGCTCAATAGCTAGAAAAGGGAACGTGAAAACGGTAAAATGAATCTAACTTAACAATAGCTCGGGTTTTGGGCGAACCGTGAAGCGCGAGCAACAGAGGAAAGGAGGGGTGGACGTGACAGAACCGCAGCAGAGCAAGGATGAAGCGAGCAAACCGCTGATAAAAAAATGTACGTATTGTCAGGAGATGAAACCTTTAACGGACTTTCAGCGCAGAACGGGTCGCCGGGCGGGTCCTTATTCCCGGCGTGGCCCTTGCCGTTCCTGCCGGGGGTTGGCCCCGCAAGAACGTGCGGCTACGTCCGCTCCTTCCGGCGAGGAAGCGAACCCCTCGGCTGCTCCCGTGACGCAGCATGGCCTTGAAGCAAATACGGCTGCGCACAGCCTGGAGGCGTCACTATCTATGGAGGCACAGCGCCCCCGCAGGAAGCCGGTCACGGATAAAGCGCGTGAGCGCCATCGGCAACGGGTTCGGCATCTGCTTAGCAGGCTGAAGCCTGCAGATACTCGGGCGTTGCGGCTCAATCGCAATGGCATGATTCGGCTAAGAGGTAAAACCGATCAGGGGAGACGCTGGCATCAAGAGATTGAGCTAGATCTGGCCATGACCCTGGTCAGAGAGCGTATGGCGGTGATTGTTAATCCATACACCGTGCGCAGACTGTATAGCAACAAGGAATTTCGCCAATATGTGCTTAAGCGTGACCGCTATACTTGTTTCTTTTGCGGGGGCTACGGTGACACGATTGATCATTTACTGCCTCGGGCAAAAGGGGGTCACACGACGCCCGTCAATTGTGTATGTGCTTGCAATGAATGCAATCAAGTTAAGGCTGCCCGCGATGTAGATGAGTTCATTGAGTCTGGTGTGCCACAGCCGTCTCCTGATGATTTCGAAGCACCTGATATTCCTGATGCTTCTGAAGACACCCTACGTAGGTAGGGCGATTCTGCCAATGCAGCTTGTCCGCCCGCCCCACTAGTGGTGATGATCGGGCATCCGTATGAATATATTTTGGGTTATTTTCATATTATCGAACTGAAACGTACGCTCTCTATTACCCTCCTCTAGCCTAAAATGACCCTTTTTCAAGGGAAACTTGGACAAAAATCGAGCTTATTCTAATTTTTATCTAAAATAACAATAAAAAATTTGCAGAAATTTGTGCAAATTTAAAATTTCTTCGACGATTGTGTTGTGAAAGGTGTAATATAGAGGTATAGGGTTCCGTTTCGGCCTGTTGTAGTCACGAAGGAACGCTTCGTGGGATATTCCGCAGCAGTAACAACAGAATAACGTCTGAGCAATATACAATTGGCATCTGCGATAAATCAGTCTTGCCCTTTAGGGTATAGGCCGGTTTAAGCTGTGCTTCTTGCATGTTTAAGGGCGTGAATTCAATGAACGTTTTATTGCTAGAGTTTATGGATACAGGTTACGAGAGAGGATGGACTTCTATTTTCACAGTAAAGGAGGACGTTCACGCATGTCTGAAAACCAACAAGAGGTGGCAGTAACACAAGAAGCTACCAAAGAGTCTCGGGATGTACTGGACCAATTGATGAAACCGGAGGTTCAGCAATCGCTGACCGTACTGGTAGAGAATCTGCCAAAGTTGACTGAGATGGTTACTTTGATGACCGACGCTTATGATGTAGCTCGCAGTCTGGCAACAGACCCTGTCTTTATCGGAGATATGAAAAACTCCATGGGAGAGTTTGTGAAGCCTGTAACAGAATCGGCTAAAGGATTGGCTTCTGCTGCGATTGAAGCAAATGACCGCGTACAAACTACGGACGGCAGTGTAGGTCTGTTCGGCCTGCTTAAAATGCTTAAAGATCCGAATGTACAAAAAACGCTGCGTTTCAGCCAGGCTTTCCTGGATATTCTGAATGAGCGCCAACGCGAAAGCAAATAATTACCTGATCGAGAACGGAGGATGGACATGTCGAAGCAAATTTTGATCTTGGGCGGCGGATACGGCGGATTGCTGGCCGCTCTTACAGCACGCCAGCATATGGACGCTAGTCAAGCAACCATTACAGTGGTTAACCGCTTTGCGTCGCACCAAATTATTACGGAACTGCACCGTTTGGCGGCAGGTACAATTGCCGAAAAAGCTGTTGCGCTTCCTTTAGAAAAACTGCTGCGTAACAAAGATATTATCCTGAAAGTCGATACGGTTTCGGAAATCAAACCGGACGATAAAAAAGTAACCCTGGCCAGTGGTGCTACGTTGAGCTATGACGCTCTCGTTATTTCCCTGGGCAGCGAAACGGCATACTTCGGTATTCCGGGACTGCAAGAGCATAGCTTCACGCTGAAATCCGTGGCAGAAGCCAATCGCATTCGCGCACATGTGGAAGCTCGTCTGGATGCTTACAAGCAATCCGGTAACCAAGCGGACGCTACAATCGTTATCGGTGGTGGCGGTCTGACAGGCGTTGAGCTGGTGGGCGAGTATGCTGACAAATTGCCTGCAATTTGTCGCGAAAAAGGTATTAACTACGAAGATATCAACTTGTATTGTGTAGAAGCTGGACCATCTATTTTGGCAGGCTTCCCTCAACCACTGGTTGATCGTGCCGTAACAAGCCTTGAAAAACGTGGCGTTCAAATCGTAGCGGGTGTTCCAATTACAGAAATGAAAGCTGACGAAGTTCTCTTGAAAGACGGACGTTCGATCAAAACGAACACACTGATCTGGACAGGCGGCGTACAAGGTAATGCACTGGTTGGCGCATCTGGTATCGAAGTAAACCGTGGTCGCGCAACTGTGAATAGTGCACTGCAATCGACTTCTCACGAAGACATCTTCCTCGCTGGCGACAGCGCAGTGGTGTTCCCGGCTGAAGGAGAGCGTCCATACCCTCCAACTGCACAGTTGGCTTGGCAAATGGGCGAATTAGTTGGTTACAACATCTTCGCTTATTTCAACGGAGCGAAAATGGAAAGCTTTACACCAGTATTCTCCGGTACACTGGGCAGCTTGGGCAGAACAGACGCGATCGGTACTGTAGGCGCGAATGGCACCCAACTGAAAGGCGCTGTAGCCACTTTGATGAAGGAAGGCAGTAACATCCGTTACTTGTCCCACATTAAAGGACTTTTTGCATTGGCCTATTAATATTTCTTACTTTTATATGTTTTATTCAAAGAGAGTGCAATTCTGTGCTCTCTTTTTGTTTTGCAGTTTAATTCATTATAAACCAGTATATGTAAAATGTCATGTGTATTTTTGGATATATGTTGAAAATTATGGTTGATGTGATATTTCTGTGGCAGTAAACTAGTAACGAACAATACGAGGAGGGCATTATGAATGAGAATCAGGTTATTAATCAGTATTATGATTGTACTAAGTTTTGCTACTACAAACTCGAATTTAGCATCGGCTCAAGACTACACTCCCATACACCTGAAGGTCAATGATCATTACGTTTTATACACCTACCCTGCATCACCATTTGTGGATAAGAAGGGGAGACTGCTTATACCGCTCCAAGCGGCTGAGGATATACTGGGTGGCAAAGTAAATTATAATGCAGCGAACAAAACCGCTTCGGTTGATCTGCTGGGCCGTAATGTAACGGCTACAATCGGATCATCCGGAATATTGGTTAACGGTGAGTCGGTGACAATGGACACAGTCCCTATCATGCTAAGTAATGCAATGTTTTTGCCGATATCCATCCTGCTGAAAGATACAGATGCGAAGATGGAGTGGGATCCCCAACGTGGCTTATTGAAGCTAAGACATGATAGCTTTACGGAAAGTCCCGTTCTTATGAGGTTTAAGGGACAAGACTTGGCCCAAGTTATTGACGCGAACGCGTTTGATCTTATTTCCTTTGACTGGGATAAAAAGAAGGATGTATTGAATATTCATGCTACTTATAAGAGCGACTTATCGCCCGCCTTCAAGCAAATTGACTTTAATCCTATGATTGTGTATAGCAAAGGGACCTATACTGTAAATCCTTATTCTAAATCCGGTTCTTTTCACAAAGTCAAAGTAACCAGCCACGGTCATTTGGTTTATACAATGAATATCGATACAATCGATGCGGATAAAGATTATGTGAAATATATTACTTCTGTTGGCAGATTAATTAAATAGTGGAATGTATGTTGCTTGTACATCATAAAAAAGGCGACAAAGGCTTCATGGCCTTTGTCGCCTTTTTTGAAAGATTAATCTTAGAAGGTAATGATTTGACTGCTGTTTCCTTTATTGCGTACGTATCCCACGACTTTGGATACAGACTCTCTGTCTTTAAGATAATTAATAACGCCGTCTGTCAGGTTGTTTTTTTGATTGTTTGACATTTTATTCCATTCATCCGAATTTACATAAACTTCGACGATAGCTTCACTGCTGTCGCCTCTTACTGTGAAATCAAAGCCGACCCCATTATAGGTGCCATATCTATCGGACAAGTTACGTTGGATCGTACTTGTATCCAGAGAAGAAGCTACCTTTTTAATCGTCACATCGCCTCTGCTGTTTGTTGAAAAGGTCGCCAGTTTATCTCTATTACTGGAGTTTTTCACTGTGCCTTCAATATCAGCATCTTTATACTCTTTCAAAATATCTTCAACGATGTCTTCCAGGTAGCTTTCCTTTCTGCTGTCGGATAGATCATCCCATCTGGATTTTGTCATTTCGATGGTCACCGTAATATCACTTTTGTTACCATCCAACGTGATATCAGAGTTGGTGCTATAGGCATCGCTGTGATCATCGTTCAGCTTCTTTTGAAGATCCTTCAAGGAGCTAGAGCTATTTTTGCTTGCTTCATCTTTTAGCGTCTGATTGTCTTTTTGCAATTGAGCAATGGTAGCGTCTTTCGTCGTGTTTGCTGCTTTTGCTGTGTTGAGCTCTTGAGTCAGCGTCGTAATTTGGTTGTTCAGCGCCGTAACTGTAGATTGATCAATAGGAACGCCGTTATCAGCAATGACTACGCGTTTGTTTGTTCCATCCCATGTTACTTTTTTATCCAAAGCTGTACCTGCCAGCTTCAGTGGGATATACGTCACGCCATCCAGTAGAAATGGTTCTGTTTTAGCATCAGCAGGAACCTCGGTTCCGTTGTAGATAATTTTGATATTGTTATATACTGCTTGGATCGGCTTAGTCACTTGTGCGGCATATGTGGATTGGCTGAAAAGAGCCCCGGATATGGCCAAGGCGGATACGGCAGTGATGATGACAGGTTTTTTGATAGATTTCAGTGATTTCATTCGTTGGTCTACCCCTTTATTTAAGAATTATAGCCTGGTTCATAGACTAGAGTAACATTAATGCCTACAAAATCCAACAGCTTGGAGAGTCATTATGGGTTGTGCTTATATTGGTTAGACGCAACAGCAACCATAAAAGTTGCCCTGTTTGCGCAAAAGTTTTTCCAAAACTATCCGAACAACACAAAACAAGCCCGCTGCACAAGACAGCGAGACTTGTTGGTAAAACAGTGCGTCGAGGTTATCCATTCAGGGTTATTTGCCGTCCTTCAGTTTGCCTGCTGTTTCCTGAAGATGGCCTTTGGCCTTATCCAGTTTACCTTCGGCTTGAAGGGACTTATTATCGGTAGCGTTCCCGATTTGGTCCTTGATTTCACCTTTGGCTTTGTTCACATTACCTTTGATTTTATCGCTAATTCCGTTATCCTTCATGTTGAAGCCCTCCTTATGTGATCGAACTTTCATTCAGCATGCTGTAGTTAGTCATTACCCGAGCAAGGGTAATACGAAACCAGAGGCTGTATATCACAGACGGGGGTATAATGTTGGATACGGGTTAAATCAGAACGTGAAGTGGGGAGTGAGCGCATGCTCAAAATTTTATTGTTTATTCTCGTTATTCAAATTATTTACGTATCGGCGTATACACTGCGCATGATTCTGACGTTGAAAGGACAGAAGTATATTGCTGCGCTCATTAGCACTGTGGAAGTTACGGTCTATGTGTTGGGCTTAAATGTTGTGCTTAAGTACCTGGATCAAGTGGCAAGTCTTGCGGTATACGCCATTGGCTATGCATTGGGTATTCTTATTGGAGCATGGATTGAGGAAAAAATAGCGCTCGGTTATGTCACTGTTAAGGTGATCAGCAATGAGATCAATGGAGGAATTGCCAATGCGCTACGGGACAAAGGATACGGTGTTACAGCCTGGCTGGGCAGTGGGCGTGATGGTGATCGCCTGGTGATGGAAATTTTGGCTAAACGGAAAAACCAGAATAGGCTGTATCAGTCCATTCTGGAGCTGGACCCTAAGGCTTTTGTCATTACGGTAGAGCCGAAGCAATTTCATGGCGGCTTCTGGACCAAGGCTATCCGTAAATAAACATTTTGGTAAAATGCGCATATTTTTCGGAGCTTGGAGCATATTAATACCCGCACAGGTGAATTTTTCAAAAATCCAATAGCGACTTCCAATGAGCAAGATATAGATCGAAATGGTTTAGTTCGTCTATATCTTGTGCTTCGGAGCGACTGGAATCGAATTTTTATAAATCCTGGCACAAGTGGGGATTAACAGTAAGCCGACAGGGGATATTACCCTATAAAAAACCGAGGGGGGATATAGATGTACAGACGCCAGGCCCCGGAAATCATTCCAGAGGAAAATACGGCTATTTGGTCGTGTACAAATGAGGGTTGCAACGGCTGGATGCGAACGGATTTCACCTTTTTGAACGAGCCAGCTTGTCCATTTTGCCAAGCCTCGATGGGGCAGGAAATGCGGATGTTGCCGATTCTCAATCGGGCGGGCAATTCCTTTGTCGCCCAGCGCTCCTAATCCAGGATTCTGCAAGATCCACAATGGAAAGTGAGTACGATGATCACACTGCAATACTTATGAACGTCAAAAGCCGCTCCAGCGACATGCTGAGCGGCTTTTGGTTGTGGAATATTTAATGATCATGGTCTCTGGATGGGCTGCACGGAGTCACGATATACAATATGACCCTGCACCAGGACTCGACCAAAGCGACTGCCGGGATGGCTTATTTTTTTCATCATCGAATCAATTGCGGTACGTGCCATCTGCTCGATGTCAACTCCGACTGTGGTCAATTGCGGAACAATAAGAGTGGCGTATACATCGTTGTCAAAGCCGACCACAGAGCAGTCTTCAGGTACGCGGTATCCCAGACCAATGAGCTTATGCACCAGATTGTGAGCGACCTGATCGCAGTTACATACAAAGGCAGTCGGTAGCGGCTGAGGCAACTCCATTTCGACATAAGACCCTTCGTCGTCCCGGTCGCTGAGCACCCACTCGTTACGAAGAGGCAACCTGTGCTCCAGCAAGGATTTATAGTAGCCGAGGAAACGATCCTGAATACTACTGGTGGAATAGAGGTTGCCCACATATGCAATATCCCGGTGTCCCTGGGCGATCAAATAGTTGGTCAGCTCGTAGGCTCCGTAAAAATTATCCGTCACCACAGAATCGATATCGGCATGCTCATCATAAAAATCGAGAAACATTTTGGGCAGTTCCATGGTTTGTACAAGCTCAATGTATGGCTTGCTCACTTGGCCCAGGAGAATGAAGCCGTCCACCTTGCGGTCGTAATAAATACGTGGCAGATTAAGCTGTTCTTCGTCTTCGCGATGGAGGATGTGAAGGATACCATAGTAGCCGTATGGCTCCAGTGCCCGTGAAATTTGCTGGTAGATGTGCAGATAAAACGATTGGCCAGGGCCGGTAAAACGTTCGGGAATGACCACACCAATGTTATAGGTGAGGCCCTCCTTCATGGACTTGGCAACGGTATTGAAACGATAACCCATTTCGCCCGCAAGCGTCTTAATACGCTCTTTTAGCTCCTCGCTAACCCCATCCTTGTCATTGAGCGCCTTCGACACGGTCACGCTGCTTACTCCCAGCTTATCTGCAATATCCCGCATCGTTACGTTGCTCTTCATTCCTGTTCCGCCTTCCAATTTTAAAAAGATAAGCATCTTGCCTAAATCCAAAGAATGGATGCAAAATGCTGGGGGAATATACTAGTAGCTTAGCTGCCTGTAAAGATACAAAGACATAGCAGAGAAGCTGTTCTGTAAAGATACAAAGACTAGCAGCTTAGCTGCCCATAGAACAACAATTAGCCTGCGGGTAACAGTTGTTCTATGGATAGTATACATGGTTCCGCAAGCAGGATAAAGCCTGCAGCTTATGTCCGCTGAGAAGGACGGGAGTGCGCTTTCAATAGCGCTTCATTGTGATGAATCAGATCACGGCGAACAGCGGCGCTGCTGAGAGAGCGCAGCGGGTCGGATGGTGTATTGAAGGTGTAGTCCTCCAGTCGAGCGATGGTGGTCGTCGCCACGTGGATACGGGTATCACTAGATGCGTAGTAGATAAAAACTTCATCTTGTTCGTTAACGACTGCCCCGTTGCAAAAAATAACATTCGAAACGTCGCCCACGCGTTCTTCATCATAAGGAGCCAGAAAGTGCCCGCCGGGTTTGGCAATGATGCGCGTAGGGTCTTCCAGACTGGTGGCAAAGGTATACAGCACATACCGCAGCCCGGCGGCTGTATTGCGTACCCCGTGAGCGATATGAATCCAGCCGAGCTTCGTCTTAATCGGGGCGGGACCCTGCCCGTTCTTGGCTTCGTACACCGTATGATAGCAGCGCTCATCAATGACGGTTTCGTGTTCAATTACGGGCTGTGTAATATCTTTGCACAGGCCGAAGGCGATGCCACCGCCCGAGCCGGTGGAAATAAACCCGTCCTGAGGACGAGTATAGAAGGCGTATTGACCGTCCACAAATTCAGGGTGCAGAACAACGTTGCGCTGCTGTGGGGACTGGGTAGTGATGTTGGGAAGCCGGGTCCATGTGCGCAGATCACGAGTACGGACTAGTCCTGCCTGAGCGACAGCACTGGAGGTATCGTGAGGTGGCGCGTCAGGGTCTTTTTTCTCTGAGCAATAAATACCGTAAATCCAGCCGTCCTCATGCTTCACCAGCCGCATATCGTACATATTTGTTTCTTCTGGGTCGATATCCTCCCATACTAGGGGGGCGTCAATGAATCGAAATTGATCAATGCCGTTATCGCTTTCTGCCAAAGCGAAAAATGATTTTCGATCCAGTCCTTCGGTACGCGAAACAAGAATGTATTTTCCTTCATGATAGATCGCCCCTGGATTCAATGCCGCATTTACACCCAGCCGCTCCATGAAAAAGGGATTAGTTTGCGCATCCAGATCGAACCGCCAGTGAAGTGGAACATGATGGCGTGTGAGCACTGGATAGAGGTAGCGTTCGTAGATACCATTGTAAAAGGTAGTTTTAACCTCATTAGGGCGTGTAATCAGTTCCTCTTGCTGCAATAGCAGCTCATCGTATTTGCTATGAATCATTGGTTCTCCATCCTTTCTAGCATTTCTATGCAAAATCGGCTGTTGTGATAAGGGCACTTCCAGGGTCCAGCAATCTCTCTCGCATCAGGCTTACCATCCGCTTGAACTGACCAGAACCATTCGCCTCCGGGGCGCGGATCTATGATATATTGCCGGGTATAGGCCCACAGATTACGCACAATTTGCAAAAATCGTTCGTCTTTTGTACGTTGAAACGCATTGTAAAAACCAACCATCCCCTCGGCCTGTACCCACCAAATACGTGAGGTGTCTACCCGCTCTCCTTCCCGCTCGTTGATGAGCGATCCGTCTGGCTGAACAGCGCGCTCTGCTACCGCATTGGCAATATCCATCACCATATCCACGTATTCTGACGGGTAATAACCCAGCACATTCATAGCGTCCTCAATCAACCAGCTGGCCTCGATGTCGTGACCATATGAGGTCAGGTCAAGCAGAGAGCGCCATTCACGATCGAAGAATACCCCCAATCGTCGGGCAGAAGCATCGTAAACACGATGATATAAAATATCCAGTACGTTCGTCAGTGCATCTCGAACCTCTTCATTTGGCCAGACGCGCAGCAATTGGGTATACGCTTCCAAAACATGAATATGCGTATTCATGGTGATATGCGCGGTAACTCCATTTTCGCTGAGCAGCTCATTAGGCTGCGTGTTCCACAAGCGGTCATATTGCTCGCCGTATGCCTGCCGGGCGGGATCATATCCCTTTTGCTCCAGCAGGTGGAACAGCTCCATAGCTAGTGGCAATGCATTCGGGTCGTCTGTAGCACGTGCATACTCTGCTAGCGCATAGATCGCGAATGCCTGCGCGTATACATGCTTGCACGTGTCTACGGGTTGCCCGGTGTAGTCCACCATCCAGAACATTCCTCCATGTAATGGATCGAGTAGGTGATCTCGCAGGAATGTGAATGCATGTCGTGCGGCTTCTGCATAGGTATCTTCCCCTGTTACACGAGCAGCCGCCGAGAACGACCAGAGTAGCCGTGCAGTGGCAATCCCGCCTTTGTCGGCTTGGTTATGAGTGTGCAGATCCACATCCACCTCGCCGTAAAACCCACCGTGTGTCTCATCCTTCAGTCCAAGCCAGAATGGGAGTATGTGTTCCTTCCATTCCTGTCGAATTTCGTCCAGTAGTGTTTCCAAGAGACAAAGCCTCCTTCGGAAAATAAGTTATTAGGTTATCGTTAACTTTACAGAAGTATCATATCTAGGTGTTTGTAAACTGTCAACTATTCTCGTCTTGTGTTTATTCACAACATAAAACCCCAGTGTACTGTACAAAAAAAATAATGTAATTGACAGAGTAAGCGTTATCATAATAGAATAACTTTTGTTAGCTTAACGATAACCTTAATAAAAAATGGGAGGGGTCGTTTTATGAAATTGTCTAAAGTTTTAATACCATTGTTGTCAGTGCTATTAGTAGCGGGTTTGTTTGCAGGCTGTGCTCCAAAAGCATCGGATATACCAGCAGCCAGCTCTGATCCAAAGGCCGTGGAAGGTGAAATTACGGTTATCACACAGCGGACAGATATTGTGGATACGGTATTTCAGGACTACGCCAAGGAATTTAACAAGCTTTATCCGAACGTGAAGGTCAACTTTCAGGCATTGGCCGATTATGATGGTCAAATTAAAATTCGGATGGGGACCAGGGATTACGGAGATGTTTTGCTGATTCCTGGCAGTATTCCAGTTGAAGAGCTGCCCAATTTTTTCGAGCCGCTGGGTACTTATGAGGAGATGAAAAACAAGTATGCCGGCCTTGAAGAACGTACGGTGGATCATAACAGCTACGGTATTCCGATTGCGATGGTTTACTCTGGAGTGATTTATAACAAAAAGGTGTTCAAGGATGCAGGAATCACACAGCTTCCGAAAACACCGGACCAATTCCTGAAAGCGTTACAGCAGATTAAGGACAAAACCAAGGCAGTGCCGCTGTTTACGAACTATGCCTCTGGTTGGGCACTGACCCAGTGGGAGTCTAGTTTGGCAACATTGGCGGGTACGAAGGAATACGTGAATGTCACACAACCGAATACAGATGACAATTTCACAAAGGGCCAGCCTCACTATGAACTGTATAAGGTCCTATACGATGCAGCTAAAAAAGGCCTGATTGAAAAAGATCCAACGACTACGGATTGGGAGACCTCCAAGGCAGATCTTGCTCAAGGCAAAATCGGTACGATGGTGCTTGGCTCTTGGGCAATTGACCAGATCAAAAGCACAGCTCCTAACAAGGATGATATCGGTTTTATGCCTTTCCCGACGAATGCCTCCAAGGTACTTGTGCCGCTGGCTGGTGATTTTAACCTCGGTATTAACGTAAACAGTGAAAATAAACCAGCGGCCCGTGCCTGGGTGGATTGGTTTACCGAAAAGTCCAACTATGCTGTAGAGCAGGCAGGCAGTATTAGTCCGCTGAAGGGTGCTCCAATGCCTAGCATTTTGAAGCAGTACGAGGATCAGGGGGTCGTTTTTGAAACACTTACTCCATCTCCAAAAGGACAGGAAGGAATTGTTGATAAAATCGACAAAATGGGAGAAATTGGTCTATGGCAGCCTGATTTCAAGAAACGCATTATTGAGGCAGCGGTGGGTAACCGCCCGGAATCGTATGACGCCATTATGAAGGATCTGAACGATGCATGGGTGAAAGCGCGTGCTGAAGTGGCTGCTAAGGAAGCAAAATAGCCATCTGAACTGACGAAAAGAAAGGATCGACGTAGCAGTCGATGGACGGATAGCCAGGAGGTGCAGCATGTTAAAATTTTCGAATCTCAGCTACTCCAAACAAAGATTGGCGATTATTGTTGCCTTTTCATTTATTCCGCTAGCGCTGCTGATCACTTTTGCGTACTTGCCGGTGATCAATATGTTTAAGTACAGCTTTTCGGACTGGAACGGCTATAGTAAGCGTCTGGAATATGTGGGTTTTGAAAACTATATCAAAATCTTTACCGATCCCGAGTATTTCTCGGTGTTTAAGGTCAGTCTGTATTACTTTGTAGCCACGTTTGTACAGATGGGTCTGGCCCTTTATTTTGCAAGCATTCTCAGCTTTCAGACCTGGTTTAAAAATTTCTTTAAAGGCGTTTTATTTTTTCCTTCCCTGATGAACGGGGTGGCCATTGGTTTTATTTTTCTATTCTTTTTTAAGCCAGACGGCACGCTCGATACACTGCTTCAGGCGATGGGGCTGGGTTCGTATGTCAAGCTGTGGCTGGGCAACCCGGAGATTATCAATATTTCGCTGGCTGGCACGTCGATCTGGAGATACATGGGCTTTAATTTTATTGTGTTTCTAGGTGCGATTTCTTCCATATCCAGTGATCTGTATGAAGCAGCCGATATCGATGGGGCCAACCGCTGGCATCAGTTCCGTTCAATTATTTTGCCGAGCATCAAGCGGATTTTGCAGTTGAACCTCATCTTGGCCATTAGCGGTGCGGTCAGTGCATTCGATATTCCGTATATTATGACCGGTGGCTCCAATGGTAGCGAAACATTCGTCATTCAGACGCTTGATGTGGCATTCAAATACAGCAAGGTCGGTTTGGCCTCGGCGATGGCAGTTGTTCTGTTGCTGATCGTGATCGCTGTTACGCTGCTTCAACGGTTGCTGATTCGGGGAGAGGAGGACTAATCATGTATAAGCTGAAAAGAATACTGGCTAGCAGCATCAAGTATGCCGCGTTACTACTAGGTGCGTTCATTGCACTGCTGCCGATTGTCGTAATTTTGTTTGCATCTTTGAAGACGAAGACTGAATATGCGGCAACCAGTCCTCTGACTCCCCCCGTGAACTGGCTGAATTGGGCTAACTATACCAAAGCCTTTATTAACGGAAATATGCTGACCGGATTTGTGAACACAGCTTTTATCCTGTTGATTTCGATCATCGGAGCCACGTTGACGGGTTCCATGATCGCGTATATTTTGAACCGTTTTAAATTTAAGGGCAAAAGTCTTATGCTGGGTGCGTTCCTGCTCGCGACCCTCATTCCGGGGGTAACGACGCAGGTATCGACATTTCAAATTATCAACAAGCTGGAGCTGTTTAACACACCTTGGGCGGCGATCTTGCTGTATTTGGGAACGGATATTATTGCGGTGTATATTTTTCTGTAATTTCTGGATTCCATTGCGGTGGCGCTGGATGAATCGGCCATGCTGGATGGGGCCTCTTATCTAACGATCTACTGGCGCATTATCTTGCCCCTGCTGAAGCCTGCCATTGTGACGGTGATCATTATCAAGGGCGTTAATATTTACAATGACTTTTACACCCCGTTCCTGTATATGCCCAAAACAAGCCTTCAGGTCATATCGACGGCGCTGTTCAAGTTTAAAGGACCCTATGGATCACAATGGGAAGTCATTAGCGCGGGCATTATCATTGCCATTATTCCGACGCTGATTGCGTTTTTATCCTTACAAAAATATATCTATAACGGATTCGCTCAGGGTTCGGTGAAATAGAATAACGTCGAAATAAAAAAAGATGAGATCAAGTATCTCGGTGAGAGGAGAATATACGTATGAATAAATTGAATGTGGATTTGGGAGTAAATAGCGTGCGAATTTTGGGAGACAGTCTGCCGAAAATGCCGTGGCAGGATAAGCCAGAGGGCGGTGAGGCTCCGGTATGGAGACATACTGAGAATCCGGTCATTGGGCGGAATCCGGTGCCGGGCATTGCCCGTATTTTCAACAGTGCAGTAGCTCCGTATGAAGGCCGGTTTGTAGGGGTATTCCGGGCTGAAACAATTAACGGACGTCCGCATTTGCATCTAGGCTGGAGTGACGACGGGTTGGCTTGGGACATTGAGACAGAACGTTTGCATTTGGTTGATGAGGAAGGGAACGATTACCAACCTAACTATGCCTACGATCCGCGTCTGATCCGCGTGGAGGATACGTATTATATCATCTGGTGTACAGATTTTTACGGTGCAGCGTTGGGGATCGCCCAAACAAAGGATTTTAAAAGTTTTGTACGATTGGAAAATCCGTTCTTGCCGTTTAATCGCAACGGAGTGCTGTTACCTCGCAAGCTAAACGGAAACTTTATGTTGTTATCCCGTCCGAGCGACAGCGGTCATACGCCATTTGGCGACATTTTTCTGAGTGAAAGTCCTGACTTGGTCTATTGGGGCAAGCACCGCCATGTCATGAGTAAAGGCGGACAGGGCTGGTGGCAATCGGTAAAAATTGGCGGCGGACCGGCACCGATTGAGACGACTGAGGGCTGGCTGATGTTCTATCACGGGGTGACAGGCACGTGCAATGGGCTGGTATACAGCATGGGGGTAGCTGTTCTTGATCTGGATGATCCATCTAAGGTTAAATATCGTTCTTCCAACTTCGTGCTGACCCCGGAGGAATGGTACGAGGAGCGGGGCTTTGTGCCGAATGTGGTGTTCCCGTGTGCTACGCTGCATGATGCGGACACCGGGCGGATTGCGATTTATTATGGAGCTGCTGACACGTATGTAGGTATCGCATATACGACAGTGTCCGACATTATGAAGTATGTCATCGCAACGGATGAAGTGGTCGCAGACGACCGTGAGTCGGGCCGGATGTAGCATGTAGGAGGGAACGTGAATGCCGGAGGATATGTCTTTACAGCAATTGCAGTCGTACATGGGGAGCAGCCCAAAGCCTCCTGATTTTGACGCATACTGGGAACGGGCATTACAGGAGTTGGAGCAGCAACCGCTTGATTATACACTGGAGCCTGCTGATTTTGTCTCTCCGCTGGTGGAGTGTTACCATCTATATTTTACCGGAGTGGGCGGAGCAAAGGTTCATGGGAAGCTGGCTCGTCCCAAGCACCTTACGGAACAAGGTCCAGCTTTGGCCATGTTTCATGGATATTCCTGCGACAGTGGTGATTGGTTCGACAAGGTAAGCTACGCGGCACACGGATTTACCGTGCTGGCTATGGATTGCCGGGGGCAAGGAGGGCTGTCCGAGGACAATTTGCAGGTTCAAGGAACGACGGTGCGCGGCCATATCATCCGAGGGATTGACGACCCGGACCCGGATCGGTTGTATTACCGCAATGTATTTTTGGATACCGTGCAGACGGTGCGCATTCTGATGTCTATGGAGCAGGTCGACCCTGAACGGATCGGCGCATTTGGCTGCTCTCAGGGAGGGGCCTTAACGGTTGCCTGCGCTGCATTGGAGCCACGTGTCCGTATGGCAGTTCCGGTATATCCGTTCCTGTCGGACTATAAAAGAGCTTGGGCGCTGGATGCCACTACATCTGCATATGAAGAACTGGTTTATTATTTTCGTTGGTTTGATCCGAACCATTTGCGCGAGGAGGAACTATTTCACCGACTAGGCTACATCGATATTCAACATTTGGCAGACCTTATTCGTGGTCGTGTGTTGTTTGTGACAGGGCTGTCGGACACCATCTGTCCACCCTCCACGCAGTTTGCGGTGTACAATAAAATCGTATCAGACAAGGAAATATTCCTGTATCACGAATATGGTCATGAATACTTACCTTATCTGTCGGATCGTGCCATGAGTGAATTTTTGCGGATGTAGGGGGTTGAACTTAGCCACAGGCTCCTTTATAGTAATAGCTATAACCTTCGTGAATGCGTAATAAATGAATGCCCCATTTGTATAACCTCAATAATATGGTTTGAGGGTCTCTACCAGGAACCGATAAATCCTGATTACAAAAAGTGTACGTCTTGTACATTTCTTGTGGTCAGGATTTTTTTGCGTCATACGAGGGAATTTACATGACAGCAAAGGAGCTAATGTAATGAACTTCAAAGTAGTTATTTTAACGATTGCGACCTTTACGGTGGGGTTGGTGGAGCTGATTATCGGTGGCGTGCTACCCCAAATTGCACAGGATTTGAATGTCTCCGTAAGCACGGCAGGACAGCTTATCATGATCTATGCGCTCGTGTATGCTATTGCTGGGCCCACTTTGTTAGCGTTGACCGCCAAAATTGAACGAAAACGACTGTACCTGTGGTCGATGTTTATCTTTATTCTGGGAAGTCTGCTGGCCTTCTGGAGTCCGAATTATGCTGTCTTATTTGTATCCCGTATCGTTACCGCTGCAAGCGGGTCGCTGATCGTGACATTGTCATTGACCATTGCAGTCAAAGTGGTGTCCAAGGCTTATCAGGCCCGTGTCCTCGGTGTCATCTCCATGGGGGTTAGCTCCTCCATCGTTCTAGGTATTCCAGCCGGGGTGTTGATTGGAAATGCGTTTGGCTGGCGGGTGCTTTTCCTGATCATTGCCTTGTTGACGGTCGTTGCTATGATCGTTATCAACTTGTTTATGGAGCGGATTCCGACGGAACATGTTGTGCCTATGCGTGATCAGTTGAAATCCTTAAAAAATGTTAAAGTCATCAGTGCTCATCTGGTGACCACGCTGACACTGGCGGGCCATTACACGTTATATGCGTATTTCACTCCATTTTTAGAAAATATGATGGGCTTAAACGCCTCTTGGATTAGTGTGGCCTATTTTGTCTTTGGGCTGGCGGCAGTGAGCGGTGGTTTTATTGGTGGCTCTTTGGCAGATCGGTTCGGCACAGCGAAAAGTATTCTAATCGTCGTTGGCGTATTTATCGCCGTGATGTTCTTGCTGCCATTCTCAATCCACTCGATTTATGTATTTGCACCACTATTGATCATCTGGGGCATACTGAGTTGGGCCTTGTCACCCCCGATGCAAAGCTATCTTATTGAAAATGCACCCGAATCGGGTAGTATTCAGCAAAGCTTTAATTTCTCCGCACTTCAGGTCGGGATCGCTCTCGGTTCTGCCTTGGGAGGAGTAGTGATTGAGAATAGTGAATCTGTTGCCACGAACGCTTGGGTGGGTGGCGCATTTGTGATTGTTGCTTTTGTTTGCGGCGTGTTTTCGATTACCAGAGCCGGGACATCGCAGGCTGTCAGAGGGCGCCACTCTGTTTCATAGTTCGCTGGACCATCGCCCTCTTTTATAATGTGAGCAAACATGTTATACTACACACAATTATGAAGAAGGAGGTGAGGTAGGTGAATCACGAGATGCTGAACAACCGTATTAGCCAGCTGCCGATTGCTATGGCTGGCATTGTTCATGCTTTTCCATACAACGGGAGAAGTCTGTCCAATTCTAATCATACGGTTGTAAACATCGCGAGAAGACGCCTACCTTAACTCGAACGGATTGCTGTATCTTCCGAAGAGTCGTGGGGTTGCTCCTGCGGCTCTTTTTGTGTTACCCGGGTAAGGGTCTTCCTAAATAAAGGAGAGCCTGAACATGTATATAGTTAACGGTCAACAATTGAAAAAATACCATGCTGCCAATCTGATTTTGGATGGTGCATCGTTTGATATCCATACGGGAGAAAAGGTGGGGCTCATCGGCCGCAACGGAAGCGGTAAAACCACCCTATTACGCCTAATCGCACGTTTGTCCCGACCGGATGAAGGGCAGCTCGTCATCGCCAAGGATACGAAAATCGGCTATTTACCGCAAATTCCGGCTGAGTTTGAGAGCTTCACCGTGTACGAAACGCTAGCTTACGCCTATCGTGGGCTGAAGGATTGCCGCAATCAGATGAGCGCACTGGAACGGGAAATGTCAGATCCGGTTGTGGCAGCGGATACGGGTCTTCTGGAGAAGCTGCTGCAATCGTATGCTGCCTTACAGGAACGGTTTGAGCGCAACGGCGGCTATGAAATGGATGCAAACATTGATCAGATAGCGGATGGGCTGCGTATTCCGAAAGGCATGTATACGCGCAACTTCGGATCGCTGTCGGGTGGAGAGAAAACAAAAATAGCGCTGGCATCACAGCTCATCGGACGACCGGATTTGCTGCTGCTGGATGAGCCGACCAACCATCTGGATTTGAAAGGGCTGGAATGGCTGGAGCAATTTTTGCAGGGCTACACAGGCGCATGTGTGGTTGTGTCCCATGATCGTTATTTTCTGGATCGGGTCGCCGTTAAAATGATTGAGCTCGAGGATGGCGAGGCGTTTACGTATTATACGAACTACAGCGGCTATGTTAAGGAAAAGGAAGAACGATTGCTACTGCAATTCGAAGATTATAAGGAACAGCAGAAGCGAATCAAAAAGATGAAAGAGGCCATTCGGCGTTTTGAAGAGTGGGGTCGCAACGGCGATAACGAAAAGTTTTTCAAAAAAGCAGCTTCCATTCGTAAAGTACTGGAGCGTATGGAGCTGGTGAAGCGGCCTGTACTGGACCCGCAGGGGGCAGAATTTCACTTAAAGCTGGAGGATCGTTCCGGTCGCCGGGTGCTACAGTTTGAAGAAATAGTTAAATCCTATGGAGAGCGTCAGATATTAAACGGGGCAACGGGCAACTTGGAATTCGGCGAAAAGGTGGCCTTACTGGGTGATAACGGTTCAGGCAAAACGACGCTGCTCAAGCTGCTGCTTGGTCAGGAAAGCGCGGATGCAGGCACGGTCCAGTGGGGCGCGCGCGTAGAGTACGGATATTTGGCGCAGCAAGAGAGAGAACGGAATAGCCGGGCGACTGTGCTTGCTTACTTCAAGGAAGAAGCAGGGGTGGAAGAAGGCGAGGCACGCGGATTGCTAGCGAAGTATTTATTTTACGGTGCCGATGTGTTTAAACCCGTGAGCATGCTGTCCGGTGGCGAATGGTCCCGCTTGCGGTTGGCACTGCTGGTCATGAAAAAGCCGAATTTGTTGGTGCTGGATGAGCCGACGAACCACCTGGACATCGACTCGCGCGAGGCGTTGGAGGAAGCGTTGGACACCTACACGGGAACGGTGCTGGCGATTTCGCATGACCGCTACTTTGTGAATAAGCTGGCAGGGCGCGTGTGGGAGCTGGAGGATGGAAAGCTGACCTTTTATCTGGGCAGCTTTGATGAGTACAGAGCGAAGAAGCGGGAACTGGAAAACGCTCGTCTACAGAGCGAGGGGGATACCGGGACGCGCCAGACATCTGCAAGCAGAGCCGCATCCGGTGGCAGCTCAGGCTCGGGCACAGCTACACATTCCAGTGTAGCGAGCAATGGCACGAGGGCGGCTGCGCAGACGGGAGCGACTACGGAAGCTGATGTGAGCCGTGCACGCTCAGGCCGCTTGGGCTCGCCCGCTACCGGGTCTGGAGCCCGCGGAGCGAAGGTTGCGAAGCCATCACGCCCGCCCGCTGCATCCAGCGAGCGGTTGGAGCGGGCTATCGCCGCCAAAGAAGCAGAATTGGCGGCAGCGGATGCCGAGCTGGAGCTGCTCGGCACAAGCGACGACACGATGCACATGGCGGAGCTGTGGGACGCGCGTGAGCGACTGCAAGCCGAGCTGGACACGTTGCTCGGCGAGTGGGTTGAGCTGGAGTAGGTGACAGGCTAGTAGTTACTGGATAGAAAATAGTTTATTTTATATAGAGGGTAGTCCTGAGGTAGAACGTTTACTGAAGGGCTACCTTTTTTGCAGTGTAAAGACAAAATATCATCACGAAAATTAATGACCATTAATTAAGATAAATGGTATTGATGTATTATTGTTATTATATTTTACATATAAAGAGAGTTGTTTGCATTTCGCAACATGTGATACTTTTTAAATGAATAAATAATATGAGTCATTGTTAAAAGTAGTTTATGTTATCCATCATGATCTTACATATCAAATGCACGCGTTGGAACATGTTGTGATTTGTTATGGATGGAGGGAATAGTATGTCGGACTTCTTACTGGAGGTCAGTCAGGTAACGAAGAAAATGGGGAAAAGGCATTTGTTAGACCGTGTTTCCTTTAAGCTTCAGAAAGGGAAGATATATGGATTCATCGGACCTAATGGAGCTGGCAAAACCACAATGATGCGAATCATGACCGGATTAATGCAGCCAACCAGCGGCTCTGTAAAGATAGCTTCATATGATGTACAGACGGATCGGGAAAAGGCGCTGTCCAAGGTGGGGGCTCTTATCGAATCTCCAGTCTTTTTTGATTATATGACAGGCAGACAGGTTTTGCGCAATTTGTCACGGTTACACTCTGAGATTGCGCCCTCAGATCGGGAGATACATATTGAAGATTTGCTTACAAAGGTGAGGCTGGAAACACGGGGAGATGACAAGGTGAAAACCTATTCGCTGGGAATGAAGCAAAGGCTAGGTATTGCGCAGTCCATGCTGGGTGCTCCAGAGCTTTTATTGCTGGATGAACCGTCCAATGGACTTGATCCTATGGGAATGCGGGAGTTGAGAGATATTGTGCTTCAACTACGTGATTCAGCGAACTATGCCTTTTTTATCTCCAGTCATCTGTTGGATGAACTGCAACAGATGTGTGACGAACTCATTGTTATCAAAGAGGGCAGGCTAGTTTGGAAGGGGCCTGCTGATCAACTCGTGGAGGATGGTCAACGGCTAGAGGATGCTTTCATGGGATTGATGGGACTATGAAATCATTAATATACAGTGAGTTCGAGCGATTATGGAGACGAAAGTGGTTCTGGCTCATGGTGTTATGTACGCCGACCCTAGCCTGTTCAACAGGAGTATATTTCTTGCGCACGAGGGAGGTTCCTGTAGAGGTATTATCCTTAAACTTTGTCGTTACGGGTCTGCGTGAGAATTTGTTTTTAGCATGCAATATAGCTGTGGCTGCTTTAGCGGCTGCTGTATACACAGAGGAATTTCGAAGCGGGCAACTACGTTTGTTATTTGTGCGCCGATTTACCCGCGGTCAGATTTTCTGGAGTAAGCTGCTGGTTTTGAATGCGTCTATCTTGTTTCTTCTCATTGCATTTGCAGTATCCTCGCAGGTGATCGTCGAAGTATGGACTCTGTCATATGATATAAGTGATGCGGGGCTGTCTGGATCTCAAGGACTGCAGATGCTTGAGTACTATGGTTGGGCACTTGCCTCATTATTAGCAATAAGCTCCTTCTATTGTTTTATCGCTATGTACAGCAAGAGTGTAACGTATGCCATCGGTGTTTGTATGGTATACAATCTGGGCTCTCTGTTGTTTGATTCATTGTATTTAAAACTGGCCTCTTTTGTTTCTCATATCCCATACCTGCACAATGTGATCGCGTTTATGATTGTTCCGTATATGCAGCATACAGGATTAGATAGGTCCTTAATGGGGAATTCGTCTGTGAATGGGGCGATTATTACCGTTGTTAGTCTATATCTTATCTTTTTTACTTGGGGAGCATACCGCCGTTTTGTGACCGATGATTATCTGTATTAGGGGGATTTCCTCATGCCGAAATAAGACTATGTAACCTGAACATCATAAAGGTAAAAGAAAGATCCAATCGACCGCTTGAGGTCAATTGGATCTTTTTTAACATTCAGCCCCAGAGCCGATTTTATTGTTGTAATAGCTGAAATGCGTTGTATCGTTTCTTTTCCATAAGGGACGGGTATTAATTGTTTAGTCCTGCATAGATTGACATAGGGGAAAAGGAGGTATGAGCATGTGGAGTTGGGTCAAAAAGCTGTCTACACTGGCGGCGATCCTTTTGTTGGCTGTTTTTGTGAGCGCATGCAACAAGGACGATGCTTCGGGTAAGGTGAAAATTGAATTCTTTCAAAACAAACCTGAGGCCAAGGGTTCATTCGATAAGCTAATCTCTCAATTCAATCAGGAACATCCTGGTATTGAAGTGACACAGGTCAACCCGCCAGAGGCAGAGACCGTGTTACTGACACGGGTTGTCAAAAACGATGTACCTGATATTGTGGGGCTTGGGGCCACCGATACCTACTCCATTTTGGCACAAAGCGGTATTTTTACAGATCTGGCGAATACAGAATTGCCACGTACGATTGACCCGATTTACCTCAAGATGCTTAAGGATGTGACCGGGGTCGATCCCGTGTATGGAATTCCTTATGCTGCGAATGCGAATGGTGTGATGTATAACAAAACGCTTTTTAAGGAAATGGGATTACAGGTGCCCAAAACGTGGGATGAGCTGATTGCTACGGCGCAAAAGATCAAGGCTGCTGGCAAAATTCCTTTCTATTTTACATATAAGGATGATTGGCAAACGAATCTCCCTTTTAATGCACTGGGTCCGAATCTGGTGGGTATTGATTTTTTCCTGCAACGGCGTGAAAATCAGGTCACCTTTCAGGACAAGTATCGCGAGGTTGCGGAAAAGCAGCTGGAGTTATTGAAATACGGACATAATGATAATTTTGGCAAAAACTATGCCGACGGTAATCGTGCCTTCGCTAGCGGGCAGGGATTGATGTACATTCAGGGCTCGTGGGCCATTTCTGAAATTCGCAAAGCCAACCCGAAAGTGGAGCTTGGTTTTTTCCCATTACCGACAGGGAATGACGAAAAGGCGGTCAAACTGGTGTCCGGGATAGATACGCTATTAGCCGTATCGGAGAGCACTCCGCATAAAAAGGAGGCCGAGGAGTTCATTGCCTTTTTGTTGAAGCCAGAGAATAGCAAGCAATACATTACAGAGCAAACGCTGTTTTCGGCGGTGAAGGGAGTCACGCAGGATGATCCAAGTGTGGCGGAGCTGTTGCCGTATTTTAAATCGGGTCGCGTCATTGATTTTGCCGATCATTATATTCCCAAAGCGGTCCAATTGAATTCGATTGTACAGGCCTTCCTGCAAAACAGAGATATCGACGCTTATCTAGCCAAGCTGGACCGAGAATGGGAGAAGGTAGCTAATCGCCGATAAGAGAGGAGGAGGAGACATGAATAAGCGACTAACGACTTTTTACTGGATGACGGTGCCGGCGGTGCTTTTGTTTTTTTTATTTTTGACCTTGCCTGCTTTGCAGGGATTTTATTATTCACTCACGAACTGGAACGGCTTTGGTCATCAGTATCACTTTGTCGGGTTTAAGAACTATATTAATTTGTTTCAGGACGACAATGTGGGGAACGCATACTGGTTTACTTTCAAATTTGCGATTGTGGTTACCATTGCGACTAATATCCTCAGTTTGCTGATTGCAATGGGGCTAAACGCTAAAATACGGTTTCGTAACTTTTTCCGCGGTATTTATTTTCTGCCTAATATTTTGAGCGTGCTGATCGTGGGTTACATATTCAATTACTTGTTCTCGAACGTGTTTACGATTTGGGGGCAAAATTTAGGTATTACCTCATTGTCGACGAACATTTTGGGCAGCGAACAACTGGCTTGGGTGGGGGTTGTCATCGTAGCTGTATGGCAGGGGATTGCCTTTAATACGATTCTCTATCTGGCTGGGCTGCAAACCATTCCGACAAGTCTGTATGAGGCGTCCAATTTGGACGGTGCGGGTAAATGGCGCGAATTCTGGAGCATTACCTTTCCATTAATTGCACCGTTTTTTACGATCAATATGGTATTGGCGATGAAAAATTCCCTGATGGTGTTCGATCAGATCGTGGCTTTGACGAATGGTGGGCCGGGACGGGCCACCCAGTCGATATCCCACCTGATATACACCGGAGGCTTTAGAGGCGGAGAATTTGCTTATCAGTCGGCTAACTCTGTTATTTACTTTATTGTGATCGCGATCATTTCCATCTTACAGCTGCGATTCCTCCAGAGAAGGGAGATGGATAACTGATGAAAACGAGCAGACGTACCAACTGGCCTGTGCTGCTTCTGGTAGCGTTGGGGACGATATTTATTCTGTTTCCTCTCTATATGACGGTAACGATAGCACTTAAAAATCCCGAGCAGATGGCGCATTCCGCCTTTGCCTTTCCGACCGAGCTGCATTGGGAGAATTTTAGTCGTGCAGTGGAAATGACCAATTTCTTCAGCGCTTTTCGGAACAGTGTGATGGTCACGACATCGACGGTCATACTCACTTTGCTAACCAATTCGATGGTTGCTTATGCCATTGCCCGTAATATGCAGCGGCGTTTCTTCAAGGGGTTATATTTTTATTTTGTGAGTGCCATGTTCATTCCGTTCCCGATCATCATGCTGCCGATTGTAAAACTGGCCTCGGGCCTTCATATGACTAATCTGTTGGGTCTCATTATGCTGCATACGGTGTATGGTTTGGCGTTTAATGTCTTCGTGTATGTTGGTTATATTCGCTCCATTCCGGTGGCGTTGGAAGAGGCAGCCACGGTAGATGGTGCGACGACATGGGGGACTTTTTGGCGCATTATATTCCCGCTGATGGCGCCGATTAGTGCTACGGTGGGAATTCTCACTTGTCTGTCCACATATAATGACTTTTTGCTGCCGCTCATTATTATTAGCGATGCGGAGCAATATACGCTACCGCTCGTCCAGTATGTGTTCCAAGGACAGTTCAACACCGACTTTAATCTGGCTTTTGCCTCGTATCTGATGGCTTTGCTGCCGATGATTATCGTCTATCTGATTGCACAAAAATGGATTATCAATGGCGTTACGCAAGGTTCTGTGAAGTAGGGCAGGAGCCTATCGTTTCAGGCAGACCGTGCCTTACTAGGAAAATAAAAAGGGGCTCCCTATACCACGGTTCACACAGGTATAGAGGACCCTCTTTTTATAGCATCGCTATTTAGAAGCTTCGCTGTTGCTTGTCAGGGGCTGCAAGGGTACGGTTGTCTCTGCTTCCGGGTCGTCCGTTGTATAGTAGAACATATAGATAGAAGCTTCCTTCCCTTTGAAGTTCTTGTAGACATCCACTGCCTTGTTATTGCCGTCTCCGGCAAAATTGGCTGTGATCGGCTTGCCAATGACCCGTTCTTTACCCAGGCCAATATGCGTCTGGTTAATCCCCCCAAAGTGAGCGTCCTCGCTTTCGGTTTCTACGAATAAGTCTGATTCCTGTTTGTAGTAAGTCCACTTCACAGGATAGCCACCTATTTGCGTCGTTAGTGTCTGCTTCTGGTCAGATATATCAGTTAAAAGCTGTGGTGTTTTGTCATCCGAATGGATCGTGACTTTATATTTGCCTGTAAAAGTAATAGGAGTGTCCTTGGTAATCACAAGATGGGACGGTCGTTCAAAACGGATCGTATTCAGATCGTGCTCCTGATCAGGTGAAGACCAACGGCTACCCTCTAACGTTGTGCCGTTCACAGAAAGAAAGTACTTTTGATAAGGTAACATGGCGAATTTCTTTTCACTTCTGATCGTGACACGGATTTGTGTAGGTGTGACAATCATTTGTTCTAGTGTAAAATTCGGCTTGCCGTTCTCCAACGGGGTATTCAGCACACTTTTAATTGTCCCGCTTTCCATTTTCTTCTTGCTTAGCTGTAGATCAAAGTTTATGGGTTCATGTATACTTTTCTCAGTTTGCGCGTATTGCAGTTTGAAAGCAGTCTGTCCTTCTGGTATATCTGCTTTAGAAAAATACTGCTGTGCTGTATACTCCCCGTTATCTCCGGGTTTGCCAAAAGTCCCCCCAGGCTGCGACATCACAGGCTCGTTGCCTTTGTAAGCAACGATTTGCGGATTATCCCATCTCTTGGGTATCGACGAATTGAAGGTGATTGCCGAGGACAGCATCAGCTTATCCTTCCCTTGTTGAAATACCTGTACCTTCATATCTTGTAAGCCGTTACGATCCAGCTTGAACGTCTGCATCTGAGGCGATGTGATATCGAGCGGCAATTCCAGTTCCTGAACGCTGGTGAGCTCCATATGATCTACGGTCAGCCGCACGTTCTCTGTTTCTTGCTGCGGTGTCCAGTCACTTTCAAAGTACCCGTTGTACCGTTGATTTTTCGGGTCCCATTGCTGAAAGTTATATTCCCCTGCACTGCTTTCCCCCGCAGCACTTTTTAGCGATACGCCTTTGACATTCCAAAACTCGTTGTCTGCTCGTTTTCCGACCTCCAAGCTGTACAGAATCACAGTCCGGTTCTCATCGACAATAGCGGTATGCAGCGTCAGCTTCACTCCGTCTCTGGTTACGGATTGCTCCAGCGGCTGTCCAAGGTCTTGATTTAGTGCCGTCTGAATGCCGCTTCTTCCGTGCAGCAGATTATCCCAGTTATAATGGATGGCGGCATAGACGGGAACGGCAACGAGAAGTGCGCTCAGAGAGGCGGCGATAGCTATTTTGCGCCAATTTCTGTGTCGGCGCGGAGTGAATGAATCGGAAGCATCAGTCAGAACGGGGGTAGTCTGTCCTGCTTGTTCCATCCGATTCCACATCTCATCGAAGTCAGGATAGGCCATTTTCGAATCATTATTTAACTTGCGCTTCAATGTCTTTTCTACTTTGTTCATAGTTCTCTCCTTCCATCTCGGGAATTTGTACCTCTGCATCCCGCAGTATTTGCTCCAATAACTTTAGTCCTTTGTGAGTCCTCGATTTGACGGTTCCCAGCGGAATTTCTAGCAGTTTGGATATTTCCGCCAGCGTGAAATCATGCATATAGCGGAGTGTCAGCACAGCGCGGATTTTGGCCGGAAGGCGATTCATATAAACGGCCCATTCCTCTGCCGATTCGCGTTCTTCCACCAGCCTGTCTACAGGCTTACCTTCCGCCCCGCTAAATAGATAGGGATTAGCCGATACCTTCAAATGCAGGCTTTTCTGGCGTTTAAGGTAATTCAGACAATGATTGACCGTAATCTTCATAATCCAGGCTTTTAGTTGTTCGATCTGTTCACGATTGCTGCGAAACAGGATGATAAACACTTCCTGCGTTAAATCCTCTGCATCCGATGCATTATGTACCATGTAGTAGCAGGTTCGGTATACATCTCGTTGATACAAATCAAACAACTCTCGATTGCTCTCCAATGATGTGCTCTCCTTTCTCGTGCAGTTTATCTATATAACAACTGAGGTCCTCAAAAGGTTCATTTGGTTGCGAAAAGTAAACCGTCTGCTTCAAATGTACCACACGAAAAAAGAAGCCTGTAAATCTCAAAACTGCAGATTTACAGGCTTCTTACATGTTCCTAAGCTAGACCCTAAGGGATGACACTTCTTCACGCGAAAACACGTCAATGGATAGCTTGCGGACTACGCCGCTTAGTCAACCAGCCGTACTAGCGTTCTTCCTTGCGAGCGGGCTGCAAGGATGTCTTCGAGCGCGCTTGGCAGGTCAGCCAATCCGACTTCGCGCTCAACGAGCTGCTCCAGCTGTTCCGGCTTCCATTCGCTGCCGAGCCGCTTCCAGATCGCTACGCGAGTGTCGTATGGGCAGAAGACAGAGTCTATGCCCAGCAGACTTACGCCGCGCAAAATAAACGGCAGCACCGTCGTAGGCAGCTTGGTGCCTGCCGTCAGGCCGCTCACGGCAACGGAGCCGTTGTAGGCGATCTGGCTGAGCAGCGAAGCGAGCGGCTTTCCGCCTACAGGATCAACAGCCGCTTGCCAAAGCTGCTTGCCCAGCGGGCGGATGCTCTCCGCACCGTCGTAGACCTCCTCGCGGGAAATAACCTCGGCTGCTCCGAGCGCCTTGAGGTAATCGAGCGCATCGGCCTTGCCACTGCTGGCTACGACATGGTAGCCTCTCTTGTTCAGCAAGGCAATGGCTGCCCCGCCTACGCCGCCCGTCGCTCCGGTGACGAGTACCTTGCCCTGCTCGGGAGTAACGCCGTTTTGTTCCAGTCGATATAACGACAGGGCTGCGGTGAATCCGGCTGTCCCGAAAATCATTGCCTCCCTCGGCGTGAGTCCGTTCGGAAGTGGAACCACCCAGTCCGCAGGCACACGTGCATATTGGCTGAATCCCCCGAATTGAGACACACCCAGCCCATATCCGGTAACGAGCACCGCTTGTCCTTCGCTAAAGCGGCTGTCCTCCGAAGAGACGACGGTTCCCGAGCAATCTATGCCTGGTACGAACGGATAGGCTTTGACAATATTGCCATCCTTGCGGGCAGCAAGCCCATCTTTATAATTGATGCTGGAATAAGTGACACGAATCAATACTTCTCCAGCAGGTAAACTGCTAGCTTCCAGAGAACGTACCTCTGCTTGAACTTCACCGTCCTGTGTCTGATCGACGACAAGAGCTTGAAATGATTGAGTCATCTGTAAAAGCCTCCTTTATTACCTTTTAACCCTATGAATGTCCTATATATTCCATATTTAATTCACAAATTATGCTTAGGAAGCATACAACAATCTTCACAACCTGTCAGCGGCAATGCTCACAGGCTCGTATTCTATTATACTCTTTAGCTCATAATTGCGTCGAAAAGACCAGACTACTGATATATTCTTGCAATATCCTGTTTCAATAAAGTTCGATAATCAATTATAAAGAGGGTGATAAATGAATTCTTACGCATTTTGCAAATCATTTTACGTAAACGGGATGTATTTTCAGAATGACTGTGCTAACATACCTTTTGATCGTTAAATAAATCTATGAAGAAAGGTGAATGAATGACAACCAGAGCACTAAAAAAAGGTTCGGTATTGTCCGAAGCTAAGGAACTGAATTTGTTCCGTTTAACATGGCCTATTTTCCTTGAATTGTTTCTGTTTATGCTAATGGGGAGCGTCGACACATTCATGATCAGTTCTGTATCTGATAATGCGGTGTCGGGTGTGGGCGCGTCCAATCAAATTATTTCAATTGCTATCCTTGTACTGGAGGTTATCGGCAACGGCGCTGCTATCGTCGTAGCTCAATATATCGGTTCTAAGAAACTAGTCGAAGCGGCCCAGGTTACAGGTACGGCCATTACGTTGAATTTGATGGTAGGTCTTTTGCTTAGCGTAATTTTTCTCGTATTTGGTACGCACATGTTGCAATGGCTGAATGTCCAGGGTGAGATTCTGGCTTACGCGGAGTCTTATATGAGCATCGTCGGGGGTGCCATTTTTCTTCAAGCATTGATTAATGCGCTGGCGGCGACTATTCGTACACATGGTTTTACCAAAGAAACAATGTATGTATCGGTTTTTATGAACGTGATCCACGTGGTCGGCAACTATGTTTTGATTTTTGGGCATTGGGGAATGCCTGCACTTGGAGTAGAGGGTGCTGCTATTTCTACAGTAGGTAGCCGCTTTATTTGTCTCCTGATCTTCTTCTGGCTGATGTACCGGGTCACTGAGGTTCGTGTTGAGTGGAAATATTACGTCCAATTGTCCAAAAAGTTCATCTCTAAAATATTGCGCATTGGTGTACCATCCGCGCTGGAGTCCATTATGTATCAGTCGTGTCAGCTCATCTTCACACTGTACGTGACTTATCTGGGCGCAGAAGCAATGGCGACACGTCAATATGCGAATAATATTTCAAGCTATATTTACTTGTTCAGTATGGCAGTCGGTATGGGTACGGCTATTGTGGTAGGAAGACTCGTGGGAGCCAGACAGAAGGATACTGCCTATAAACGTGTACTGACCAGTGTGAAATGGGCGTTGCTCGTGACCGTGATTATTGATGCGGTGGTCATCTTTTTCCGTGTTCCCTTGCTTGGTTTGTTCACGGAAAACCCTGAAATTATTCGTTTGGGAGCGCAGGTCATTTTACTTAGCATTCTGCTAGAAACTGGTCGGACCACGAATATCGTCATTATTAACTCGTTGCGTGCTGCTGGAGATGCAAAGTTCCCGGTCTTTATGGGTCTGATCTCCATGGTTTGCATGAGCTTGCCGCTTGGTTATCTGCTTGTGTTCAAGCTGGACATGGGGCTCGCCGGTGTGTGGCTGGCGATTGCTGCTGATGAATGGACTCGTGCTGTCATCATGTATGCCCGCTGGAAAAGCCGGTTATGGGAAAAGCATGCGCTGATCGAGCACGATACACCAGATCAGTCTGCAACGCCTGTCCCAGCACACTGATCCAAGTAGTATTTAGGGCCAACTGAAACCTAGCTTTTCGATAGAGTTGTATACGTGGAGGCAGTTCAAGAGAACATCTTGAACTGCCTCTTTTTGTAGCCGAGAGAACCCCCCTTTTATACAGTGGCACGATAGGCAATTTTGAAGTTCAACTTATATCATAATGGCTTTCATAAATAGAAGTCTGGTAAATTTACTAAAAAAAAGATATACTTTTGTTGCACTAACGCAGTACATGAAAGACAAGGAGTGTACCGATGAAGAAGCCGACGATTGAAGATGTTGCCCAGAAGGCAGGAGTGTCTAAAAGCACTGTCTCGCAATTTCTGAACAAACGATATAAATATATGAGCGACCAGACAAGGGACCGGATTGCCGAGGTTATTCAAGAGCTGAATTATCAGCCTAACGGGCTGGCCCGCAGCTTGAAGCAGAACCGGACGTTTATGGTGGGAGTCATTGTAGCCAACATTGATTATACGCTGTCGATCCAGTCTATCCGTGCGATTGAGGAGGAATTGCAGCTTTTTGGCATTCAGGTCATAATCTGTAACGCTGATGAAAATCCGGACAAGGAAAGCCAGTATATTGAGATGCTCAAGGCCCGTCAAGTGGACGGCTTAATTATCTTCCCGACAGGAAAGCATGCAGACATTTACAACCAGCTCATTCGTGAAAAGTATCCATTAGTGTTTTTGGACCGCTTGGTGGATGGTGTAAATACGCGTAGCCTGCTGTTGGATAACGAAATGGCGATTAAGCTGGCGATTCAGGAACTTGTGGCTCACAAGCATGAACGAATTGCGTTAATTACCTTGCCTCTTGGCATGAATCGGATTACTCCACGAGTAGAGCGGCTCAGCGGATACAAGAAGGCGTTGGAAGAGCATGGCTTGCCATTTCGAGAAGAATATATGCACAGCGTGCCGAGAGAAGAAATCCAGCAGACGCTGAAGGAGCTGTTCCAACTGCCGGAGCCGCCGACTGCGCTGTTGGCCGGGAATGATATCGTGTTGGCTGAGGTGTTGAAGTATGTGAATGCCCGTCGTATACGTATTCCGGCAGAGTTGTCCATTATCGGAATTGACGATGCGGAGTTTGCCCATATTTACAATCCGCCGATTACGACCATTACGCAACCGATTGCGGATATGGGGAAGCAGGCGGCAAAAACGCTGCTGTCCAGTATTGAGGAAGGCGGCGAATCGGTTCCGATCATTTACCGATTTGTGCCGGATATCAATCGGGGAGAATCCGTCAAAACGCTGTAGACGAGCATCATGTCATATATTATAAAATAGCCCGTATTCCCTTGTACGACCTGAGTATGCGTATGCTGCTCAGGTCACACAAATGCGAATACGGGCTATTCGAAGTTAAGGCCGACTTTGAACGCGGCCTTGTTGAGCTTGCGCTCATAGCGGTGAGGGTTATGCGGGGGATGATCCCCGACTAATTTGTACTGGCGCTGAGTAAAAAAGATTCCAGTTCGGCTCGCGTCGGATAGCCATCCATGTCTCCGGCTGACATAACAGCCAGCGCACCAAGTGCATTACCGCGTTTGACTGCCTCTGCCAAGGGCAAACCTTCCAGCAATGCGCTGATAACACCTGCGGCAAAACCGTCACCCGCACCGACGGTATCCACGACATGATCTACGCGGAAGCGTTTTACATATCCTTCAGCATCTGCGGATTTGTAATATGCGCCCTCGGTTCCCAGCTTGATGATGACCAGTGAGGTACCACGGTCAAGGTAGAACGAAGCAATGTCCTCGGGCGAAGTATAGCCCGTCAATATTTTACCTTCATGAATCCCTGGTAGAAGCCAGTCACACCCCTCAGATGCCTCGTTAATCGCCTCCACCATCGTTTGCGTGTCAGTCCATAATTTGGGTCTGAGGTTAGGATCGAAGGATACGGTTTTGCCCGCCTTCTTCATGAATTGCCGCGCATGTCGTGCGAAATCACGGCATTCAGGGGAGAGGGCGACGGAAATACCTGTAAAATGCAGATGGCGAGCCCCGGCAAAGTAAGCTTCGTTAAAATCAGCGATGCTCAGTGTGGAAGCAGCGGAATGCTTGCGGAAATATTCCACCTCAGGATCACCGCTGGTAACTTTGGATTTAATTAGCATCCCGGTAGAGTGGTCTTTGGTAAACATGACATTCTGGGTGTCGATTCCTTCCTGACGTAGCGCACCGGCAATAAACTTGCCGAACGTATCCTCGCCGAGTTTGGTCACGAGTCCGGCTCGTAGCCCCAAACGCGACAAACCGGCCGAAACATTCGTCTCTGCCCCGGCTAACGCTTTGGTGAATGAACGCACCTCATCCAGAGAGCCTGCTTCATTGGCATAAAACATGGCCATCGGTTCTCCGAAGGTAACAGCATCCAATGTTGCGGTCATTTGTATTCCTCCTCATGTTTAGTAAACTTAATCTGTAAGCGCATGCACCAACTGAATAAATTGAAATTATCACATAAATCGGTTTTTCACAATGATGAAGTTGATATATTGGCTAAAAACTTTTTGGGTAATACAGATAAAAAAATGTGATTTTGTTTATCAAAAGGTAAAAAGCGTGTAAAACTTCGTACGTATTAAGGGTTTTTCTAGGAATAGTGAAGTTTTGGGTTGACACCCTCTTAGATAATTATTACAATTCTAGCTAAGAAGTAGAGTTAGAAACCGCTTTTATAACAATTCCGTTGATAAAAAAGTTTATCTAAACAGGAGGAATGTTTTTATGGAAATGCGTTATTCAACTCATCCCGAACATGCCAAGCATTTTACGACTGAAGAGTTGCGTCAGCACTATTTGATCCAGGAGCTGTTTGTGCCTGAGGAGGTAAAACTGGTCTATACGCATGAAGATCGTGTCATTATCGGGGGCATTTATCCCGTGAATAAATCTGTTGCACTGGAAGGTAACGATCAAATCAAAGCGGAAACTTTCTTGGAGCGCCGCGAACTGGGCATTTTTAATGTCGGCGGCAGCGGTACGGTCAAGGTGGACGGTGAAACTTACGAGCTGGCCACAAAAGACTGTCTCTACGTAGGTAAAGGTGGCAAGGAGTTGATCTTTGAAAGCGATTCCAGTGAAAAGCCTGCGAAATTTTATATCGTTTCAGCTTTGGCTCATACCACGTATCCGACGACGAAGCAGTCTTTTGCCGATGTACCTTCTGAAAGTCTGGGTTCACAGGAAACAGCCAACAACCGCACGTTGCGTCGCTTTATCCATGATGAAGGCATTCAAAGTTGCCAATTGGTTATGGGGATGACGACGTTGGAAAACGGCAGTGTGTGGAACTCCATGCCGACACATGTTCATGACCGTCGTATGGAAGTGTATTTCTACTTTGAGCTGGATGAGAACGCGAGAATGTTCCACCTGATGGGTGAACCGAACGAAACGCGCCATTTGGTAATGAAAAATGATGAAGCCGTTATTTCTCCACCTTGGTCTATCCACTGCGGTGCGGCTACGGGCAGCTATACCTTCATTTGGGGCATGGCTGGTGAAAATAAAACATACAAAGACATGGATCAGGTTGCCATGAGCGAGTTGCGTTAATCCGATCAGTGTATTGGAGCGTAGACCTGCAAGCGGCTGAGGTACATGGTCATCCCATTCGTGGAAAGGATCAGGAACATGACGAAAAAGAAAGTTTTGGAACATATCACTTCAGTAGGTGTCGTCGCAGTCATTCGGGGAAACACAGCGGAGGAAGCATATCTAATGTCTAAAGCCTGCATTGAAGGCGGCTTGGATAATATTGAGCTTACGTTTACGACGCCGGATGCGGATCAGGTCATTCGAAGATTGAGAGACGAATTTAAGGATCGGGCAGTGATTGGTGCAGGAACGGTACTGGAGTCACTGACGGCAAGAATTGCTATTCTAGCCGGAGCAGAGTTTGTCGTGAGTCCTTCTTTTGAAGAAGAGACAGCGAAGCTATGCAATTTGTATGCGATTCCTTATATGCCCGGCTGTATGACGCTGAATGAGATCAAGGAAGCCATGAAATTGGGTAGCGATGTCGTGAAGTTGTTCCCAGGCAGTGCGATGGGGGCGGACTTTGTGAAGGCCGTCAGAGGTCCAATGCCTCATGTACAGATTATGCCAACTGGTGGCGTTGATCTGGACAATATGGAAACCTGGCTGCGTAACGGATGTGTGGCCGTGGGAATTGGGGGCAATTTGACGGCTCCGGCCAAGGATGGTCGCTACGACTTGATCACAGAAAATGCAGCACGTTATGTAGCTAAATATAAGGAAGTACGTGCAGCGCTGTAGGCTTCGGGAATTATAGGTTTTTATACTAATTTGTGATGGAGGCGTAGGCATGGGTCTGGACCATTTTTCACTGGATTTTTTCAGTCTAAAAGGTAAAACGGCGATTGTAACAGGAGGCAACACTGGTTTGGGTCAAGGATATTCCGTAGCTTTGGCCAAAGCAGGTGCAAATCTGTTTATTGTAGCTAACAATGATGAATATGAAGAAACAAGACGTTTGCTGGAGCCAACGGGTGTGAAGGTTGCCTTTTATCAGGCTGATCTGACAGAGAAAGAATCCATTAAGAAAATTGTAGAAGAATGCGTCAATGAATTCGGTAAAATTGATATTCTTGTTAACAATGCAGGTACGATTCGTCGCGCCCCTCTGCTGGAGTATAAAGATGAGGATTGGGACGCTGTTATGGAGATTAACCTGAATGCCGTATATCATCTGAGCCAGGAAGTGGCAAAGGTGATGGTAGAGCAAAAAAGCGGGAAGATTATCAATGTCGCTTCTATGCTTGCTTTTCAGGGTGGCAAATTCGTTCCGCCGTATACAGCGAGCAAGCATGCGGTAGCTGGTTTGACCAAGGCATTTGCGAACGAGCTGGCAGTTCATAACGTTCAGATTAATGCGATTGCGCCGGGTTATATTGCTACGGCAAACACAGCTCCAATCCGTGCGGATGAAAATCGCAATCAAGAAATCTTGTCGCGTATTCCTGCGGGTCGTTGGGGCGATCCGTCTGATTTGATGGGAGTTGTGGTTTTCCTCGCCAGTCAGGGTTCCGACTATATGAACGGTCATATCTTGGCGGTGGACGGCGGCTGGTTGGTACGTTAAGCAGCGCTGGTCGCATTGAAGTTATGAACTGAAAGCTGCCTCGAAAGGAAACTATCCTTTCAGGCAGCTTTTATTTTTTCAATGAAGCTATATGCTGAATTTGGAGACTTGGGGCTCTGTGTCGATCCGTCCTATGCATATGGCACGAATGCCTTTATAATTTAATGAGATAAAAATTGCTAGGCTCCAGCCGTACACTTGGTTGGAGCCTTTGAGCATAATACAGATGGATTGGAGAATGGAGAGATGAGTTCACAGCAACACCAACGAGCTTTGGTATACAAATCTTTGTGGCATGCCGGTCCTTGGGTGCTTGCCGTAGGGATCATTCTGGTAGGTGCCAATCTGCGCGCCTCGATTACCTCGGTAGGACCTCTTATCGGTTTGATTAAGGATTCTTTGCATATTTCGAATACACTGAGTGGCCTATTAACGACATTGCCGTTGCTGGCTTTTGCCCTGTTGTCGCCTTTTGTAGCCAAACTGTCGCGCCGCTTCGGGTCGTCTCTTATTATATTTGCAGCCTTGTTGCTGTTGACCGCAGGTATTGTGGTGCGCTCAACGCTGGGGGTGACCGCATTATTTGTCGGGACTGCTATGCTGGGACTGGCTATTGCCGTCTGTAATGTGTTGCTGCCCAGTCTGATCAAAGAGGAGTTTCCTCGCAACAGCGGACTGATGACCGGTGTATATTCAGTATCTATGAACGTGGTCGCTGCAACAGCATCCGGGCTGAGTATACCGCTGGCTATAAATGGAGGTATGGGCTGGCGAGGTGCTTTGGGAATATGGGGGATTGTAGGTGTCGTAGGTATTTTACTCTGGGTGCCGCAGCTCCTTAAGGCAGGGAAAACGGCTAATAAAGCGGTGGTGTCTGCCCGAACTGTAAATGTGTATAAATCGTCTTTGGCTTGGAAGGTGACGCTGTTTATGGGGCTGCAATCTGCCCTGTTCTATGTTCCTGCTGCCTGGTTTCCCGAAATGATGAGCGGACAGGGAATGGATTTAGAAACTGCGGGATGGATGCTGTCCGTGCTGCAGTTTTCGCAAATGCCATTTACTTTTATTGTGCCTATTTGGGCGGCACGGGTGAAGGATCAGCGGGTATTGGTTTTGATTATGGCTGCCCTGTATTTTATCGGTCTGGGTGGATTTCTGCTTGGGGCTACACAGTGGAGTGTGATTTGGGTCATTTGTATCGGTATAGCGGGTGGTTTTGCTTTCCCGCTAGTAATGATGTTCTTCAATTTGCGGACGCGAACACCGCAGCAGGCAGCAGAGCTGTCTGGTATGGCTCAATCCTTTGGTTATTTGTTGGCAGCGACAGGACCGACGCTGTTCGGTTATTTGCATGATGCGACACAAGGCTGGACAGTTCCGCTGCTACTGCTCTTATGCCTGAGTGTTCTGCTTATGTTTATAGGGCTGGGTGCAGCCAAGAAACGATATGTCGGAGGCGAGGTGGATGATCAGACTGCAATTTGATGCAGACGGTTACAGTGTGATTTGTAGTGCAGGTCGTGTTATGTTGTTGGCTAAAGAGTTTGCGCTGTTGCGCTTTCTGTACGATAACCGGAATCAGGTGTTCACCCGGGAACAACTGCTGGATCGGGTGTGGCCGCTGGAGTATCCGGTGGAGCGTACGGTGGATGATCATATCTACAGATTGCGCAAAAAACTGAAGTCATGGGATGTGCTCCGTATTCATACGGTTAGAGGGTATGGCTACAGCTTGACCTTGACTGACGTGCAGCCACAGAATCATCCGTCCTTGCACGATCAGGAGGTGCAGGACGCCGTACATGGACTATTCCGGAAATACCAGCTGCTGGGACAGGGGAATTCCATCGTAGCGTTGGCTGCCCAGCAGGAGCAGATGGGTTTTGAATTGTCTGTCTTTTATCAAATGTATACCCGTTTTGTACAGGCGGATGTGCCTTGGTTCTTGGAACGGGAGGACTTTGCTCCGGCAGATCGATTGTATTGGATGCTGCTACTATATATGTGCGCAGCAGGGGTGACGGATGAGGGGCTTGCTCTATGTGAGTGTGCGCTTTCCAGCAGGCTGCTGTCCAGTGAACAGGAACGGGAATTGCGTATTCTCAACATTCTGGAGGCTTATGTAGAGAATGGACAACCTGAACGCGCACAGGAAGGTCTGCCACTGACCATGATGGTCATGGAACGGGATAATCTCGATAAATTTGTGATGCCTGTTGCACTGATGGAAATGTATATGCATCTGGTTGCCAATCATATGGAAAAGGCTGCGGAACTGTCTGATCGTCTGGAAGGCATGCTGTCGGAGGCTCCGTATTTACGCGAGCTGGGCCGTTATCGCATGATGCGCGGACTTATGCTGTTGCGTACTGGAGATGTGGATAACGCCGAGCGGCTGATGGATGAGGGATTGGATACCCTTGATATGGCTAAACAGGAATTGCTAAAAATCAAAGCGGTAAGTCAAATTCGCTCGTTCTTGAAGCTTTGCGGTTCCTATCCAGCGCTGGAAGAGAAGTATACCGCTCAATATGATCAGCTTGACCGGGAAAACAGCTTAACACTGCATCGTCCAGCGCTAAGGCGCTGGCTGGAACAAACACTTTCTACCGTCTGATGTTTTAGCTGTCTGACTTTCCTCTGATATAGACCCGCTAGAATGTTCTTATTGCTAAAAAAGCTGAAAATGAGAGCAGGGTGAGTAGATAATGAAGGAAAAGAAAGAACTGCAATCCACGCCTAGCATTTGGCACAATGGCCGTTTTCGGCGGATGTTTGCGGCGCACACGGCTGCTTCCTTTGGCGATTGGTTTGATGCTATCGCCATTCAGGTGCTTGTTGCCTACCGCTGGGAAGCCGACCCTATGCTGATTGCGCTGATTCCGGTAGTGATGGCGCTACCGGGTCTGCTGCTGGGTTCCATCGCGGGCACGTTAGCTGACCGGGTACACAAGGCCCGGCTGATGATCGTCTGCGATGCAGCTATTGCCTTATTGACGCTGGCCATTCTCGCCGTCCCGGGTCCGGTATGGCTGCTGCCTTTGCTCGGTCTACGCGCGGCGGCTGGCGTATTTCAAATGCCTTCACAGCAAGGCTTGACCCGTACGGTAGTCGCCAGCGACGACCTGTTTCGGGCGACCTCGCTGAATGGGTTGGTCAATCAGGCCTCCAAAGTGGCAGGGCCGCTACTGGGCGCTATGACCTTGACTGTGTTGTCTCCCCAGGCATGCATTATTCTCAATGCATTGCTGCGCCTCTGTTCCGGCCTGCTGCTGTGGCCGCTGCGCGGAATCGGTCCGGCGCTGGTCAGCCCAGACCAACAAGCTGTTGTAGCCGAGCAGCAAGGAAAGTTGGCTACGCATACAGCGCCTGAGGCTGATGAAGTCAAAATGCGGGAGGAGCATGTCCGCGCATCTCGTTTTTTCAACCAATGGCGTGAGGGCTGGGCGTTCTTATGGCACAGTCGAATGCTTTTGCATACGCTCATATTCGGACTTTTCGGCTTAATCGCCATTCTCATGATCGACTACCAGTTCCCTACGCTGCTGCGAGTGCTCGCTCCGGGTAATGAATCGCTGCTTGGCTGGCTGGTTTCGGCCATTGGTGCTGGCGCCGTCGGATGCATGCTTGTGCTTAATCGCTTGAATCGCATAAGCGCAGGCTGGGGGCTCGGTGGTGGGTATGTACTGGTTGGCGGAGCTATTGCTGCTTTAGGCTGGGCGCAACCCGGAACAGGATGGCCCGTACTGCTTATGATCGGGGCCGTGCTGGGCGTGGGCAACGGCCTGTACATTATCACCCAGAACTATATATTACAAGCCAAAACCCCTGCTGATATGGTAGGACGCGTCTTCGGTATCCAAAGTACCGTGATTGGAGCAATCATGGTCGTTTCGCCGCTTGCCGGGGGAGTATTGATCCGATTAGCAGGGGCGGGAACGGCTTTTGTCTGGATCGGAATGACTGTTGGAATTCTGGGTTTGGCAGGACTACTGCTTCAATCCGTAATTTGGCGCGAGTCCCTCGCTGATTCT